>DXAB01000074.1 GCA_019117265.1 Candidatus Olsenella pullicola
GCTCTCGGTGTCGTTGGTTATGGTCTCGGCGTTATCGGCGCGGGCATCGGCATTGGCCTGGCCGCCAGTGGCGTTGCGCAGGGCATGGCTCGTCAGCCCGAGGTTCAGGGCCGTCTGTTCACGGTCTTCATCCTGGGCTCTGCCTTCGTCGAGGCCCTCGCCCTCATCGGCTTCGTCGTCAGCCTCATCGTCAAGTAGCGCTGTCGCACGTTTCCGAGTGGAGGCAAGCATGAAAAACACTGCTAGGTGGCCGATGGTCGTCCTCGCCTCGGGCGCTCTTGCGCTGGCGACCCCGGGCGTTGCGCTGGCCGACGAGTCGGCCGTGGGGCCCGACATCCTCATCCCCAAGATGGCCGAGTTCATCCCAGCCCTCATCGCCTTCCTCGTCATCTGGGTCGTCCTCGCCAAGCTCGTGTGGCCGCAGGTCCTCTCCATGATGGAGAAGCGTCAGCAGAAGATCCAGGACGACCTGGACGCTGCCGAGCGCTCCAAGATTCAGGCGGCTGAGGAGGCCAAGAGCTACGAGGCCAAGATTCTCGACGCCCACCACGAGGCCGACGCCATCGTCGCCCGGGCCAAGAAGGAGGCCGAGGAGGTTCGCTCCGCGGTTCTCGCAAAGGCCCAGCGCGAGGCCGCCGACATCATCGCCAAGGCCCACGGCGCGGTGGACTCCGAGCGCCACAAGGCCATGATCGAGCTCTCGAGCTCGGTGGTTGACCTCTCCGTGGAGATTGCCAGCAAGATCATCGGCAACGACCTCTCGGAGGAGGAGCAGCGCAGGCTCGCCGAGAAGTACCTCGCGGAAGTGAGCACCCCAGATGAGCGGAAGTAAGCGCGCGGAGGCCGAGAAGGTCGAGGCCTACACCCGGGCCCTTCTCGAGGCGGCGCATTCCGAGGGTCGCGCCAACGCGGACCTCGTGCAGTGGCAGCACGCCAGAAAGTTCACGCCCGAGGTGCTCGAGACCCTCGCCGCCATGCAGCGCGAGGACGACCTCGGTCTGCTCGACCAGGTGGCAAAGCGCTACAAGGAGCTGCTCGACGCCCAGGACACCACGGTCTCCGTCACGGTGACCACGGCCGTCCCCATGGACGACAGCCTCAGGAGCAAGGTGCGCGCCAAGGCCGAGGCCGACCTCAAGTCCCCGGTCTACCTCGTGGAGCGCGTTGACCCTGCCATCATCGGCGGCATCATGCTCGAGGTGCGCGGCAAGCGCTATGACGCGTCCGTCCGCGCCCAGCTCGCCAACATCAGAAAGACCCTCTCGTCTACCTTCATCGAAGGCGAGGAACAGTAATGGAAACCATTAGCTCCGAGAAGATCATGAGCACGCTGCGCGAGGAGCTCGCGCAGATCAGTGCCACGGTCGACCGCCAGGAGGCCTCCGTCGTCACCGAGGTGGCCGACGGGATCGCACGCGTCTCCGGCCTCAAGAGCGCCATGTCCGGCGAGCTGCTCAAGTTCACGAGCTCGCGCACCGGCCTCGACGTCTATGGCCTGGTCCAGAACCTCGACCAGGACGACGTGGGCGCGGTGCTCTTTGGCGAGGCCGAGGAGATCAAGGAGGGCGACGAGTGCCGCACGACCGGCCGCGTCCTCGACATCCCCGTGGGCCACGCCATGCTCGGGCGCGTGGTGAACCCGCTCGGCCAGCCCATCGACGGCCTTGGCCCCATCAACACCACGCACCGCCGCCCCATCGAGTTCAAGGCGCCGGGCATCATGGACAGAAAGCCGGTCTGCGAGCCCGTGCAGACGGGACTTCTCGCCATTGACGCCATGGTGCCCATTGGCCGCGGCCAGCGCGAGCTCATCATTGGCGACCGCAAGACGGGCAAGACGGCCATCGCCATCGACACCATCGTCAACCAGCGCGGCACCGACATGATCTGCATCTACGTGGCCATCGGCCAAAAGGCCTCGACGGTCGCCGCCATTCGCGAGTCCCTCGCCCAGCACGGCGTTCTGGACCGCACCGTCATCGTGGCGGCAACCGCGGCGGACTCCGCCTCCATGCAGTACATCGCGCCCATGTCGGGTGCCGCCATCGGCGAGTACTTCATGTACAACGACGAGCACGGCAACCCTGCCGATGCCGAGCACCCCGGTGGTCACGCCCTCGTGGTCTACGACGACCTCTCAAAGCAGGCCGTGGCCTATCGACAGATGTCGCTGACGCTTCATCGTCCGCCCGGACGCGAGGCCTACCCCGGTGACATCTTCTACCTGCACTCGCGCCTGCTCGAGCGCGCCTGCAAGCTGTCCGACGCCAACGGCGGCGGCTCGCTCACGGCGCTGCCCATCATCGAGACGCAGGAGGGCGACGTCTCCGCCTACATTCCCACCAACGTGATCTCGATCACCGACGGCCAGATCTACCTGCAGTCCAACCTCTTCTTCCAGGGCCAGCGCCCTGCCGTTGACGTAGGCATCTCCGTGAGCCGCGTCGGTGGCGCCGCGCAGATTCCCGCCATGAAGCAGGTTGCCGGCACGCTGCGCCTCGACCTCGCGAGCTACCGAGAGAAGCAGGCCTTCTCGCAGTTTGGCTCCGACCTCGACGCCACCACGCAGTACCAGCTCAACCATGGCTCGCACATGATGGAGCTGCTCAAGCAGCAGCGTTTCTCGGCGCTCGACGTCTGTGACCAGGTCATCGCCATCTTTGCCGCCAAGGAGGACTTCCTGGACGACATTGACCTCGACCACGTGACGCTCTTCAGAAACGAGCTCGCCAAGTACATGGCTGGACACTGTCCCAAGCTGCGCCACGCGGTTCTGGAGGGCAAGCTCGACGATGCCACCTCAAAGCGCCTGCGCGCCCGCATCGCCCGCTTCAAGAAGGGCTTCCTCGCCGAGCACCCCAACAAGCGCTCCTCCGCCGACGTTGAGCGCGCGGCAGAGCCCACGGTCGCGGTGCCCCCCGAGGGCGGCCACGCGCCGCTTGGGGGCCAGGAGTAGACGCAGATGGCCAACCTTCGCGAGATACAGCGGCGTATGAGCTCCATCCGGAGCACGATGCAGATCACGCGCACGATGGAGATGATCTCCACTGCGCGCATCCGTCGTGCCCTCGAGCGGGCCGAGTCCGCGGAACCCTACAAGGACGCCATCACGCGCATGCTTGCCAACGTGGCCGAGGCCGGCTTCAGCGCGGGGCAGCCGCTGCTCATGAAGCACCTCGAGGAGAAGAACGTCCTGTTCATCCTCATTGCCTCGGACCGCGGTCTGGCTGGCGGCTTCAACATCGTCCAGCAGCGCGCCGTCGAGGCGGAGATGAAGCGCCTTCGCGCGCAGGGCATCTCCTCGTCGGTCATCACCTGCGGCCGCAAGCCCACGGAGTACTTCACGTATCGCAAGATGCCGCCCGCGATGTCGTTCGTGGGCATCTCGTCCGAGCCCAACCAGGACCAGGCGGACCGCATCGCCTCGTACGTGATGCGCGGCTACGCCTCCGGCGAGATTGACCGCGTGGTGCTCTACTACTGGCACGCGAAGAACCGCGTCGAGCAGACGCAGGTTGTCGAACAGCTGCTCCCCATCACGAAGGAGCAGCTCACGATGCCCAACAAGCCGCGCGAGCGCGAGGCCCTCTCGCTCGTTGAGGGCCACGCCTACACCGACTTTGCCTTCGACCCCTCCGCCGAGGAGGTTCTGGGCAAGCTCATGCCGGCGTACTTTAGGACCGTCATCTTCCACGCGCTGCTCGACTCGGCGGCAGCGGAGCACGGGGCGCGCCGCCGCGCCATGCAGTCCGCGACCGACAACGCCAAGGAGGTCCTTGGCACGCTCGAGCGCACGTACAACCGAGTCCGCCAGGGCTCCATCACCACCGAGCTCAACGAGATCATCGGCGGCGCTTCCGCATTGGAGGACAACTGATGGCAGAGAAGAACAACGAGACGCGCACCGCCCTCGAGGAGGCGGCGTACAACAAGCTCAACCGCACCGTCGGCGTGGGCTCCGTCGTGCGCGTCGTGGGCCCCGTCGTCGACGTCAAGTTTGACGGCCAGGTGCCCGGCATCTACACGGCGCTCGTCGTCGAGGGCGACACGCCCGTCGGCCACGTCAGCACCGTGCTCGAGGTCGAGTCGCAGCTGCCGGGCGGCGTCGTCCGCACCGTCGCCATGTCCTCGACCGATGGCCTCACCCGCGGCCTCAAGGTCCGCGACACCGGCCACCCCATGATGATGCCCGTGGGCCCCTCCACGCTCGGCCGCGTCTGGAACGTCATGGGCCAGCCCGTCGACGGCGGCGGCGTTCCCGACGACGTGCAGTACTACCCGATTCACCATCCGGCGCCGCCCTTCGACGACCTGACCACCCAGACGGAGATCTTCGAGACCGGCATCAAGGCCATCGACCTTCTCGAGCCCTACGTGCGCGGCGGCAAGACGGGACTCTTCGGCGGTGCGGGCGTGGGCAAGACCGTCCTCATCCAGGAGCTCATCAACAACCTCGCCCAGCAGCACGGCGGCACCTCGGTCTTCACGGGCGTCGGCGAGCGCACGCGCGAGGGCACCGACCTCTACCTCGAGATGACCGAGTCCGGCGTCATCGAGAAGACCTGCCTGGTCTATGGCCAGATGAACGAGCCGCCCGGAGCGCGCATGCGCGTCGCGCTGGCCGGCCTGACCACGGCCGAGTACTTCCGCGACCAGGGCCAGGACGTCCTTCTCTTCATTGACAACATCTTCCGCTTCTCCCAGGCGGGCTCCGAGGTCTCGGCCCTTCTCGGCCGTATGCCCTCCGCCGTTGGCTACCAGCCCACGCTGGCAACCGAGATGGGCGAGCTCCAGGAGCGCATCACCTCCACCAAGGAGGGCTCCATCACCTCGGTCCAGGCCGTCTACGTTCCCGCGGACGACCTCACCGACCCGGCCCCTGCCACCACCTTCACGCACCTCGACGCCACGACGGTCCTCTCCCGCTCCATCTCGGAGCTCGGCATCTACCCGGCCGTGGACCCGCTGGCGAGCTCGAGCTCCGCGCTCGACCCCTCGATCGTGGGCGAGGAGCACTACCGTGTGGCGATGGCGGTCCAGGAGACGCTCCAGGAGTACTCCGACCTCCAGGACATCATCGCCATTCTGGGCATGGACGAGCTCTCCGAGGAGCAGCAGCACGTCGTTGCGCGCGCCAGAAAGATTCAGCAGTTCCTCTCGCAGTCCTTCCACGTTGCCGAGAAGTTCACCGGCAACCCTGGCACCTACGTGACCGTTGAGGACACGGTGCGCTCCTTTGCCGAGATCGTTGACGGCAAGTGCGACGACCTCCCCGAGCAGGCGTTCCGCTTTGCCGGCACCATCGAGGACGTGCGCCGCCGCGCCGCAGCCATGGCCGCCTCCGCGGCCGAAGAGGCCGAGGAGTAGCTCATGGCGGAGCTCAACTGCCAGATCGTCCGTCCGGACCGCTCCCTCTATGAGGGGGCGGTCGCCAACCTCGTGCTCGTCACCTATGCCGGCGAGCTGGGCGTGTGGCCCGGCCACGCGCCGGAGGTCGTGGCGCTGGGCGACGGCGTCGTGCGCATCAGGCGCACGCCCGAGGACGGCGGCGGAGAGTTTGACGTCGTTGTCTCCGGAGGCTATGCCGAGATTGACCGCGAGGGCGTCATCATCCTCGCCGACCACGCGCGTCGTACCGACGACATTGACGCGGAGACCGTTCGCAGGACGCGCGACAAGGCGCTCGACCTTCTCGACGAGATGGAGGAGGGCGACTATCGCGCCGCCTACTACGAGAAAAAGGTCAGGTGGTGTAACCTTCTGCTTAAGCAGGCGACGGGCGAGTCCGCGCCGAGTACCCGCTAGCACGGAGGTTTCATGGACGTCATACAGGTAGAGGGCGGTCATCGCGTCACGGGTGAGGTGCGCGTCGAGGGTGCCAAGAACTCGGCCCTCAAGCTCATGGCGGCAACGATCATGGCGCCGGGGGTGACGGTCCTCAAGAACGTCCCCAACATCGCAGACGTCCACGTCATGGGCAAGGTTCTCAAGAACATCGGCGCCCAGATCGAGGTCGTGAACGAGCACGAGCTGAAGATTGACACCTCAACCGTTGATTCATGGGAGACGCCCTATCACCTCGTTGCGCAGATGCGCGCCTCCACTGCGGTTCTCGGACCGCTCCTCTCGCGCTTTGGTCGCGCTATCGTGGCCATGCCGGGCGGCTGCAACATCGGCGCCCGCAGCATCGACATGCACATCCTCGGCCTTGAGGCTCTGGGCGTGGAGTTTAGGGTCGATCACGGCAACATCCACGCCAGCGCTCCGCACGGCCTGGTGGGAGACACCGTCACGCTCTCCTTTGCGAGCGTGGGCGCCACCGAGAACCTCATGATGGCCTCGGTCTTTGCCAAGGGCACCACCACCATAGACAACGCCGCGCGCGAGCCCGAGATCGTGGACCTCGCCAACCTTCTCAACGAGATGGGCGCCAAGATCTCTGGCGCCGGCTCCCCGGTCATCGAGGTCGAGGGCGTCTCAGAGCTTCACCCTGTCACGCACGAGGTGGTGGGGGACCGCATCGAGGCGGGAACCTTCCTCGCCATCGGCGCCCTGGCCAAGGACCCCGTGACGGTCACGGGCTTTGACCCCAAGCACCTGGGCCTCGTGCTCAAGAAGTTTGAGCAGATGGGCGCCTCCGTGGAGCGCGCGCAGCGCAGCTGCACCGTCTGGCGCGACCGCCCGCTCGCTCCCACGGACATCCAGACGCTCCCGTTCCCGGGCTTCCCCACGGACATGCAGGCCCAGACCATGTGTCTGCTTGCCCTTGCAAAGGGGAGCTGCATCATTACCGAGAACGTCTTCGAGAACCGCTTCATGTTCGCGAGCGAGCTCTCGCGCATGGGCGCCAACATTCAGATCGAGGGGCACCATGCCATCGTCCATGGCGTCGACGGCTTCTCCGGAACGCAGGTGAAGTCTCCCGACCTGCGCGGCGGCGCCGCGCTCGTCATGGCGGGCCTCGTGGCCGACGGCGTCACCACGGTGTCCGACATCCATCACATCGACCGCGGCTACGAGGGCTTTGTCGAGAAGCTCGGCTCCCTCGGCGCCCGCATCAGGCGCACGACTCTGCCCGATGAGGAGTACGAGCTCTAAGACGCGCCGCAGCGAGGAGGCAGAGCATGTACGGCACCACTTCCCGAGACGACCACACCCTCAGCCGCGCCAGTGAGGACTACCTCGAGGCGATCTATCGCCTCTCGATAGAGGGGGGCTCCGGTGACGGGACGGTCCGCTCCGTTGACGTTGCCGAGCAGCTCGGCGTCTCCAAGGCGAGCGTCAACAAGGCCCTCTCCACGCTCAAGGAGAGCGGCATGGTCACGCAGAGCCGCTACGGCCGCGTTTTGCTTACGGAGGAGGGTCGGGGGTACGCCGCTCTCGTGTGGCGCGCCCACCGGGCGCTGCGCCTCTTCCTCGAGCGCGACCTTGGCGTCAAGCCCGAGGTCGCGGACGAGGAGGCGTGCCTCATGGAGCACGTCCTCTCCGCAGAGACCATGAGCCGCCTCATCGGCTACCTCGAGGGGCAGGGCATCGTCGTTCCCGAGTAGCCCTGTGTGAAGCAGATGTGGCCCCTCCACTCAAAGATGACGGAGAGCAGGCATATTAGGCCGCTTGCAGGTATGTAAGAATCGCCAGCCTTCCAAAGGGGTATGTTTCTTGTGCCGCCGGACCGCTCCGGGGGCGCACTGACGTCAACCCGAAAGGAAGGCCATGAAGGCAATCATCCCCGCCGCTGGACTGGGCACGCGCTTCCTACCCGCAACCAAGTGCTCTCCCAAGGAGCTCCTGCCGGTGCTGGACAAGCCCGTCATCCAGTATGTGGTCGAGGAGGCTCTCGAGCCGGAGGGCGTCGAGGGCGTCGTCATCATCAACTCCCACGAGAAGCCGCAGATCGAGCAGTACTTCTCCGTCGACGAGGGCTTTGAGTCCATGCTGCGCGAGCGTGGCAAGGACAAGGAGGCCGATCGCGTCCACGAGGCCGCGACGCTACCCGTCTCGTTTGTCTATCAGGATGAGGCGCGCGGCCTTGGCCACGCCGTCCTTCAGGCCGCCGATGCCATCGACGAGGACCCGTTCTTCGTGCTCCTCGGCGACTACTTTGTGCCCGACCGCCAGATGTGCGTGCGTATGGGCGAGGTCTCCCGTGCGCACGGCGGCGCCTCCGTCATTGCCGTCGCGCCCGTCCCCGCCGATCAGGTGAGCCGCTACGGCATCATCGCAGGCGAGTGCGTTGGCTGCCTTCCCGGCACCGATGCCACGGACGAGCAGGAGGGAGCGGTCTGGAAGGTTACGGGGCTCGTCGAGAAGCCCCGCCCCGAGGAGGCGCCCTCGCACCTCTTCATCGTTGGCCGCTACCTGCTCTCCCCGCGCATCATGGAGCTTCTTGCCACGCAGGGCCCCGGCGCCGGCAACGAGATTCAGCTGACCGACGCCATGGAGCGCCTGCTCGCCGAGGAGGAGATGTACGCGCTCGTCGTCGACCCCTCCGAGGGATGCGACACCGGCACCCCCGCCGCCTGGGCCGCCACCAACGCCCGCATGGCTCTTCAGGACCCCGACTTTGCCGAGGCGTTCCGTGAGGAGTTTGGCGAGAAGGGCGTGGCGCTCCTTGGATAGGAGGGGAGACATCATCCGTTTTGGCATCGACGGCTGGAAGGCGCGCTTTGACGAGGGGTTTGACGCCGAGGGCGTTGCCCGCGTTGCGGACGCGCTCGGCCTCGTGTGGGCGGACGCCGCACCGGGCGCCACTATCTACGTGGGCTTTGACACGCGCCATGGCTCGCGCGGGTTCGCCCACCTCGTGGCGGGGACCCTCTCGTCCTACGGCCTTTCGGTGAGGGTCTCGGACTGCCCGTGTCCCACCCCGGCCGTGGCATGGTGCTGCTCGCGCGACGAGGCCGCGCAGGGCGCCGTCATTATTACCGCGAGCGAGCTTTCTTGCGAGTACGGGGGGATTCTCGTTCGAGGCGCGGACGGCGGCCCCCTCTCGCGCCGCTTCCTCGACGAGGTCGAGCAGGCCATCTCCCTTGTGCCCGCGCGCGAGCTCGGCGCTTTTGAGGAGTGCGACCTTGTCGGCCCGTATCTTGTGGAGCTCGCGTCGCACGTGGACCGCGCGGCCATAGCGGCTCGTCGGCCGCGCGTGGTTGTCGACGCCATGTGCGGCGCCGGAACCACGCACCTCGCCGGGCTTCTCGCGGAGCTCGGCTGCGACGTGGTGGAGATGCACGTTGAGCCTCGCGAGGACTTTGGCGGCATCCACCCCGACCCGCACGACCCCTGGGCAGATGCCTGCGAGCAGGCGGTCGTGGCGCACGGGGCAGACATGGGACTGCTTCTTGACGGCGACGGCGACCGCGCCTCCGTAGTTGACGAGAGGGGAAACATCCTCCCCGCGCGCGTGCTCGTGCCCATGCTCCTGGGAAACCTCGTGATGGGGCACGGCGCCCACGGCCGCGTGGTGACCACGCTCACGTGCTCGGCCTGCATCAGCAGGGAGGCGGAGCGCCTTGGCTGCGAGACGACGGCGGTCCCCGTTGGGTTCAATCGCATCTATCGGGAGACGCTCGATTCCGACGTAATCATGGGCGTCGAGGAGTATGGCGGCGTGTGCGTTCCCGAGCACCTGAGGGAGCGTGACGGTCTGCTCGTGTGTCTGCTTGCCGTGGAGATGCTGGCGCGCTCCGGCAAGTCGCTGACGCAGATGACGACGGAGCTCGAGGAGAAGATAGGCACGATGTGCTATGCGCGTCGCGACCTTCGCCTGGACCCGGCCGCAACGCAGGCGTTCAGAAACATCCTCCCAGGACTTAACCCCGGCACCCTGGCGGGGAAGGAGCCCGTTGAGGTCTCCCATGCGGACGGCCTCAGGGCGCAGCTAGATGACGACTCCTGGGTGCTCATCCGACCGTCGCGCACGAGCTCGGTCGTGAGGGTCTATGCCGAGGCGCCCACGGCGTCGCTCAGGGACGACCTCATCACCGAGGCGTGTGACCTCGTGCGCAACGGCATATAGAGACAGAAAAAGCCGAGAAGGCAAGGGAGCCGGCATCAAGAAGACGAGCGCCCTCCGCCCCCGTTTGTGTAGGAATTGTGAACCCTCGGATTCCCGGCCCCGCGGGCGGCCGGAGTGCGTATAGTTATTCCCCGCGCAGCGACGAGGACATCGCCTCCGACCTGCGCGGGAGTACCT
>DXAB01000007.1 GCA_019117265.1 Candidatus Olsenella pullicola
ACGGCGTAGATGTCGTCGGCGCGCAGGAGCAGGAAGTCCTCGCCGTCGATCTTCACCTCGTTGCCGCCGAACTTGCCGTAGTAGACCTCGTCGCCAACCTTGACGTCGATGGCGATGCGCTCGCCCTTGTCGTTCATCTTGCCGGCGCCCACGGCGACAACCTGGCCGCGCTGCGGCTTCTCCTGCGCACCGCTGGAGATGTAGAGACCCGTAGAGGTCTTCTCCTCCTTGGGGGCGGGCTTAACCAGGACGCGATCACCAAGCGGCTTGAGAGTCATGTTCAAGAACCTCCTTCTCTGCGCGCCCTCCCGGGCGCAAGTGCGGCGCCGTGTCATACGCGCCGCCTCAGCCAACGTTGAGAATAATACCCAGACGCGTGGACTTATACCACCACAGATGAAAAAATCTTCCAACTCGCACTTAGATTTTCTGCGGCACAAGCGCGCATGCGAGAAGAGGAGGGCATGCGGCGTTTGTCCGGGCCTTCTAGTAAGATTGGGTCGAAGACCCAACCAGGAGGACAGACCTATGAAACGCCGCCCCGCCCGTCTTTCTCGTGCCCTTCTTGCCTGCGTTCTTTGCGCGCTCTGCGCCTTGGTTGCCGTCGGATGCTCCAAGAGCGAGCCGCCCACCGCCACCGCACGCCATGAGACGGAGGGATCCGTCATGAGCATGGGGCTTCTCCTGCACGGCTATAACTGGGACGGCGTTTCCAACGACGTTGTTGCTCCGACGGAGCTCGATGATGACGACGTCCCCGACCTCGAGGTGTCAGGCGTGTCCGAGGTCGGCGTGTCCTTCTCGCAGCCCGCAACCGAGGTCGAGGTCGTGCGCTATGCGGAGGACGGGGACCTTGAGGGAGTCGCGTGCTCGCTCGAGGACGGCGCCGCGGCCTTTGGCGTGGAGCCCGGGTGGCGCTACTACGTTGGCGCCTGGTTTGAGGGCGGCGATGCGGGCTATCTCTTTGACGCCAAGGGGACCGAGATGGGCGAGTTTGTCTCCACGGCGATGGTCGTCACATTTGGCGATGGCGAGGTCCTCTTTGTTGACCAGGACAGTGAGTCCCCCTACTACCCCACCCTGCCCGAGGGCACGCCCGAGCTCACGGCCGGCAACATCGTGCGCGTGACCGGTAACGGCATCATGCTGGAGAGCTACCCCGGGCAGTACCCAGGCATCACCAAGGTCGAGGTCATCGAGGAGGGCACGCCGGCAGACGCCGAGAAGTACGACGAGCTCGTGGCAGAGATCTGGCAGCCGAAGGACCCGTCCGAGCCCGCCTTTGCCTCGCTCGACTACACAACGGAGCTGGCGGCAACCTCGGTCATGCTCAGCGCCTACCAGTACACCTGGTCCTACGAGGAGGGTGGCCAGCTGCAGACCATCTCCAACGGCGCGCCCCAGCTCGATCTGGACGAGCTGCCCGACGCGCGAATCGAGGGTGCCACGGAGGCAACCGTCTCCTTTGACGTGACGCCCACGGACGTTACGGTGGGAAGGCGCGCCCTTGAGTCCTCCTCGAGCAGCCTGGACGAGGTCTCCTGCGAGCTTGACGGGAAAAGCGCCGCGCTGAGCATCGAACCCGGCTATCTCTACGTTGTTGAGGCCAACTTTGAGGCGGGCAAGGTCACGTACCGCTTTGTCACGTTGACACCCTCCGCCGAGGGAGTCAGCGCGAAGGACCCCGCGGACCCGCCCGTTGCCACAATCGAGTATGCCTCCCAGAGCGTGCAGGCGCTCAGCTGCGGCTCAACGTGGAGCTTTGAGCAGGACGGTGAGACCCTCACCTCCACGACCGACGCGCCGCACCCCGTGCAGTATGCCGCCGAGGGGATGCCGGCAGTGCGCCTGGAGGACCCCGAGACCCTCACGATGCACTTTGACGTCCCTGTTACGGGGGCCACGGTCACCTGCTGGAGCGAGGGGGACATCTCTGCGGCAGCCGCGCTCGCCGGCTCCGTGCACGACGTTGACCCCAGCGAGCTCTCCGCCACCGAACAGGAGGTCACGGTCGTTGACAACACCGTCTCCTTTGAGGCCCAACCCGACTTCCGCTACGCCGTGACCGCCACGTTTGACGCCGGCGAGGCCATCTACGCCTTCACCGTTCCCGCCATCTAGCCCCCCTCAACTGTTGTGTGCGGTTTTTTGAGAGACCCCAAAGTATCGGCAGAGTACGACCCGCAAAGCCGCAGGTAAGAAAATGCGACTCCGCGGGTCGTACTTCGGCGTCTTAGAATAAACCGCACACAATCGAAATCGTCCCAATTGCGAGGGCTCGAAAGGGCGCTACATCCCCTCGAGCTCAGAGAGCCAGAGGGTAGAACACGCGTCCGACGGCATGCGCAGGTCGCCGCGCGGGCTCACGGCCGCAGAGCCCACCTTGGGACCGTCGGGCAGGCAGCTGCGCTTGAACTGCTGCGCAAAGTAGCGCCGGTAGAAGACCTTGAGCCAGGAGAGGATCGTCTCGTCGTCGTACTTCTCTCCCAGCGCATAGCGGGCGAGGCGGTAGACCTTGCGGGGATTGGTGCCGCGTCGCAGGACCTCGTAGAGGAAGAAGTCGTGCAGCTCGTAGGGGCCCACGAGGTCCTCAGTGCGCTGCGCGATCGTGCCGTCGCCCGTGGCCGGCAGAAGCTCCGGCGAGACGGGCGTATCCAAAACGTCGAGAAGCACGCGCGCCTCGTCCGCGTCCCCGCAGGTGTCGGCCACGTAGCGCACCAGATGGCGCACCAGCGTCTTGGGCACGCTCGCGTTG
>DXAB01000075.1 GCA_019117265.1 Candidatus Olsenella pullicola
GGAAGAACGAAGAATATTTCGACAAAAGAACAGAAACAGGAATATGTCACGGGCAAATTCGATGTTGGGCTTAAGATTTACCCTGTCACCTTTGTCATCACCTCCGTCGGCCCCTGTCATCGCCCCTGCCGTCGCGGTTGGCCCCGCCGCCTCCATCGACCTTGTCGCATCTCGGGGGAGACCCGAGAATCCGATGATTGCTTCACCGACGCCCGAGTGCCCAGGCGGAAAAACCGGAGGCCAGCGGCACGGAGAGAATGACCGCCAGGCTGCCCACCAGGCTCTGGAAGACCTCGAGCGTGAGGTAGTCAGAGTTGAGCAGCTGAAACGGCGCCGTCCCGTACGTAAGCAGCGAGAGCAGCGTGGTAATGGCGCCGCCGGCAAACGCCAGGATGAGCGTCGTGCACATGGTGCCCGTCATGTCCTGGCCCATCTCCATCCCCGCATGGAAGAGCTCGCGCTGCGTGATGGTCGGGTGCACCTGCCGCATCTCAAAGAGGGCTGAGGTGATGCCCATGGTCATGTCAAGCACCGCTCCCAAAGAGGCAATGAGCACGCAGGTAAAGAGCACGTCGCTCACCTCAAATCCCGCCCGCTGGCGCAGGAAGATGAGCTCCTCGGCGGCGTCCATGTTGTATCCGCCCGCATGCAGGACGGTCGAGAAGATCGCGTAGAACACAGCCGCAACCACAACGCCGCACATGCTCGAGAGAATTGAGACGCGCGTCTTGGCGCTCCAGCCGTTGAGCAGCGTCATGGAGCTCACCGTGATGGCCAGCACCACGCCCACCGTCACCGGAATGACCGGGTAGCCGTGATAGAAGGCGGGCAGCAGGAAGCATGCGATGAGAAAGATCGCAAACGCGAGGCCAATCAGGCTCCGCAGCCCCTTCATGCGACCGACGCCAATCATGAGCAGGGCAAATACCGCGAGAAGCCCCAGGAGCCCCGTGCTCCTGTCGTAGTTGTAGATGCTGTAGTACGGCTCGAGGCCCTCCTGCATCTCAAGGCGAATGATGACGCCCGTGCCCGCCTCGCAGATGATGTTGTGCGTGTCGCTGACCTCGTTGTGAACCTGAAGCTCCTGCCCGGCAAGCTCCCCGTCGTTGACGCGCACGCGCAGCTCCTGGGAGCCCCAGTACCTGCTCTCGTCGTACGGCGTGGGCTCAAGGTCCTCCGAGATCACCTCGAGCACGGTGCCGCTGGGGTACGTGATGCCCGACGTGTCCAGCGAGGCGTAGTCGATGGGGTTTGACCGCCCCCACACGAGTACCCCGACAACGGTCGCAACGATGGCGAGAAGGACCACAAGGTCCGACCTCTCAAACGGGAGCTTCTTCATGGGTCTTGTCGCTCTTTCTCCTGGGTTCTCATGCAGCGTTCGGCCCCGCAGCGCAGAGGCTGCGGGGCCGGGCGGGACCGGACGAGCCGGCAAGGGAGGAATCTGGCTTACTTGACGTTCAGGCCGTACCAGGCAATGCCTTCCTTCTGCCAGCCGAGCTCCTCAAGCGCGTCGTACTCAAGGGTGTCGGCGGTGTAGAGGTGCGTCGCGGTGTCCTCGTACGGGTTGAAGAGGCGGTAGAGCGGGGTTGCGTTCTCGTCGTTCTTGTCGGCGGAGTGCCAGGCCACGCCCTCCTTCTGCCAGCCGAGGGCCTCGAGCTTGTCGCTCTCCTCAACGCTCATGGTGTAGTGGTGGTCGTCGGCGTAGGGATTGAAGAGACGGTAGACCTCGGCGCCCTCGGTCGGGGCAACCCAGGCCTCGCCCTCGACGGTCCAGCCGATCTCGGCAAGGCTGTCCTTCTCGTCAACGCTGGCCGTGTAGAGGTGCTCGGCGGTGTACTGGTTGTAGAGACGGTACATGACCTCGCTCTCGGCGGGCTCCTCGGCGCGCTCGATGGTCACCTGGTCGAGGATGTCGTCCTCGGTCACCTGCGCGTCATCGGTGTAGTAAGTGGTGAAGGTGATGGAGTCCTCGGTCACCGTGGCGATGGACATGTTCTGGCGCTGGGACTGGTCCTGAACCGCGGAGAAGGTGTTCTGCGCGAGGTTCTGAATCTCGTAGTACTTGGAGCCGGAGGCCGAGTTGGCGGTGATGTAGAGGACCTCGCCGCTCTCGGGGTTGGTCAGCGTGTCCTGGACCTCGTCGGTGATGTTGGGCGTGGTGCCGTCCATCAGATACGTGCGGGTGTACACGTGGTCGTGACCCATGAGCACGGCGTCAATGCCAAGCTGCGAGAAGACCACGGGCAGCTCGGAGCGGCGCTGGAGGATGTCGCTATCAGCGGTGTGGTCGGCCACGGAGTAGACCGAGTGGTGGAAGGTGACGATCTTCCAGTTGGCATCCGGGTTCTGCGCGATGGCGTCCATCATGAAGGCGCGGTGCTCGGAGGTGCTCATGTTGTTGGAGTTGAGCGACATGAACAGCACTCCGTTGTAGGTGTACCAGTAGTCGCCGGAGGCGTCGCCCGCGTTCTCGGTGGCGCCGAGCTCGGAGACGTTGGGCATGTTGTAGTTATAGGTGTAGTGCTGGTTGTCGTTGTAGGTGTCGTGGTTGCCCATGTTGGTGGCAAGCGTGATGCTGTGGAGCACCTCGGGGGCAAAGAAGCCCTCGTACTCCTCCTCGATGGTCTCGACGTCACGCGTGTTGACCTGGTCGCCCAGGCTGATCATGAAGTCGGTCTCGGGGAAGGCCTTGGTCATGGTGTCAAGGGTGTTGGTCCAGCCCTTGGTGTCGGAGGCAACGTCGCCGCTGGCGCCAATCTGAGGGTCGCCGGCAAACATGAACGAGAAGGACTCGCCGTCGCCGAGGTTGCCCGTGGAGAACTCGTAGGTCTCGGACCAGCAGTCATCGTTGCCCACGCGGTAGATGTAGTCGGTGTTGGCCTGAAGCTTGTCGACGGTGGCCTTGAAGGAGTTCAGGCCGTCAAGCTCGGAGCCGTCGACCTCGGCGGTCGCGGACGTGACGCCCTCGGTGGGGAAGGCAGACTCGGCGGTCCAGTTGGCGGGCTTCACGGCAACCTGAACCACGGCGTCCTCGGCGGTGGTGCCCAGCCAGTTGAAGTTACGTTGAGTCTCGGTGGCGCCGATCTCAAGAGAGACGCGCTCGACCGAGTCGGCCTCGGCGGCGCTTGCCTTCACGGCGGGGGCCGCCACGGCAACGCCCGCTGCGAGCATGATCGCGCATGCCGCGCTCAGCCATCGTTTGCTGTTCTTCATCTTGCTCCCCTCTTATGGGTACCGGTTGTGACCCCGCACGATTCTCACGGAGCCGTTCTTGGTAGTTATAGGAGGGGAGTTGACGCGCTTGCGTAAGCCGTTGCGACACGCTGCGGTAAGCAATCGTAAGCTGGCGGTAAGCAAGCTGAACGCGCGATGATGACAGAGGTGCCTGTCACCATTGTCATCATGACAATGGTGACAGGCACCTCTGTCATCATCAGGCACCCTTGTCAGGTTCCGGCGCTACCTGTGCGTGGCGATTCTCATGGCAACGTCGTGTGCGATGCGCTCGAGGTCGTCGTTGAGGGCGGGCAGCTCGGCCGTAACCCCACGGCGGCGCAGTGCGCGGGCGAGCAGCCAGTCGGTGACGCCGGGGTTCTTGGGCAGAATCGGCCCGTGCAGGTACGTGCCCACCACGCCTTCGTGCAGCACGCCCTCGCCGCCGTCCTCGCCGTTGTTGCCAGTGCCGTGAACGAGCGCGCGCCCCAGGGGCTTCTCGCCAGCGCCAAGGAGCGTCCTTCCCGCGTGGTTCTCAAAGCCCACGATTGGTGCGTCGCACACGGGAGACTCTATCGCCACGTTGCCAATGAGGCGGGTGGCGCCCGCGGTGGTCTCTATGTCAAGGACGTGCAGGCCCTCCACGCGCTCGTCGCCCATCATGTAGTAGTGGCCGAGCAGCTGGTAGCCGCCGCAGATGGCGAGAAGGACGCCGCCGGCCTCCACGTATGCGGCGAGCTTCTCGCGCTGGCCCTGGAGCTCGTGGCACACGGCCAGCTGGTCGCGGTCCGCGCCGCCGCCCAGAAGCACCACGTCCGCGTCGGAGAGGTCGAGCTCCTGGCCCATGAGGACCTGGTCAACACGGCAGGGGATGCCGCGCCACTCGCAGCGCTTGGAGAGTGAGGCGATGTTGCCGCCGTCTCCGTAGAGGTTGAGCGCGTCCGGGTAGAGGTGCACGATGCGCAGAGGGCGGTCCAGCGCCACGGGCGTAGGTGCCGCGTGCTCAACCATTGATACGGCCTCAGACGTGACGGTTAGTGCCGGCGCGTGCCAGGATTGCTCGAGCCGGCCGAGCTCCGCCACCACGGGCGGAAAGGCGGTGTAGTTGGCGATCACGTGGAGCCTCTCGCCCGCGCCAACAAAGCGCAGGGCGTCTTCCACGCCGTCGATGAGCTCGATGGGGGCGCCAAGCTCCGCGTACTTCACGCGCACCGCCATGTCCTCGCGGCGCGTGCCCCCCACAAAGACGCAGCGCAGGTCGGAGAGATCGTGCAGGCGCTCGAGGTCGATGTCCCAGATCCAGGAGACGTCGTGGCCGTCCGCGTCGTTGTCATTGAGGAAGAGGGCAACATAGTGGCCGTCCTCGGCGCGCACCTGGGCGATCATGCGGTTGAAGCCGGTGGGGTTCTTCGCGAGGTTGCTCACGACGGAGTAGCCACCATCGAGCTGGTAGGTCTTCCCGCGGCCGCTCGCGGGCTCGTAGGCGTCGAGCACCTCCTGGAAGCGCGAGACGCTCCCGCCGCCAAGCACGCAGGCAACAAGCGCCGCCATGACGTTATAGACCATGTAGAGGCCGTTGTAGCGCGTGGTCACGTGGTGGCGCACGGGCTTCTCGCCGCGACGGTCCTCGACGTCAAACTCGTACCCGCCGCAGGTCAGGCTCACGTTCACGGCGGCAAACGCCAGCTCGGGGCGCCGCCACCCGCACTTCGGGCAGCGGTACTTGCCCAGCTGCCCGTAGTGGACGTACTCGTAGTCGAGCGGGGCGTTGCACTTGGCGCAGAAGCGGCTGTCGGAGATGCGATCTGCCTCAAGGCCCGTGGGCTCGTCGATGCCAAACGGAACGCCCGCGTTGTCCACGCGCGCCGCAATGGAGGCGCAGAGCGGGTCGTCCGCGTTGTAGGCAATCGCCGTCTGGGGGGAGCGACGCAGTGCCTCGGCGATCACGTCCTGCGTGTGGTCGATCTCTCCGTAGCGGTCCAGCTGGTCGCGGAACAGGTTGAGAAGGACGAGCGCCCGCGGCCGCAGACGGGGCAGCACGCGCACGGTGTAGAGCTCGTCGCACTCAAAGCAGCCCACGCGCGGCCGCTCGGAGCGAGCCCCCACGAGCGCCGCCGCAATACCGGACTCCATGTTGTTCCCGGCGCGGTTGCACACGACCCTCTCGCCGCGCGAGCCCAGGGCGTCCGCGGCAAGGCCGGTCGTGGTGGTCTTGCCGTTGGTGCCCGTCACCACCACGGAGCGCTCCAGCGCGTCGCCTAGCGCGCCGATGATGCCGGGGTCGAGCCGCAGCGCAACGGCTCCGGGGGCGTTGCCGCCGCCTCGATGGAGCAGGCGGGTGGTGCCCCACCGAGCGGCGTCGGCGGCCAGGCATGCGATTCTCGCACGGGGATTCATGTGGAGCTCCTTCTGCGCGTGATCTCTCACGCAATACTAGCATTCCGGGATGGGGCGGCCCGCGCACCGCCGGAGCGCGCCCATGCCGCCGCGGCCCCCTCTCCATAACTCTGCTAGTATCTTTTCTGTCGTGCTCGCGGGGATGCTTCTTTTGGAGTGCTTTCCACCGGGATCCCGCAGGTCGCGGGCGCGTCATGCCCCCGCCCGGGCATTCAGAAAAGCCCTCCAAGGAGAAAAGAGAACCGCATGTCAAGGCAGTCAGGAACCACCCAGATCTCTCCCGCCGCAAGCGAGGAGCACGCCCGTAGGATCGCCCGCACCGGCATGGTCGCAGCCGCCTACGCCGCCCTCACCCTCGTTGCCCTTCTCTTCCTGGGAAGCCTTGCCTGGGGCCCCGTGCAGTTCCGCGTCTCCGAGGCTCTCTGCGTCCTCGCGCTCTTTACCGCAGACGCCGTCCCCGGCCTCGCCCTTGGCTGCGCCATCGCCAACATCGCCAACATCGTGCTCTCCGGCACCGGCATGCTCGGCATGCTCGACGTCGTGTTTGGCACGCTTGCCACCGCGCTCGGAGCGTGGTTCACCTGGAGGAACCGCCGTCGCCCCGCCCTGGCGCTGCTTGGCCCCGTGATCGCAAACGCGCTCATCGTGCCCGCCTACCTGCCCCTCCTTCTTCAGGGCATCGGCTTCTACACCATCCCGTTCACCAACATCGCTCTCGATGGAGCGTATCCCGCCATGTACGTCTTTGGCCTGCTCGCAACCGGAATCGGCGAGGCCGCGGTGATGTACGCGCTCGGGCTTCCTCTTGCCCGCGCGCTCTCCCGCACGTCTCTCCCCAAGAGCCTCGGCGCCAAAGAGGGCCCGGAGAGGTAGGCACCCGCGTGAACCCCGTAGTCGTCATCCCCTCATACTGGGCGCAGGGCGAGAAGCCCGGCGCGCTCGGCGAGCGTGGTGTGTACGACTACACCACCCGCATCGACCGGCCCCTGCCCGAGCTTGAGAGCTGCCTCTCCTCGCTCGAGCAGGTGGGCGGCGTGCTGCGCGTCATCGTGCTCGTGGTGGCACCAAAGTCCTGCGCGGATTCCGCGCGCGCCCGCGTGAACAGCATCTGCCGCGCGCACGCGGACCTCAACCCCCTCGTCATCGGCGCTCAGGAGGCGGCCCACGTGGAGCGCGCGGTGGCCAGGATGGCGCACCACGTTGCCGGGGAGACCGTCTCCCTGCGCGGGTACGGGGCCATCCGCAACATGGGCCTGGCCGTCGCCTCCATCCTGGGCCACGACGTCGTGGTGTTTCTCGATGACGACGAGGTGGTCCTGGACAAGGACTTCCTCATCAAGGCCGTGTGGGGACTGGGGTCGCTCACCCGCCAGAACCTACAGATACTCGTCAAGAGCGGCTTCTTTGTGGACGCGCTCGACTCCCCCTACGCGGAGCCCAGCGACCAGTGGAGCGAGAAGTACTGGACCAAGGCCGCCGAGTTCAACAAGGTCATGGAGCGTGCCCAGACCTCGGCCAACAGGATCACCCGCAGCAACCACCTCTGCGGGGGGTGCTGCGCCCTGCACGCCGCCGCCTACACGCGCGTGCCCTTTGACCCCTACATCACGCGTGGCGAGGACCTCGACTACGTGCTCAACCTGCGCGCCAGCGGCATGGACGCCTGGTTTGACAACGAGTGGTTCGTGCGCGCGCAGCCGCCCGAGGAGCCCGCGCCCGTGCCCTCCACCTTCATGCAGGACGTCTACCGCTGGCTCTACGAGTACCGCAAGCTCGACGCCATGAACGCGCGGCGAGACCTGCGCACCATCACTCCGGAGTCCCTCATGCCCTACCCGGCCCCCTGGCTCACGCCGGGCGTCCGCAAGCGCGTCTTCCGCACCGCCCTCAGGCGCTTCCTCGCCGGGCCAGACCGCCTTGCCTATCTTGGCGTCCTCACGAAGGGTCGCTACGAGGCGGACAAGTTTGCCAAGCTCGCGAGCACGCGGTACCTCTCGTTTGCCATGGTGTGGCCCACCATTGCCTCGGCACTCTGGGACGACCGCTTTCTCCAGGGCTCCATCCTCTCGACGGGCGAGGTGAGCGCACCGATCTCAGGCGCCGTGCGAGCCGCGCGGCCATCGCAGGACCAGCTCGGGGACACCGGAGCCCTCCCCATGGACACCGGGGCCCTCCCCGTGGTAGGTGATGACCAGTGATCAAGCCCACAAAGAGCCTCGCCGCGGACCTGACCACCCTTTTGCTCCTGCTCTGCGCCCTGACGCTTGCCGGGGCGCTCGCGTGGAGCGTGAGCGACGGCCTGGTGGTGACCGCCATCCTCGTGGGGTGCGGACTCGCCGCCGTCATCGTGATGAGCGGCGCGATCAGCATCACGCCCGAGGACACGCGCGCCGAGTCAACCGAGCGCACCCTGCGCGTTGCCACCAACACGCTGAGCCACCTTCGCGGCGGCCTCACCGTGGAGAACGCCCGCGCCATCTGCGCGCTGCTCCTCCCCGAGACGAGCGCCGAGGGCATTGCCATCACGGACACGCAGACGGTCCTCGCCTACGAGGGCACGCTCGAGACCCCCTTCATGCCCGGCACGCCCAACGCCAAGCCCACGCGAGAGGTGCTCGAGAGCAAGCGCATGGAGACCTTCGTCTCCGTGGACCAGGAGAGCCAGGACGTGCGGCGCTTCTCGATTGGCAACCGTCGCCCCGGCCACGCCTTTGGCATCATCGTGCCGCTGCTCGTGCAGGACCGCGCCGTGGGCGCCATCAAGCTCTACTACCGCCGCGACCTTGACATAGATCGCACCCAGCTCGCCATTGCCGAGGGCCTGGGGACGCTGCTCTCCACGCAGCTCTCCTCCCTGGAGCTCGATCGCCAGGCGGAGCTCGCGGCGCGCGCGGAGATCAAGGCGCTCCAGGCGCAGATCAACCCGCACTTCCTCTTCAACACGCTCAACACCATCGCCTCCTTCACGCGCACCAACCCCACCAGGGCGCGCGACCTCCTCCGTGAGTTCTCCGCCTTCTACCGCAGCACGCTGGAGAGCTCGGAGAAGACGCTCATCTCGCTGTCGCAGGAGCTCGAGCAGACGAGGCGCTACCTCAAGATCGAGAAGGCCCGCTTTGGCGAGAACCGCATCGTGGAAAGCGAGCACATGGAGCCCGGGTGCGAGGACCTCCCCGTGCCGAGCTTCCTGGTTCAGCCAATCGTTGAGAACGCGGTGCGCCACGCGATGCGCGATGAGGGCGCACTTCACGTTGACGTGCAGGTTGCAACCGACGGTGATGATATTCTTATTGCTGTTGCCGACGACGGCCTTGGCATGGACAAGGACGTTGCCGATCGCCTTCTGGCCGAGGCGACCGAGCAGCGCGGGCGAAGCGGCAGCGGCTCGCGCGGCACGGGCATGGCGCTGCGCAACGTTGCCGACCGCATCGAGCGCTTCTACGGCCATGGCTCCGGCGTGGAGATCGTCTCCAAGCCGGGCGAGGGAACGTGCGTTACGCTCAGGCTTGCCAACGCTCGCGAGAGGCTCGCGAGCGCGCCGCGGATCTAGGGGAGAATGGAACGGGGTTCAGGCCCCGGAGGAACAAAGGGGTACACATGCGAGCGATGATCGTAGACGACGAGGCGCCGGCCCGCTCCGAGCTGAGGTTCCTGCTCGAGGAGACGGGCAGGATCGACGACATCATGGAGGCGTCGAGCGCGCGCGAGGCCGTCGAGAAGCTCATGGAGGGCAAGGCGGACGTCATGTTCCTCGACATCCAGATGCCCAAGACCTCCGGCATGCAGCTCGCCGAGGCGCTCCACAAGCTCAAGAACCCGCCTGCGGTGGTTTTTGTGACCGCCTACAGCGAGTACGCCCTTGAGGCCTTTGAGGTGGACGCCATCGACTACCTCATGAAGCCCGTGGACCCCGACCGCCTGAACCAGGCCCTCGACAAGGTCCAGACCCGCATCAAGCCGCAGCCGCAGAGCCACTCCTCCGTGGAGCGCATCCCCGTGGTCAAGAGCGGCCGTAAGGTGCTTGTCCCCATCGATCAGATCCGCTACATCGAGGCCAAGGACGACTACTCCTGCATCTACACGGACAACGACCGCTTCCTCTCCACCATCTCGCTCGCCAAGCTCGAGCAGAAGCTCGCCCCGCACGGCTTCTTCCGCGTGCACCGCGGCTACATCGTCAATCTCGAGTACGTCGAGGACGTCGAAGTCATCTCCTCCGGCATCCTGCAGCTGGGCGTCAACGGCATCGAGGGCAAGAAGATCTCCGTCTCGCGGCGCCGCGTGGTTGCCCTCAAGCGCGCCCTCGGCCTCTAGGAGCGCGCGTGACCACACGCTACGACATCATCTCAGACACGCATGGCTACCTCTCGCCCGAGCTTCTCGCCGAGCTTGCCGGGGCAGACGTCATCGTGCACGCCGGGGACATCTGCTCCCCGCGAGACTACCTCACGCTACAGGACATCGCGCGCGTACAGATGTGCCTGGGAAACAACGACTGGTCGTACGACTACGGCCCCATGGTCAAGGACCGCAAGGTCTTCATGGGCAGCGGGCTCAAGTGGCAGGTGACGCACTACCGCAGGCGCCTCAACCTTGCCATGTGCGACGTTGCCATCTTTGGGCACACCCACACGCCGGTGCTCGAGCGTGACGAGTGGACGGGCGTGCTCGTGATGAACCCGGGCAGCCCCACCTACCCGCGGCGCTCGCGGCCGTCCATGGGCCGCATCATCGTGGAGGACGAGAAGATCGTCGAGGCGAAGATCATCACGCTGGCGTAGCGGGCGGACGCGGGGCGTCAACGGCAACAAAGAGCGGCGCCACGACACGGGTGTAGAAGATCAGCCACACGAGCGAGACGCAAAAGCCCGCCAGCACGTCCGAGGCGTAGTGGACGCCCAGGTAGATGCGGCTGATTCCCACCATGGCAATGACGAGCCCAAACACGACGCACCACACCACGCGCATGGCGTCCCTGCGGTGGTAGCGCCAGACCATCCAGATGAGCAGGCCAAAGAAGGCCATCGCCACCATCGAGTGGCCGGAGGGAAAGCTGTAGCCCGTCTCCGAGATAAGGCGGAACCCGTCCGGGCGCGGGCGCTGGACGATGGCCTTGAGCACGGTGTTGAGCAGCACCACGCAGACGAGGTTGACGGCGACGCACCAGCCCGGCGCCTTGCCCGGGGCCAGGGCGGCGATGACCGCGGCGAGCACTGCCAGCACCACCACCGAGGCGAGCGAGGTGAACGCCTCCATGATCGGGGTCACCGCGTCAGAGCGCAGCCGCTCGACAAAGAACTCGTAGGCCAGGGTGTCCAGGCGCATGATCTCGCCGGACGCCACCTCTCCGAGCAGCCACACAAAGACGAGCGCCGCGGCAAGAAGCACGAGCGTCCTGATGTTCTCGCGAGCAAGGACCAGGGCGCCGCGAGAAATCTCACGGGCGCCCCGGGCAAACTCCCCTGTCTTGGACATGATTAGAGGTTGGCCTCGAGCTCGGCAACGAGGGCGGGCTTGGGCATGTTGCCCACGACGGTGTGGACGGGCTGACCTCCCTTGAAGAGGATGAGCGTGGGGATGGAGACGATGCGGAACTGCGTGGCGAGGTCGGGCTCCTCGTCAACGTTGCACTTGTAGACGGTGAGCTTGTCTTCCATCTCCTGAGAGATCTGGTCGATGACGGGCGCGAGTGCGCGGCACGGGCCGCACCACGACGCCCAGAAGTCAACGAGAACGGGCTTCTCGGAGCTGGAGATGACGGACTCAAAGTCCGCGGTGGTTATTGCCTTGGCCATGGGAACCTCCCCGGTCGAATTGTGTACCTGTTTGCCTTATGCCCGATTTACACTGGTTCAAACGGACATCGGTTGGCGTGGCGGGGCAGGTTGCTGTCATCACCCCTGCCAGCAACCTGCCCCGCCACCCCCGCCGTGAAGAACGGAGAATCTCATGACATCTGAGCGAGACGCGCGACGGCGCGCGTATCTGGACAAGTCCGCGGCGGAGCTCGACGCGCTCGCCGGCCGCGGCGTCGTGATGGGTGGAAACGCCCTCTCCTCGGTCCTTCTCGTCAAGGGCGAGCTCTCGGACGCCGAGAAGAACGGAGACGCCCCCTTCTCCGGCGCCGACGGGACGGCGCTCAGGGCCTCCCTCGACCGGCTGGGCTACGCGCCCGAGGACTGGGAGTGGGCGCTCGGCGTGACCGCCGACGGGGCGCCCCTCGAGGCGGACCTCTTCCGCCTTGCCGTCTGCACGCTCGATCCCGCAACGCTCGTGTGCTGCGACGACGCCGCGGCCAACCTCGTGCGCGAGGCCTACGCGGACGAGCTCTCGAGCCTCGAGCGGCTCGAGGAGGCCATGCTGGCCCCCGGGGAGGTTGCCCACGTCCTTGGGGTGCGCGTGCTCAACCTCGGCGGCTTTGCGGCGGCCCTTGCGTCCGGGGACGCGCACGAGAAGCAGGTCATGTGGGCTCGCCTCAAGCGGATACCGCCGCTCGGTGAGCCCTTCTAGCAATCCCGGCGGGAGCCGCCCTCCGAGAGCGGCTCCTCCCCGCGGGCGCCCTACCCGCGGGTTCGTTCAGCCGTTTTCCAAATCCCGGTGAAATAGCGGGCATGGAACCCTCTTCTCTGCGTTGGTAGGGTGAGAACGTGAGGGGAGGGGATATGGACGTTGAGACAGCGCGGCTCGTCATGTACATCGCAGACCACTCCGGCGCGCGCCCTGACGAGCTGGCAGAGCGCTACGGCGTGAGCTCGCGAACGGTGCGCAACCACGTGCACGCCGCAAACCGCGAGCTTGCACCCATTGCTCGCCTTGAGCTGCCACGCGGCGGAGGCTATCAACTCGTAGTCGATGACGAAGCGGCCTTTGGGCGCTGGGTGGAGAGGCAGCGCGGCCGCGATCGCCAAGCCCTGCCCCAGACGCCCGAGGCTCGCGTGAGCTATCTCCTGAATGACCTTCTCTCGCGCAATGACTACATCACGCTCGACGCGCTTGCGGGCATCCTCTTTGTCTCGCGCGCAAGCATCTCTAACGACCTCAAGCAGGTCGAGGCGCGACTGCTGCACTTTGGCCTCACGCTAGAGAAGCGGCCCCATCACGGGATCCGCGTCATTGGCTCCGAGATGGCACGCCGGCTGTGTCTGGCGAGCCTTGCCATGGACGTGGCAGACGGACCGCTCGCCGCAGGCACGAGTGGCGTGGATGTTGACGAGCGCCGCGAGCTTCTCGACGTGGTCTCCTCTTGCGTGGAGCGCGTGACCGCCGAGGAGCGCTTCTCGGTGAACTCGATGGCCTATCGCAACCTCGTCACTCACATCGCCATTGCCATTCTCCGCATGCGGGCGGGTTGCTACGTCCCCATGGAGACCGAGCAGCTCGCCACGATCAAGCGCTCGGCGGCATTTCCCATCGCAGGGCGGATAGCGCATGCGATAGGCGCCGCCACGGGCATGAGCCTGCCCGAGGAGGAGGTCGCCTACATCGCCATCCACCTCTCAGGTCGTCAGACGCTCGTTGACACCTCCGCCGAGGAGTCGGGCCTCGTGATCAGCGACGAGGCATGGGAGGTTGTCCAAGAGATGGTGGAGGTCGTTCGCCGGGTCTTCCGCTTCGACTTTCGCGGCGACCTCGAGCTGCTCATGAACCTTGCTCGCCATGTGGTCCCGCTAGCGGTGCGCCTTCGCTATCACCTCAAGCTGGAGAACCCCATCCTCGCCGAGGTCAAGAGTCGCTTCTCGCTCGCCTTCTCGATGGCCCTGGAGGCCTCTTCGGTCCTTGCCGAGAAGTACGGCGCGGTTCCATCTGAAGATGAGGTCGGCTATCTGGCACTTGCCTTCGCACTCGCGCTGGAGCGCCAGAAGACGGAGCTGCCCAAGAAGAACATCCTCGTTGTCTGCGCGACGGGCGCGGGCAGTGCTCGCCTGCTCGAGTACCGCTACCGCCAGGAGTTTGGCGCCTACGTTGACAAGATCGTGACCTGCGACGCTGCGCATGTTCGCCATGTTGACTTCACCAACATCGACTACGTTTTCACCACCGTCCCGCTAGCAGAGAAGCTCCCCGTTCCCGTTCGCGAGGTGGGGTACTTCCTTGAGCCGGATGAGGTCGAGAGTGTCCGAGCCCTGCTGACCTCGCGCTCCCGCGTTAACGCGCGCTCGCTTTTCAGGCGAGAGCTCTACTTCGACCATCTTGCATGCACGACTCGCGAGGAGGCGCTCGAGCGGCTCTGCGCGCGCGTGACCTCTGTCGAGGACGTTGGCCCGGACTTCTACGAGCTCGTTGCGCGCCGTGAGAGGGTGGCCTCAACGGCATTCGGCAACCGCGTTGCCGTGCCCCACCCCCTCGAGCCCGCGAGCCAGCGCAGTTTCGTTGCCGTTGCCCTGCTCGACCAACCAGTTCGTTGGGGGCGACAGGACGTTGAGGTGGTGCTGCTCCTCTCGCTCTCTGAGGATGCCGGTGACGTGCCGGAGGGCTTCCAGGAAGCCCTGGCCGAGCTCGTGCTTTCGGCCGAGGCAGTGGACAGGCTCCTTGCAGACCGCGACTGGGGAACCCTCATGGAGCTGCTCGACTCGCTCCGGGCGGGCACGAATCGCTGACCCCACGCGCCGCGCTTTTGCGGCACGACTCCAGGACCCCGTACGAACCGCACGTGAAGGGAGGTGCAATCATGGCAGAGAGCACGTTCAACGAGGAGAACGAGGAGATTTCGTTCCAGATCATCGCTGCCGCCGGTCAGGCCAGGAGCCTTGCTTACGAGGCGCTGAACCGGGCCAAGGAGGGTGACTTCGACGCTGCTGACGACCTCATGGAGCAGAGCCGAGCCGCTGCACTCGAGGCGCACCACGTTCAGACCGACCTGCTCACCAAGGAGGCGTCTGGCGACCACACGACCGTGGACGTCCTGCTCGTCCACGCGCAGGACCACCTGATGACCTCGATGCTCGCCCAGGAGCTTATCGGCGAGCTCATCGAGCTTCATCGAAAGGTCCAGCACTAGCCGTCGGAAGGGCGGACCCGACCGCCCGACCAGACGGAGAGACAAGCAAAGAGGAGGGAAACATGAAGGTCCTATTGGTATGCGCGATGGGGATGTCAACGAGCATCCTCATGAAGAAACTCGAGAAGTACGCTGCCGAGCAGGGCATCGACTTCCAGATCGCCGCGCAGAGCGCCAACAGCTACAAGACCGTCTGCCACGAGTACGACTGCATCCTCATGGGCCCGCAGATCTCGTACCAGAAGGATCGTATCGCCCAGGAGTCCGGCATGCCCGTTGCTGTGATTCCTGCGGCCGACTACGGCGTGGGCAACTGCGCCAACATCTTCAAGCTCATCAACTCGATCGTCGAGGGCTAACCGCCCTTCCCGGCGGGAGCCGCCCGCCGGGCCTTCGACCCCTCGCTAGGAGAAAACCATGTCCAAGCTCGACAACCTCTACCAGTCGCCGGTGATGGTGAAGCTGCAGGAGTGGGGCGGCAAGCTCCAGTCCAACCGTGCGCTCGCCGCCATCAGCGGCGGGATGATGGCCGCCATGGCGGTCATCCTCGCCGGCGCGATCTTCACTATCGTCGCCACGCTGCTCAACCTCGCTGGGGTGCTGCAGACGACCGACGCCGCCTATGTCTGGCTCACCACCCCCTACAACATGACCATGGGCATCCTCGGCGTGGTCGTGGCCTTTGCGGTGGGCTACATCTACTCCAAGAACCTCGAGATGGAGGGTGCGCTCGCCAACGGCATCGTCACGATGATCCTGTTCCTCATCGTGTGCGCCCCCGTCCAGAGCGTGACGCTTGAGGACGGCTCCACCATGAGCGTTCTCGCCACGACCTACCTCGGTGGTACCGGTCTGTTCACGGCCCTCATCATCCCGCTCGTCTCAGTAAAGATCATTGACTTCTGCCAGAAGCATCACGTGAGCCTGCGCATGCCCGACGCCGTGCCACAGTTCCTCGCGGACGCCTTTGCCACCCTCGTGCCGCTCGTGATCTGCATCCTGCTGTGGCACGGGCTCAACACCCTCGCCCAGATGACCATCGGCGTGGTCCTGCCCGGCGCCATCGCGGGCCTGCTATCCATCCCGCTCACGCCCCTCATGTCGCTGCCCGGCATGTTCGTTCTCGCGTTCGTGTGCCAGCTCCTGTGGAGCTTTGGCATCCATGGCACCATGGTTCTCTCGCCCGTCATCATGGCCCCGATGATTCAGTTCTATTCCACCAACGCCGAGCTCGTAGCCTCCGGTCAGCCCGCCGTCTTCGCGCCCATCGCCCTCTATGGCGTCATGAGCTGCTGCGGCGGCTCCGGCAACGTGCTCCCGCTCGCCATCCACTGCATGCGCGCCAAGTCCGAGCAGCTTAAGGCCGTCGGCAAGGCCGGCATCGTGCCCGCAATCTTCAACATCTCCGAGCCCATGGCCTTTGGCACGCCGATTATCTACAACCCGATCATGGCCATCCCGTTCATCCTGAACCCCATGATCATCATGCTCTTCGCTTACATCCTCTATGCCGTTGACTTCTTCCAGCCCGGCTACATCCTGATCATGACCCAGCTTCCCGTGATCATGCAGAGCTTCATGCCGTCCCTTGCGTGGCAGAACCTCTTCGTGGCGCCGCTGGCGTTCGTGATTGCCTACCTGGTGTACCTGCCGTTCGTCAAGGTTTACGATCACCAGCTCTGCGAGAAGGAGGCCGCCGAGAAGGCCGTCGAGACAGACGCAGCCATCGAGGTCTAGCTGCAGCTCCCTCGGTGCCGTCGGGGCACGCTCCCGACGGCACCGTCGTTGAGGTGCGCCCCCCTTCGCCACCACACGCCGCACGTATGAGGAGGTACCAAGATGAGTCGTTTCCCTGAGGGGTTTCTCTGGGGAGGGGCCCTTTCCGCCAACCAGTTCGAGGGCGCATGGAACGTCGACGGCAAGGGGCCGTCGGTCCCCGACATGTGCACGTCAGGTTCCTTCGAGCGGGATCGCCGCGTCACGCGGGTCATCGAGGAGGGCACGTTCTATCCCAGCCACGAGGCGTGCGACTTCTATCATCGCTATCGCGAGGACATCGCCCTTCTCGCCGAGATGGGCATCAGGTGCCTGCGCCTTTCCATCGCGTGGACGCGCATCTTCCCCACGGGCGAGGACACCGAGCCCAACGAGGCGGGTCTTGCCTTCTACGACCGCGTCTTTGACTGCTGTCTGGAGCACGGGATCGAGCCGCTCGTGACGCTCAGTCACTACGAGATGCCCTATGCCCTGGCAGAGAAGTACAACGGCTGGGCCGGACGCGAGCTCATCGGATGCTTCGAGCGCTTTGCGGCAACGGTCTTTGAGCGCTACCGCGGCAAGGTGCGCTACTGGCTCACCCTGAACGAGATCAACACCGGCATCGGGCGGGGCGGGGCGCTGCTTAACCTCAGCACGGTGCGCGGCTACGAGGGTCCGATGAACGGTGTGCCCGACCGTCCTGCGGAGCGCTTCCAGGCCCTGCACTATATGCTGGTAGCGAGCGCCCGTGTGGCGTCGCTGGCCCACGAGTGCTATCCAGAGTACAAGGTCGGCTGCATGTCCTCCTTTGCCCTCATGTATCCCTACACCTGCGACCCGGTCGACGCTGTCTTTGTTCAGCAGCGCATGCGTGTGACTAACTGGCTCTGCTCTGACGTGCAGGTGCGCGGTTGCTACCCCAGCTATGCGCGTCGCCACCTTGCCGAGCGGGGCATCGAGATCGCCATGGAGCCTGGCGACGAGGAGGTGCTCGCGAGCGGCACCGTGGACTTCTACACCTTCTCCTACTACATGAGCGTGTGTCTCTCCACGCACCCAGAGAAGCTGGAGACAACCGGCGGAAACTTCGCCTTTGGCGCACGGAACCCATACCTCGAGACTTCGGACTGGGGCTGGCAGATTGACCCGGTTGGCCTGCGCTGGGCGCTCAACGAGATCTGGGACCGCTATCAGGTGCCCATCATGCTCGTGGAGAACGGCCTCGGCGCGCGTGACGAGGTCGAGCCGGATGGCTCGATACACGATCCGTACCGCATCGAGTACCTGCGACGCCATATCGAGCAGATGGCCGAGGCGGTGGCAGACGGCGTTGAGCTTATAGGCTACACTCCCTGGGGTCCCATCGATCTGGTGAGCGCCTCCACGGGTGAGATGTCCAAGCGCTACGGCTTTGTCTACGTGAATCGCAACGACGATGGCTCGGGCACGCTGGAGCGCCGTCGAAAGGACAGCTTCGCTTGGTACCAGCACGTGATAGCCACCAACGGCGAGGAGCTCTAGGAGGACCACATGCGCGAGACGCGGCTAGGCATCTCAATCTATCCTGAGCGCGCAACGGAAGAGCAATGCGACGGGTACCTGAGGCTCGCGGCGGGGCTCGGCTACCGCGTGCTGTTCGTGGCGCTGCTCGGCGTGCGCGACGCGCGCGAGGAGGTGGTCGCGCGCTACGCGCGCCTCACGACGCTCGCCCACGAACTGGGCTTTGAGGTGTGCTGCGACGTCAACCCTGGGGTGCTCGCGCGCTTCGGCGTGAACTGCAGCGTGCTGCGAGGTAAGCTCGACCTGAGGTTTCTACGCGAGATCGGCGCGGACGCGATGCGGCTCGACACGGGCCTCTCCGAGCTTGAAGAGGCGTTTCTCACCCGCAACGCCGAGGGGGTCTCGGTGTGCCTCAACGCCGCCACCACTGCGCATGACCACGTGGGGGCCATGCTCGCCTCCGGAGGCGACCCTGCACACGTGGTGGGCTGCCACAACTACTACCCGCACCGCTACACGGGCCTCTCGCTTGACTACTTCCTTCGCTGCTCGCGCATCTGGAACGATCACGGGCTTCGGCTTCAGGCCTTTGTGAGCTCGCGGGAGCCAGGCGCGCGTGGCCCATGGCCGGTAGATGACGGCCTGCCCACGCTCGAGATGCACCGTGACCTGCCCGCTCGCGTGCAGGCGGCTCACCTTGCCCTACTCGGCTGCGTGGATGACGTCATCTTTGGCAACTGCTTTGCGAGCGAGGAAGAGCTCGCTGCCGTGGCGCGTGCTGTCGCGCACCCCGCTGAGCTCACGGTGCATGTGGAGCCAGGCCTGCCCGAGTCTGAGCGCGGGCGGCTTCGCATGCGCCTCTCGAGACGACCAGAGGTCTGCGACCACATGATCCGTACCGTGGAGAGCCGCATGGTGCCCGGTGAGGTGGCGCCATTCAACTGTGTGGACATCAAGCGTGGGGACGTGCTGGTCGACAACGTGGGCTACGGCCACTATTCCGGCGAGGTGCAGATCGCGCTCATGCCGATGGAGAACTCAGGACGCACCAACGTGGTGGGATACGTAGACCCCGCCGAGCTCTGCCTGCTCGAGTGCTTGACTCCCGGCCAGCTCTTCTCGCTTCGCCTGGAGTAGGAGAGCGGTGCGCTCAGCGCGGCGACGGTGGCAGCCCAGCCGCTCGCGGCCCTTGCGGGCACGCGGGCGGCTGGTGGCGCTATCCTAAGAGCATCTATCGCTGCTCGGGGAAGGAGCATCTCCCATGTCCACCATGCCTGCACCCATCGACGCCACCACCACCCCTGAGTGGGCCGCCCTCAAGGCCCACCACGACGAGCTCGTCCAGAGCGGCTTCCACCTCAAGGACGCCTTCGTGGCCGATCCCGAGCGCGTGGCCAAGCTCTCCTTTGACATGGACGACCTGCACTTTGACCTCTCCAAGAACCTCGTGGACGACAAGACCGTGGGCCTTCTCTGCGACCTTGCCCGCATCGTGGGCCTCGAGGAGCGCCGCGACGCCATGTACGCCGGCGAGCACCTCAACACCACCGAGAACCGCGCCGTCCTGCACACCGCGCTGCGCCGCCCGGCCTCCGATGTCGGCACCGTCTTTGACGGAGAGCAGGACTGCGTGGCAGACGTCCGCGCCGAGCTCGACCGCATGTACGCCTTTGCCGAGCGCGTGCGCTCCGGCGAGTGGAAGGGCGTCACGGGCAAGCGCATCGAGCACGTGATGTCCATCGGCATCGGCGGCTCCGACCTCGGCCCCGTCATGGTCTACGAGGCCCTGAAGCCCATGGCCGACGCCGGCATCGACTGCCGCTTCGTCTCCAACATCGACCCCAACGACATGGCCGAGAAGGTCAAGGGCCTCGACCCCGAGACCACGCTCGTGATCGTGGTCTCCAAGACCTTCACCACGCTCGAGACCCTCACCAACGCCCGCGAGGCCAAGACCTGGCTGCTCGAGACCCTGCGCGCCCAGGGCGCCATCGACGGCTCGGCCGAGAAGGACGCCGAGGCCATCGAGAAGCACTTCGTGGCCGTCTCCACCGCGCTCGACCTCGTGGCCGACTTTGGCATTGACCCCGAGAACGCCTTCGGCTTCTGGAACTGGGTCGGCGGCCGCTACTCCGTGGACTCCGCCGTGGGCCTCTCGCTGATCATCGCCTTTGGCCCCGAGCGCTTCGAGCAGTTCCTCGCCGGCTTCCACGACCTCGACGAGTACTTCCAGAAGACCCCGCTCGAGAAGAACGTGGTGGCGCTTCTCGGCCTGCTCAACGTCTGGTACGTCAACTTCTGGGGCGCCGAGAGCCACGCCGTGCTGCCCTACAACCAGTACCTGCACCGCTTTGCCGCCTACCTCCAGCAGCTCACGATGGAGTCCAACGGCAAGAGCGTGCGCTGGGACGGCACGCCCGTGACCTCCGCCACCGGCGAGATCTTCTGGGGCGAGCCGGGCACCAACGGACAGCACGCCTTCTACCAGCTCATTCACCAGGGCACCCGCATGATCCCCGCGGACTTCATCGCCTTTGTGAACACGCCCAACCCCACCAAGGACGGCAGCCAGGACGTCCACGAGCTCTTCCTGGGCAACTACCTCGCCCAGACCAAGGCCCTCGCCTTTGGCAAGACGGCCGACGAGGTCCGCGCCGAGGGCACGGCCGAGTGGATGGTCCCGGCTCGCGTCTTCGAGGGCAACCGTCCCACCACGTCCATCTTTGGCATCGAGCTCACGCCGCACGCGCTCGGCGAGCTCATCGCGCTCTACGAGCACATCACCTTCGTTGAGGGCACGGTCTGGGGGCTCGACAGCTACGACCAGTGGGGCGTTGAGCTGGGCAAGCAGCTCGCCAAGCAGATTACGCCCGCCTTCCACGACGACGAGGCCCTGGCCGCCCAGGACGCCTCCACGCAGGCCCTCATCAACTACTACCGCGCCCACCGCAAGTAACCTGACAAAGGTGACAGGGTAGATTGTCATCATTTTGGCCGCCGGGCTCTTCTCGCCCGGCGGCCGTTTTGTTGGGTACCAAGAAGTGCCGGGCCCGTGCCAGCCCTGGCGCCTGCGTCAGGAAAGCGCGAGAGCGAGGACGTCGGTCAAGCCAGAGAGGTGGACGTCCGCGAGGGACTGGTCCAGGTGCACGCCCTCGGGCAGCGGCATGGCGCAGACGCGCGCACCGGACCTGTGCGCGGCAAGAATCCCGATGGGCGAGTCCTCAACGACGAGCGTCTGCCCCGCCTCAACGCCGAGAAGCTCCATCGTGCGCAGGTAGACGTCGGGCGCAGGCTTTGACGCCGCGCACTCCTCCCCGCTCACGGTGACGTCCAGAAGCCCGCCGATGCCGAGCGCCTCCACAAAGCCGTCTATCACCCAGCGCGGCGAGGCAGACGCCAGGCCGGTCCTCACGCCGGCCTGGCGCAGCCCCGAGAGAGTCTCCCGTACGCCGGGGGCGGCAAGCTCGGCGTAGGGCATGGGATTGTTGGCAAAGCGCGTCCGGAACTTCTTGTACAGCCGCTCTCGGCGCTCAACGTCGTGCGGCTCCACGCAACCCCATACGACCTTGTTGTTTGACCCGTAGAAGTCCGGAAAGCCCGAGTCGTCTATGCCCTCCTCGGCAAAGAACGCGCGGCGACGGCGGTCGAGCTCAGGCTCGGAGTTGACGAGCACGCCGTCCTTGTCGAAGATCACCGCCTCGTACACGCCCCCACCTACTTTGACTCGAGCTGCTTGGCGAGCATGATCGAGAGGATGGCCTCGTCGGTCTGGGCAAAGCCCTCGCGCATCAGCTTGCCGGTGTTCTTGATGGTCTCCTCGGCATCGTCAAAGATGATGCCGTCCTTACCCGTGGGAGAGATGTCCGCGAGCGCGAGCGTGGAGCACTGGATGGCCGAGTTGGTGCCCGCTGCAATCTTGAGCGCGCAGGTGGCCTTGGCGCCGTCGCAGATCATGCCCTGCAGCGTGGCGAGCATGTTGTTGATCGCGTACTTGATCTCGCGCAGGCCTCCGCCCTGCAGGAAGGTGATGCCGCAGCACGAGCCCGTTCCCCCGGCGATGCCGGAGCCGCACAGCGGGGACAGGCGGCCCATGTACTCCTTGATGTGCAGGACCACAAGGTCGGAGAGCACCAGGGCACGGGCGAGGTCCTCGTCGCCGGAGCCGAGGATGCGCGCGAGCTCGATGATGGGGAGCGAGCTCGCAATACCCTGGTTGCCGCTGCCGCCGCAGGTCATGACTGAGAGGGGGCAGCCTCCCATGCGCGCGTCGCTCGCGGCGGCGGTGACCGACATCAGGCGCAGCGTGGCGTTGTTGAGAAGCGCCCCGCGGCGGTCGGCGCCGGCGCCGATGCGCTTACCCACCTCAAGGCCGTACTCGCCGGAGAGACCCTCCTCGCTCACGCGGGTGTTGAGCGGCACGCAATCCAGGATGAACTTGATGTCCTCGAAAGGAACAGTCGTAGCAAACTCGTAGATGGCGTCCACGGTGAGGCCCTCGTGGGCGTCGTCCGCGCCGCTCCCAACAGAGACGGGCTCGTCAACGAGGACCTCTCCGTTCTTCTCCACGCGCACCACGTTGGTGTGGTCGCGCATGATGACGACGCGCGAGCTGTCCGCCCCGTCGGTCAGGAGCGCCTCGATGTAGAGCGCCTCCGAGGTGGCCTTCTGCTCAACGCGGATCGCATGGGCGTCAACGAGGGCCTTTGCCGCCTCCAGGTGTTCGGGCATAAAGCCAGAGAGAACCTCGAGCTTCTTATTGGACTGGCGCACCACCGCGCCCAGGGCGGCGGCAATCTCGATGCCCACCATGCCCGTTCCCGGGATGCCCACGCCGAGCGCGTTCTTGATGATGTTGGCGCTCAGCTTGAGACGGATGTCCGTGGGCGTGCCGTCAAGCTGCTCGGCGGCGATAGAGACGGCGTAGGCAACCGCGATGGGCTCGGTGCAGCCCTCGGCGGGAACGACCTCCTTCTTGAGGAGCTCGATGAAGTCAACCATGCTAGTCCTCCAATGACGCGGCAAGCCCGACGATGCCTCGAACCGCCTCGCTGTAGATGTCTGCGGCGCGAGAGACGTCCGTGAGCCGCACGTGCTCGTCGACGCCGTGCGCGCCGCTGTGTGTTCCGGGAAGCTTGGGGCCAAACGCCACGAGCGCGGGCATGAGGCTCGCATAGGTGCCGCCGGCCATGACCGAACAGCCGCCCCGCTCGCCGCACACGCGCTCATAGGCGCCGAGAAGAACCTGGACGCAGGGGTCGTCCTCAGCAACGAGGTGGATGGGCTTCTCCTGCGCCACCTCGACCTGCCAGGCCTCGCCAAGCGCCGCGCGAACGCGGGAGACCGCCTCGATCGTGCCAAGCGCGGTGCCGCAGCGCACGTCAACCTCTGCCGCAAGGACACCGTCCCGGACGTTCAGGACGCCGAGGTTCATGGAGGTATGGCCAAAGACCTCGTCGGGAACGTCGATGCCAAGGGCCGCGCCGGTGAGGTCCGCGCACAGCAGGCGGCAGACCTCGTCCAGGCAGCCTGCCTCAGGACCCAGCTCCTCTACGAGGCGCGCCACGAGGGCATTGATGGCATTCTCGCCGCGCTCCGGAGTGCTCCCGTGCGCGGAGCGGCCCGTGGCGGAGATCTCCCTGCCATCGGGGAGCGTCGCGTGAGCCTCTGAGGGAACCACGTTTGCCGCGGTCCCGCCGCTCAGCGTGAGCCCCGGCAGGTCCGACGTTCGGGACAGTCTCAGGTGAAGGCGGGCCTTCTCCCCCCTGACCACGGGAAACGCCGCGTCCGGCACAAACCCCATGCTCGGGAGCTCCTCCCCCGCCTCCACGTACTCGCGGAGGTCGGACATGCCGGTCTCCTCGTCCGTGCCAAAGATGATGCGCAGGCGGCACGGCAGGTCCTCGCCCACGTACCCGGCAAGGAGGACCATGAGAATCGCGGCACCGATCTTGTTGTCCATGCAGCCGCGACCGTAGAGCACGCCGTCCTCAACCTCGGCGGCATATGGGTCGCGAGTCCAGCCGTCTCCCGCGGGCACAACGTCCAGGTGCACGGGAAACGCGGCGAGCGGTCCGCGTGCGCCAGTCTCGGCCCAGCCGACCTTCTCGCCGAGGCGGCGCGTCTCAAACCCCAGGCGCTCGCACTCGGCAAGGGCAAAGTCGAGCGCACGGGCGCACCCCTCGCCGTAAGGCGCGCCAGGCGAGGGAGCGGCATGCTCGGTGTTGATGCGCACGAGCGCGCGCAGCAGCGAGACGATCCTCTCGTCGCGCTCGGCAACCTCACGGCAAGGGGCGCTCACGACTACTCGCCGTCCTTCTCGGTCTTGGGGGTAAAGACGAGGTCGCACGTCTCGTCGCCGGCACCGATCTGGGCGTCAAACTCCAGGTTCACGCCGGCGCTGTCCGCGCGGGCAAAGTCGCTGTAGCAGGCAAGGCGGCAGAGCTCGGCAACCTGCTCGGCGGGCAGGCCCATGCCCTTCCAGGTGGCGGCAAGCGGGCAGTGGTGGAAGCGGAGCAGGCCGCGCTCGTCGGTCTTCTCCACGAGCTCCATCTCAAAGACGTCCTGGCCGTTGGAGTTGTAGAGCATCTCGGCCATCTTGCCCGGGTTGCCCTCGCAGACGCCGTACTTGCGGCCGCGCTCCACGCCAAAGGCGTAGATGGTGGCCTTGCAGAACTCGTCGGGATCGATGCCGTGCTTCTTGGCCTCCTCGAGCATGAGGTGGAACCACTGCGCGCGGGTCCCGTTGGCGCCACGGACGCCCTCGAGGTACTCCTCGCGCGTGAAGGTCTGCTTGTCGGACATGTCTCTCTCCTTTTTCTTGGGGGGCGCGGCGGCAATCCCCTCGCCGCCGCGCCCCGGCTTACTGTGTTGGCTACGCGCTGAGGATGCCGAGGAAGGCGCCCACGAGCGAGACCACGATGAGGATCACCAGGAGCTTGGTGATGGTCCACTTCTTGTACTTGATGCCCCAGAAGACGAACATCACGGCCGCGAGGGCGAGGATGCCGGGGGCGATGGAGTTCAGGGTGTCCTGAAGGACGATGGTCTTCTCGCCAAAGGTCCAGGCAAGCGGGGTGGAAACCTTGACCGTGCTGGCGGAGAGGGCGCCCATGACGAACATGCCCACGATGGAGGCGCAGTCGATGAGCTTGTTGACAATGCCGCCGGCGAGAATCTTCTGGACGGACTCACGACCGAGCTTGTAGCCCAGGCCAAAGAGGGCGCGGGCCTCGGCAAAGGTGAGGAGGCCGAAGAGGATCACAAAGAAGACGCCGAAGGCGTTGCCCTGGGTGGCGAAGGAGGCGCCAAGGGCAAAGAGGATGACCTGGACGGTGCCAAAGTCAACCGTGTCGCCAACGCCGGCGAGCGGGCCCATGAGGCCGTTCTTGACACCGGTGATGATCTCCTCGGGGATGTCGGCGCCCATGGCACGCTGCTCCTCCATGGCGAGGACGGTGCCGTGGATCAGGCAGCCCCAGTTGGCGTTGGTGTTGAAGAAGCCGAGGTGACGCTTGAGGGCGGCCTCAAGGTCGGCCTGCTCCGGATAGAGCTTCTTGAGGACGGGCGCAAAGGAGGCGCAGACGGCCACGGACTGCATGCGCTCGAAGGAGTTGGAGATCTCGGCGGTGAACTGCCAGCGCAGGAAGACGCCGTTCACGTCCTTCTTGCTGAGCGTGCGCTGCTCGCCGGCGGCCGCGGCCTTCTCGGAGAGCTCGCGCAGGGTGGCAAAGGAGTCGTCCTCGCCCATGAAGGTGACGAGAAGGGCAAGGCAGATGCCAAAGATGGCGGCGGCCATCGTGGGGATCTGGAGGTACTGGACCAGGAAGAAGCCGATGATGAACAGCGGCAGGAACTTCATCTTGCCAATCATAAACACGACGGTGGCGAAGCCGAGGGCCGGCAGGAGGCCGCCCATGACGTTGAACGCCGTGAGGATCCACTGCGGGCAGACGTTGAGCAGCGAGGTCACCAGGTCGGCACCGAAGTAGTTGATGACGAACATCAGCGGGAAGCGCAGGATGAAGCCAAAGATGAGCGGGTAGACCGTGGCGCAGCGCCAGACGGCGTTGACGTCGCCCTTGTCGGCGTACTTATCGGCCCAGTGCACAAAGACGGCGTTGCCGGTGCGGCGGACGTTGTTGACGAGGACGCCAAGAACGCCGAGGGGCACGGCGATGGAGACGGCGGTCTCCGGTGTGCAGCCCGTCTGGATGGCGATGGGAACGGCGATGAGGGCCGCGAAGACGCGGTCGGACGGAATGTTGCCACCGGCGGCGACCATGCCGAGATACACCATCTCGATGCTGCCGCCCGTGACGACGCCCGTCTCGAGGTTGCCGGTGAGCGCGCCAAGGACGGTGCCCACGAGCAGCGGCGACTTCATGGTCTGGATGAACGAGTAGCCCGCGAGGCCGGCCGCCCACCAGAACCACAGGCCGCCAACTATGGCAAAGAACAGGTTGAGACCCATGACGTTTCTCCTTTACGACTCGTACTTCCTCATGGCCTCCTCGTAGGAGATGCCTGCCTCCTCGGGGACGACCTGAATCTCGATGTTCACGCCTGCGTCATGAAGGGCGCGAACGTCCTCAGCCTCAGACGGACCGAAGGCGACCGCAGGGAAGACAACCTTGCGACCGGCCTCGGCGGGGATACCGCCGAGCTGAAGCGTCTCGAACGCGAGGCCCGCCTCGTGCGAGGCGCGCGCCGTGTGAACATCCTTGAACAGCAGGAAGATGTTGCCCGTGCCGAGCGTGCCGGCCTGATATGCGGCAGCGGCGTCGGCGGCGGTCTTGATGTCGACGTTCACGCCGGAGGGCGCGGCCATCTTGTAGATGCTCGCCATGAACTCGTCCTGACCGAGCATGTCGTCAACGATGATGATCTCGTTGGCGGAGGCGATCTTGGACCACTTGGTGATCACCTGGCCGTGGATAAGCCTGTAGTCAACGCGGGCCCACGTAATCTTTGCCATTTCCTCTCCTTTTCCTGTCGTGCCTTGTCTGATACCCAACAGACCGGGCGCACCCGGTCGCAACCCCTATGCCTGGGCGAGAAGCTCGTTGATGTGGCGAATGCCCTCGTGCGAGGTCTCGATGCAGCGCTTTGCGAGCGCCTCGGGGTCAAGCCCCTCGTCGCGGCTGTTGATCGCCTCGATGAGCATGGGAAGGTTCGCGCCCGAAACGAGGTGGTAGTTGCGTGCGGTGCGCAGGCCCATGCTCGCGACGTTGCAGGGCGACCCACCAAAGAGGTCGCAGAGCACGAGCACGCCGTCGCCGGTGTCAACCTCCTCGAGCGCCGCGGCAAACTCGGAGCTGAGCTCGTCGACGTTTCCCTCGCGCCTGAGCGCGAGCGTCTTCACCTGCTGAGCGGGCCCCATGATGACCTCGCTGGCGCTCACGAGCCCCTCCGCAAGGCCGCCATGAGTCATGACGACGATTCCGACCATTCATCCTCCTTACTTTTGATTACTTTTGAACGTCACAATTTCTTCAAAACTGCGCCTAGTGCGCGCTTTGGGTTGCATGGCACTCTACCTAAGCCTCGACAGGCCATCTTTTGGCAGGGGTGAGCGGCATTTTTTCGCTTGTTGTCGAATTTCTCGCTGATTTGTCGTCAGATAGGGTGATAATTAGATATTAAAGAAGGCAATTTTGCTCTATTTCACGTGTTTTTCGCTCTCTGTTTTGCAAAATGAATTTGCTCTATTTTGGTCAGTTATTTTTGTTAATCAGAATAGAGGTACTTTATTATGAAAATGGACAAGCAGGACCAGGGATATCTGCGCCCTCACGGCTACCGAATGAGGCTCGTTGACGGAAAGCTCCGCCATCTCCTCAAAAGCCACACAATCGTGCGCCTTGTTGGCCCCCACGGTGCGGGAAAGAGCTGGACCGCGCTCGCCCAGGCCCGAAGCGTTATTGCCGCAGACGACGAGGGCATCCGCCCCATCATCGAGACCAACCCGGATCGCGCGCTGCAGGGCGGTCTGTCTCCGCACGTTATCGACGAGTGGCAGCTCATCCCCTCCCTCGCCAAGTCGGCGGCGCAGTCTCGCGACGGGTCGTTCCTTCTCGTGAGCTCAGTTGATGGCCGGCCCGAGGAGGAGCGCCATGTTGCGAGCACCCCGATCGTCCGGCTCTGGCCCCTCTCGCTTGCCGAGGCCGGCCTTTCCAACGTGAGCGTCTCCCTTATGGGGCTCTTCACCCACAACTTCTATCCGATGTCGTGTCCAATGGGCCTCCCCGAGGTTGCCGAGGCAATCTGTCAGGGCGGGTGGCCCCGCCTTCAGGGTCTGGGGGCGGATGCCTCCGCGCGACTCATCCGAGTTCTGCTGCAGACCGTCATGGAGAACGAGCTGCCAAAGCGGGGCAAGCGGATCCCCATGGCGGTAAAGGTCGCCTGCGCGCACGCCGCCTGCGATTGGCAGGCAACCTACGAGGACTATGCGGCATATGCCCGCGACCGCGGCGAGAAGCCCTTCTCGAGAAACACCGCGCGTGATTACCGGCAGCTCTTCCTTGATACGTATCTTGCCTATGCCGTTGAGGGATGGCGGGCGCCCATTCGCTCCACCTCACGCGTGAGGTTCAAGCCGCGAATGCAGTTCGTAGACCCATCCATCCCCGCCATGTGGCTCACGCACACGCCGGACACGCTGCTCCAAGACGCTCCCGCGCTCCTCTCGCTTCTGCGCTGCCTCGTTCTGCGCGACCTCAACGTCTACGCGTCCGTGCTCGAGATGGAGGCCGCGCCCACGGTGAGATACTACGCGGACTCCGACGGGGCTCGCGCCGATGCCGTGATCACCCTGTCGGACGGCAGGTGGGGAGCAATCAACGTTGCGATTGGCGAGACTCAGTTTGATGAGGCGGCCCGCGGGCTCACGCGCCTGAGAAGCAAGCTCCGCAAGAACCCTGCCGCCGACTGCCCCGACCCCACGTTCCTCGCCGTCATCATGGGCAGTTGTGCGCGACCTCGGCTCGACAAGAAGACGGGCGTGTACGCCTTCCCCGTCGGCGCGCTCACGATGTGACGGCCCGACAAAGGTGATGACAAAGGTGACAGGGTAAAGTGTCATCATTTTGGCCGCCGGGCCTTCTCGGGGCGCACACCGCGCCGAGAAGGTATAGAGCGGCGCCCCGGGCGGCGTTGGGGCCGTCCGGGGCGCACATGACAAACTACCCTGTCACTTTTGTCAGGTTTCTTTGTCAGGTTAGTGGCGGAAGTGGCGGTTGCCGGTGAAGACCATCGCAATGCCGTGCTCGTTGCAGGCCTCGATGGACTCGTCGTCGCGCTTGGAGCCGCCGGGCTGGATGATGCAGGTCACGCCATGCTCCGCGAGCACGTCAACGTTGTCGCGGAACGGGAAGAACGCGTCGGACGCGCAGGCGTAGCCGCCCTTCTCCACACCCATGCGCTCGCAGGCCTCATCCGCACGCTGGCAGGCCAGAAGCGCGGAGTCAACGCGGTTGGGCTGGCCCGGGCCCATGCCAATACCGGCCTTGCCCTTGGAGACGAGGATGGCGTTGGACTTCACGCCCTTGCAGACGCGCCAGGCAAACATGAGCTCGTCCATCTCCTCCGGCGTGGGCTTGCGCTCGGTGGGACAGGTGAAGGTCTCGGGGTCCTCGGACACGGTGTCGACGTTCTGGACGAGGATGCCGCCGTCGATGGAGCGCAGCTCAAACTCGGCGTGGCCCTCGGCGCCACCCGTGGCAAGCACGCGCAGGTTGGGGCGCTTGGCCATGCGCTCGATCGCCTCGGGGGTGTAGCTCGGGGCGATGATGACCTCGACGAACTGGCCGTTCTCGTCAAAGGCGTGCTCAACCAGCTCAAAGGGCACCTCTCGGTTGCAGGCGATGATGCCGCCAAAGGCGCTCTTGGGGTCGCACGCGAAGGCGCGGTCGTAAGCCGTGGTGACGTCGTCGGCCACGGCGGAGCCGCACGGGTTCTGATGCTTCAAGATCACGCAGGCCGGGCCGTCGAACTCGCGCACGAGGTTCCAGGCGGCATCAGCGTCGAGGTAGTTGTTGTAGGAGAGCGGCTTGCCCTGAATCTGATCGGCGCCCACGAGGGGGTTGGCGGAGGAGCAGGCGTCGGCCATCTCGTCGGCAAAGCGGTAGACCGCGGCCGTCTGCTGGGGGTTCTCTCCGTAGCGCAGGTCGTCGACCTTCTCGAGGTAGAAGCCCAGCTCCTCGGGCATTGCAGGCTCGTCGTCGCACTCGTCGTCAGCAAAGTCCTCGTCGTAGCGGTCAGCAAGCCACATGGCAATGGCGGCATCGTAGTTTGCCGTGGTCTCGTAGACCTTGAGCTGCAGGTAGCGACGCAGCTCCAGAGACGTGCAGCCATTGTTGGCGCGCATCTCCTCGAGAATCTCGTCGTAGTCCGCCGGATCGGAGACCACGGTCACGGACGCGGCGTTCTTGGCGGCGGAGCGCAGCATTGAGGGGCCGCCGATGTCAATGTGCTCGATGGCGTCGTCAAAGGTGACGTCCGGCTTGGCCACGGTCTTCTCAAACTCGTAGAGGTTCACGCACACAAGGTCGATCATGCCGATGCCGTGCTCTGCGGCCTCGGCCATGTGCGCAGGGTTGTCGCGGCGGGCGAGAAGGCCTCCGTGCACCTTGGGGTGGAGGGTCTTCACACGGCCGTCCATCATCTCCGGGAAGCCCGTGTACTGCTCGATGGGCACCACGTGGACACCGGCCTCCTCGAGCACGCGAGCGGTGCCCCCGGTTGAGATCACCTCGACCCCAAACTCATCCTCGAGCGCCTTGACGAAGTCAACGACGCCGGTTTTGTCGGTTACCGAGACGAGCGCGCGCTTGATGGGAGTGTCTGCCATAAGCCCTCCTTGGAAATGTGGACCGCTTGCGGTACCGTCTCTCTTACGATACCTCAGCTAGGAGACAACATGTCAGAGAACGTCGGAGAACTCGCGCTGCGCCCCTTTGAAAAGCGGGACTTCCACCCCCTTGTCACCCTCATCGCCAAGACGTGGCTCGCGGACTTTCCCGGCCAGCCCGGCGAGCTCGCCTCAACGGTGGAGCTCTGCGACTACCTGGGTCACACCACGTGGTCGCTCGTTGCCGAGCGGCAAGGCACGCTTCTTGGTGCCGTGCTTCTTGCCGAGAAGGACGGCGAGGTGGCGGACGCCGACGAGTGGCATGACCGCGGGGCCGCCGCCGAGCGCGAGGCGGCGCAGAGCCCTGACGCCACGCGCGCAATGGACCTCGAGATGGCAGGCGTCGTGGAGGGGGCAGGGCTGGCTCTTGACTACGAGAAGACCGGTGCACCCGAGACCGCCGCGACGCTCAAGCTGCTCATCGTCTCCCCGGAGGCGCGCGGCCTTGGCATTGGGCGCAAGCTCATAGACGCCGTCCGCGCGCACCTGCGCAAGCGCGGGGTCGCCGGCTACTACCTGCTCACGGACGACAACTGCGACGTCTCGTTCTACGACCACATGGGGCTCAGCCGGGAGGTCCGCCGCCGCTCCGAGGTAACGTGGCCGGGCGAGGAGCCGGATGCCGACTTTGGGATCTACGTCTACTCCGAGCGCCTGTAGCGCCCGGCACGTGACAGGATGTTCGGATTTCCGGTTTTCACTGCTAAACCGAGGTATTTTCAGCATGATGAAGCAAAGTGCGCATCGTCCCAGCATCATGGGCCATCAAATTCAGCGCCACCTCGAGCCCTTTGGCGCCATCGAGGCGTCTTCTTGCGGCGATCCTGGGCGTGCGAGAGGCGGCATGTCATCGACCGGACGGCGTGTATGTGATCTCATCCGGAGCCTAGGGGCATGAGGGGAGATGCGACACCTCACGTGCGCGGCAGGTTTGCGCCAACGCCCTCGGGTCGCATGCACCTGGGAAACGCGTTCTCCGCGCTCATGGCATGGCTCTCCTCGCGCTCGGCGGGCGGGGAGATGGTGATGCGGGTCGAGGACCTTGACCCGCGAGCCCAGAGCCGCGAGCGCGCCGAGCTGCTTATGCACGACCTTGAGTGGCTGGGACTCACCTGGGACGAGGGGCCGTACTACCAGAGCGAGCGCGCCGAGCTCTACGGCGCAGCGCTCGAGGAGCTCTCCGCGCGCGGGCTCACCTACCCCTGCTTCTGCTCGCGCGCCGAGCTCCATGCGGCAACCGCGCCGCACGCCTCCGACGGCGCGCCCATCTACCCCGGCACATGCCGGAAGCTCTCCGCGGATGAGGTTGCCCGCCGCAGTGCGACGCGCCCGCCGGCCGTGCGCCTGCGGGTTCCGGACGAGGGCGACCCCGCAGGCACCATCGAGTTCTCCGACCTGGCCTTTGGCGCTCGGCGCGAGGTGCTCGCGCGCGAGTGCGGGGACTTTCTCGTGCGGCGCAGCGACGGCGTTGTGGCCTACCAGCTTGCCGTGGTGGTAGACGATGCCCTCATGGGCATAAACCAGGTGGTGCGCGGGTGCGACCTTCTCGGCTCGTGCGCGCGGCAGATCTACCTGGGGCGCCTTCTTGGGTACGAGACGCCCGCCTACGGACACGTTCCCCTGCTCGTGGCCCCGGACGGCAGGCGTCTCTCAAAGCGCGAGAAGGACCTCGACCTCGGAGCGCTTCGCGAGCGCGGCGCGCGCCCCGAGCGCATTGTGGGAGCACTCGCGGCGGCGGCCGGTCTGTGCGACCCAGGAACGGACATAACGCCCAACGAGCTGGTGGCGCTCTTCGCCTGGGATAAGATCGCCGCGCATCGGGACAGCATCGTCGTTGACGATGCGTTTCTTGCTCGGCTCGTCTGAGACGCAGGCGTGGCGGTCTCAAGGTATTTCTCGCCAACGAGAAATACGAGCGTTGTGAGTTGGGCCGTTGTGGGGTATCATGCTCTAGCACCTATTGGAGAGCTGACCGAGAGGCCGAAGGTGCTCGCCTGCTAAGCGAGTATAGGATGCAAATCCTATCTGGGGTTCGAATCCCCAGCTCTCCGCCAGACTGTTCGGGCCCGTTCCGCCACGTGCGGAGCGGGCCTCTTTTGTGCCCGTCACCACATCTTTGACATTTTTCCAACTCACGCTTGACGGACGGCAAAGCGCGTGGCAATATACTCAACTGCACGCGGCGTTACCTCAGCTGGATAGAGGACCTGACTACGAATCAGGGCGTCATAGGTTCGAATCCTATACGCCGCACCACGCAAGTTACGGGAGGCTCCTTCGGGAGCCTCCCGTTTTGCGTATCGTCGGCATGCTCGCGTAAATCGGGTGCGAAGCTGCCGCCCCGTCACCGTCACGCACCAAGGCCAAAGTCGCGCAGGCAGAGGTCGAGGTCCTCCTCAAAGGTGCCCAGACTGATTCCCGCCGCGCGAATCTTGTCTGACGCAAGGCGGAAGTCGCGCGGGCGCTCGGCATAGGTGCTCTCGTCCGGAAGGATGAGCCGGTCGACCTCGGCGGCGGGGCACCCCAGGCGCTCCGCGACCAGGCGTGCGGTCTCATACGTGGTGCGACCATTTTGACTGGCAACGTGATACGCCCCGCTCGAAAGCTCAAGAATCGCGGGAAGCTGGCCCGCAAAGCGCTGGGCGTAGGTCATGTTGCGGCGCTCATGCACCCTAAACGCCGTGGGCTTGCCGGAGCGCAGGACGCCCATCACGTTGGTGAGAATGTTGGGAGAGGGCCGCACGCCGGGCATGGCCAGGCCAAACATCCACGAGAGGCGCAGGATGAGATAGTCATCGACGTTTTCCCTGATCCAGGCATCGGCCTCCATCTTCTGCTGGCCGTAGCGCGTCGTTGAGGCCTGCTCGTCCTCCTCCGAGAAGGGCGCCGTACCGGGAGAGGCGTTGAAGCACTGCTCCGTAGAGATGAACACGACCCTCCTTCCGAGCTCGTGGCAGGCGCGCGCGATGGCGATGGCGGACTCGGTGTTCACGCGATGCGTGCCCTCGGGGTCCTGCTCGCAATGGGCGGTCGTGGCGTCCGCCGCCATGTGAAGGCACACGTCAAAGTCCGCGGAGCGGACGAAGGCCTCCACGCCAGAGGGGTCTCGAAAGTCAACGTCGGAATGGGAGACGCGGAGGAACTCGTAGCGCCCCGCGTTGTAGAGCTGGGCCAGGCTCGCCAGATAGCCATTTGCCCCCGTGATGAGAATGCACCGCATCTGCTGACCCCTTTCTAGTCAATCTCGTCGGCACCGTGGCGGGCGCGCAGCGTCTCAAGACGGCACCCATTCACTCCCCTCGAAATTGATATGTTATTAACATAACAACTATCATTTTTCAATATGTCATATGCATGTCAGTACATACTATTGACGCTGAAGACTCGATGGCGCCCTATGACAAGGCTCGTGAAGACCCCTCCCCTCCAAGATCGAGAACGCAACCTATCCCGAAGGCCGGGCCTGAGCGCAGGACAGGATGCCCAAGCCTTAGCCTCGCTGCTGCGCCGGCCTGAACTGCACCCCGCTTTTGGCGCCCATTCCGGTAAAGGCATACGCGACCCCGCGCGCGTCGCAGAGGTCCATCAGGTCAACGATGTCATTCTCCTCACGAGAAAGGTACGCGCGAAGAGACCGCTCGCCGACAGACCCCACCGCGTAGAGCAGCTCCCGCACGGCCTCCGGCGCAAACATCACGCGCATGCTCCTCTCCTCGTCGCCATAGGCGATGAGCGCAGAGGGGCCCGCGAGGTTCTCCTGCACCACAACGCAGCCGTCCTCCTCCCCGATGAGCATCGAGCGGACGTCCCCGGCACCCTCAAACCGCGCAACCTCTTCTACCTGCATATCTTCTCCCTCCTCGCATCCTGTGACCTCAGTATACCAGAACTGTTGTTCTGGGAACAAGAGTTCTATGGCTTTTTGAGAGGGGTGCTCCGGCAGCGCGCGCCAAAAAAGGAGGCCGCCCGCCAAAGCGAACGACCCCCTGACACGCCCATCTGCGCAGACGCTAGGCCTCGGGCTTAATGACCTCCACACCGCCCATGTACGGGCGCAGGGCCTCGGGCACCGTGATGGAGCCGTCGGCGTTCTGGTAGTTCTCCATGATGGCGGCCATCGTACGACCCACGGCAAGACCGGAGCCGTTCAGGGTGTGCACAAAGCGCGTACCCTTGAACTCCGCCGGGTCCTTGTAGCGGATGTTGGCGCGGCGAGCCTGGAAGTCCCAGCAGTTGGAGCAGGAGGAGATCTCCTTGTAGGCGTTGTAGCTGGGAAGCCACACCTCGAGGTCGTAGCACTTGCACGCGGAGAAGCCAATGTCGCCGGTGCAGAGCGTGACCACGTGATAGGGCAGCCCCAGCGCCTGGAGGACGGCCTCGGCCTCGGCGACCATGCTCTCGAGCTGGTTCATCGAGTCCTCGGGCTTGGCAAACTTGACCATCTCGACCTTGTCGAACTGGTGCACGCGGATGATGCCGCGCGTGTCGCGCCCGGCCGAGCCTGCCTCCTCACGGAAGCACGGCGTGAAGGCGGTGTACCAGAGCGGCAGCTGGGAGGCATCGAGCACCTCGCCGCGATGCAGGTTGGTGAGCATGACCTCGGCCGTGGGGATGAGGTAGAGGTCGGGGTTCACATGGTAGAGGTCGTCCTCGAACTTGGGAAGCTGGCCCGTGCCAAAGAGGGTCTCGCGATTGGTGATAACGGGCATCCACCACTCCTTGAAACCGGCCTTGACATGCATGTCCACCATGAAGCTGATGAGCGCGCGCTCCATGCGGGCACCCATGCCGCCGAGCACGTAGAAGCGGGTGCCGGCAACCTTGACGCCGCGGTCGAAGTCGATCATGCCGGTGGCCGGGCCGAGGTCCCAGTGCGCCTTGGGCTCAAAGCCGTCCGCGGAGAAGTCGCGCGGGGTGCCCCAGCGGCGCACCTCGGGGTTGTCGGAGTCGTCCTTACCGTAGGGGACGCTCTCATGCGGAATGTTGGGGATGCGGGAGACCAGGTCAAAGAGGGCGTCCTCGACCTCGGTGCGACGGGTGTCGAGCTCGGCGATGCGGTCCTTGTTGGCAGCCACGCGCTGCTTGGCGGCCTCGGCCTCGTCGCGCTTGCCCTCGCGCATGAGCAGGCCGATCTCCTTGGAGACAGAGTTGCGCTCGGCCTGGAGCTTCTCGACCTCAGCAATGACGGAGCGGCGCTCCTCGTCGAGCTCAAAGAACTTCTCGCGGTCCCAATGGGCGTTCTGCCGGGACTCGCAAGCCTTGTCGACGATGTCGGGGTTCTCGCGGACGAACTTGATGTCGAGCATGTTGGCTCCCTGCTTTCTGACGTGTCGTTGTCGTCGTTCGGGACGACGGCCCTCCAAGTATATACTTGTGCGCGTGAATCTAAGGACGTGCTTGGGAGGCGGCATGCAGGCAATCAGCGACTTCTTTACGTGGCTCTTCAGCGACAAGGTGGGCGTCATCTGCCTGATCCTTGGCGGAATCGTGCTGTGCCTGATCATTGCCCTGCTCATGGAGCGCAAGACCAAGAAGCGCTACTTCAATCACGAGAAGGGCGAGAACGACTGGAGCTTCTTCGACGAGGAGGACGACGAGTAGGCGCTCGTCGGCGCGGCGGCCAGGGGTACCGCCGGTCAGGGACGCAGCCGGCGGGAGGCGCACGCGTTTTGGCGGCCTCGGCACAAGGCGAGAAGTGCGACCTGCGGTTTTTCTCGACAATGCACACGTTTTCTGGGCCTCGGCACGCCATTTGTGCCGAGGCCCCGATTTTTTGTGCGCCCACCCGCGCACCCGTGCCGACGCTGGGAAATCGTGTGCGGCCGCACGGAGCCGCCCCACGCACACACCCGGCATAAAAAGGGCCCCGGCAAAGCCGGGGCCCCGTGCGTTCATGGTGCGGGCGAAAGGACT
>DXAB01000008.1 GCA_019117265.1 Candidatus Olsenella pullicola
AGGTGTGCATCGTCGACTCGATGTCCGCGAGCTTGCGCAGCTTTCGGAAGTTGACGAAGCCGCGGGTGATCTGGTCGCCCGCGCGAACCTCCACGCCGTCCTCGACGTCGGGCATGAAGCGCACGGAGGCAGGGACGCGCCACTCCTCGATGATGCGGGACGGGTCGTCGGTGTCCAGGATGCGCAGCAGGTACTCGGTCTGCTCGGGCATGATGCGGAGCAGGCCGGACACGGGCGCGAGGTCGGCCTCGCGGCCGAGGATCTTCTCGTTGACGTTGCCGACGACGTCGAACATGCGGGCGACCGTGGGGAGGCCCTGCGTGATGTCATCGGCGCCCGCGACGCCGCCGGAGTGGATCGTGCGCATCGTGAGCTGGGTGCCCGGCTCGCCGATGGACTGGGCGGCGATGATGCCCACGGCCGTGCCGATGTTGACCGGACGACGAGTGGAGAGGTCCCAGCCGTAGCACTTCTGGCAGACGCCGTACTTGGACTTGCAGGTGAGAAGGGCGCGGAGCTCGACCTTCTTGAGGCCGTGCTCGACGAGCATCTCAAGGTCGGCCTTGGACTCGACGTAGGCGTCCTTGGCGATAAGGACCTCGCCGGTCTCGGGGTCGCAGATGTCGTTCAGGGCGCAGCGGCCGATGAGGTCGGTGTCCACAGAGGTCTGGCCCGGCTTGATGAGCGGGTAGGTAACGCCCTCGTCGGTGCCGCAGTCCTCCTCGCGGACGATGACGTCCTGAGCCACGTCAACAAGACGACGGGTCAGGTAGCCGGAGTCGGACGTGTGGGAGGCCGTGTCGACGAGGCCCTTACGGGCGCCGTAGGTGGAGATGAAGTACTCCAGCGGCTCGAGGCCCTCGCGGAAGTTGGCCTTAATGGGAAGGTCGATCGTGTCGCCGGACATGTCGGCCATGAGGCCACGCATGCCGGCGAGCTGACGAAGCTGCGTCTTGGAGCCACGGGCACCGGAGTCGGCCATCATGTAGATGGGGTTGTCCTCGGCAAAGCCCGCGAGCATCTCGGTGGCGAGAAGGTCGGTGCACTCGGTCCACGCGTTGACGACCTCGGTGTGACGCTCCAGCTCGGAGAGGAAGCCGTCCTCGTAGTACTCGTTGATCTCGTCGACGCGCTCCTGCGCCTCCTCGAGCAGCTGGGGCTTGTCCTCGGGGATCGTGGCGTCCCAGACGGAGACCGTAAGGCCCGCGAGGGTGGCGTAGTGGAAGCCCGTGGACTTGATGGCATCGAGGATCGGCTCGACCTCGGCGGTGGTGTAGCGGTCGCAGCAGTCGTTGACCAGCGCGCCGATGTCGCTCTTCACCATCTTGTAGTTGATGAAGGGGTAGTCGGCGGGCAGGCACTGGCGGTTGAAGATGATGCGGCCGATGGTGGTCTCAAAGCGCGCGCTGCGCTCGGTGACGTCGAGGTCCTCGTACTCGCCCTTGGCGACCAAGATGCGGAAGACCCTGCGGTCGCCCTCGACGACGTTGGCGTCGGCGGCGGACACGCGCACGACCACGCGCTGCTGGATCTCCAGCTCGTGATTCATGTCGATGGCGAGAAGCGCGTCGTCAAAGTCGGCAAAGACGGGCACCTCGGCGCCCTCCACGGTCTTCTCGGTGGTGAGGAAGTACGCACCGAAGACCATGTCCTGGGACGGCACCGTGAGCACCTTGCCCGACGCGGGAGAGCGCAGGTTGTTGGCGGACAGCATGAGGACGCGGGCCTCGGTCTGGGCCTGCGTGGAGAGCGGCACGTGCACGGACATCTGGTCGCCGTCGAAGTCGGCGTTGAAGGGGGCGCACACGAGCGGGTGCAGGTGGATGGCCTTGCCCTCAACCAGGACCGGCTCGAAGGCCTGGATGGAGAGTCGGTGCAGCGTGGGCGCGCGGTTGAGAAGGACCAGGCGATCCTGGACGACCTCCTCGAGCACGTCCCAGACGGCCGGGAGCTGGCGGTCGATCGCGCGCTTGGCACCCTTGATGTTCTCGACCTTGCCGAGCTCGACGAGGCGGCGCATCACGAAGGGCTTGAAGAGCTCGAGGGCCATCTGCGTGGGCAGACCGCACTGGTGAAGCTTGAGCGTGGGGTCGACGACGATGACCGAGCGGCCGGAGTAGTCGACGCGCTTGCCGAGCAGGTTCTGGCGGAAGCGGCCCTGCTTGCCCTTGAGGGCCTCGGCGAGCGACTTCAGCGGGCGGCCGCCACGACCGGTGACGGGACGACCACGACGGCCGTTGTCAAAGAGCGCGTCCACGGACTCCTGGAGCATGCGCTTCTCGTTGTTGACGATGATCGCCGGGGCGTCGAGGTCGAGCAGGCGCTTGAGGCGGTTGTTGCGGTTGATCACACGACGATAGAGGTCGTTGAGGTCGGACGCAGCAAAGCGGCCGCCGTCGAGCTGCACCATCGGGCGCAGGTCGGGCGGGATGACCGGGATGACGTCGAGAATCATGTTTGCCGGGTCGTTGCCCCCCTTGAGGAAGGCGTCGACGATCTCCAGGCGCTTGATGGCCTTCTCGCGCTTCTGCTTCTGGGCGGTATCGGAGGCGATGACCTCGCGGAGCTCCTTGGCCTCGGCCTCGAGGTCGATGCCGCGCAGCAGCTCGCGCACGGCCTCGGCGCCCATGCCGCCCTTGAAGTAGATGCCGTAGTAGCGCTTGAGCTCCGAGAAGAGCCCCTCGTCGGAGATGAGCTCGCGCTCCTCGAGCTGCATGAACTTCTCGTAGGCCTCGGTGCGCAGGCGCTTCTCGTCCTCGTACTCGGCCTCGAGGTCGGCGATGCCGGCGCGAATCTCGTCCTCGGAGAGGGGCTCGAGGTCGCCGAACTCCTCGCCGGAGTCCTCGCCCTGCTCGCGCAGGCGGGCAATCTGGTCGTCGCGCTCGGCGTCGAGCTCCTCGAGGTCGGCGTCAAGCTCCTCCTTGAGGTCGACGGCGTCAGCCTCGCGAGCCTCGAAGTCAACCTTGGTGATGATGTAGCTCGCGAAGTACAGGACCTTCTCGAGGTCCTTGCTCTTGATGTCGAGCAGGCGGGCCAGCGGGAAGCTCGTGGGGCTCTTGAAGTACCAGATGTGGCTCACGGGCGCGGCGAGCTCGATGTGGCCCATGCGCTCGCGGCGCACCTTGGCGGTGGTCACCTCAACGCCGCAGCGCTCGCAGACGATGCCACGGAAGCGGATGCCCTTGTACTTGCCGCAGGCGCACTCCCAGTCCTTGGTGGGACCGAAGATCTTCTCGCAGAAGAGACCGTCCTTCTCGGGCTTGAGGGTGCGGTAGTTGATGGTCTCGGGCTTCTTGACCTCACCGTGCGACCAGCTGCGAATGCGGTCGGCAGAGGCAAGCGAGATCTTGATCGCGTCGAAGTCAGTGGTGTCGAAATCAGCCACAGTCGCTACTCCTTATCGCTCGTCGCGTCACCCACGAGGGCCGCCTCGAGGTCGTTTGCGGGCTCGGCGGGCGCCTCGGCGTCGTCGGCCATGTTGGCGAAGACGTCAACGGCGCTCTCGGCCTCGTCGTGATGCTCCTGCTCGGCGCGCTCGGCGCGCTTCTTGTAGGAGATCGGCTCGATGTCGAGGGCGAGGGAGCGAATCTCCTTGACGAGGACCTTGAAGGACTCGGGAATGCCCGCAGACGGGACGTTCTCGCCCTTGACGATGGACTCGTAGGTCTTCACGCGGCCGTTGGTGTCGTCGGACTTGACCGTGAGGATCTCCTGGAGGACGTTGGCCGCGCCGTAGGCGTAGAGGGCCCAGACCTCCATCTCGCCGAAGCGCTGGCCGCCAAACTGGGCCTTACCGCCCAGAGGCTGCTGCGTGACGAGGCTGTAGGGGCCGGTCGAACGCGCGTGGATCTTGTCGTCGACCATGTGGCCGAGCTTCAGGATGTAGCTCGTGCCCACGGTGATCTGGCTCTTGAAGGGCTCGCCGGTGCGGCCGTCGTAGAGCGTGGTCTTGCCGAGGTTGTTGAGCTGCGGCACAAACTCCTCGCGCATGTGCTCGCCGTACTCGATCTTGGCCTTGTTCATGAGGTTGATGTTGGTGCGGCGCAGGACCTCCGCGACCTCCTCGTCCGTGGCGCCGTCAAAGACGGGCGTGGCCACGTTGATGGGGCCGGGCACGTAGCGCTCGGAGGCGTCGGACTCGTCGTCCCAGCCGTGAGAGGCGCCCCAGCCGAGGTGGCACTCCAGGAGCTGGCCAACGTTCATACGGGAGGGGACGCCCAGCGGGTCGAGAAGGACGTCGACGGGCGTGCCGTCGGCCATGTAGGGCATGTCCTCAACGGGCAGGACGTTGCAGACGACGCCCTTGTTGCCGTGGCGACCGGCGATCTTGTCGCCCTGCTGAATCTTGCGGCGCTGAGCCACGAAGACGCGGACGAGCTCGTTGACTCCCGGCGGGAGGTCGTCACCGGCCTCGCGGCTGAAGCGGACCACGTCAACGACGCGGCCATAGGCACCGTGCGGCATCTTGAGGGAGGTATCGCGGACGTCGTGCGCCTTGGCGCCGAAGATGGCGCGCAGCAGGCGCTCCTCGGCCGTGAGGGCCGTCTCGCCCTTGGGCGTGACCTTGCCAACGAGGATGTCACCGGGGCCGACCTCGGCGCCAATGCGGATGATGCCGTCATCGTCCAGGTTGGCGAGCATGTCCTCGGAGAGGTTGGGAATCTCGCGGGTGATCTCCTCGGGGCCGAGCTTGGTGTCGCGGGCGTCGATCTCGTGACGGGAGATGCTCACCGAGGTGAGGAGGTCCTCCTGGACCACGCGCTCGGAGACGATGATGCCGTCCTCGTAGTTGAAGCCCTCCCACGGCATGTAGGCAACCGTGAGGTTGGCGCCGAGGGCGAGCTCGGAGTGATCGATGGAGGTGCCGTCGGCGAGCGGCTGGCCGGCCTCGACCTTATCGCCCGCGTGAACAATCGGGCGGTGGTTGATGCAGGTGGACTGGTTGGAGCGCTCGTACTTGGGCAGGTCGTAGCGCTCGGAGCCGTACTCGTCGGAGTAGACCACCACGTGGGCGGCGTCGACCTCGGAGAC
>DXAB01000076.1 GCA_019117265.1 Candidatus Olsenella pullicola
GTTGGTTGTCATCATAAAGTCCATGATGACAACCAACCCTGTCACCTTTGTCAGACCAGCCCCGTCGCCTTTGTCAGACCAACCCCGTTGCCTTTGTCAGACCAACCCCGTTGCCTTTGTCAGACCAACCCCGTTGCCTTTGTCAGACCAACCCCGTTGCCTTAGTCACGGCTCGGGCGGTCGGGGGCGCTAGCTTGCTTGGTCGGTGCCCAGGACCACGATGACGTCGTAGTCTGAGCTATAGCCCTCGGTGTTCTCGCTGACGTTTGTCTCGTCGATGCCGAGCGTCTGCGCCACGCCCAGGGCCGCGCCATGCGCGTCGCCGTTGTAGTGGACCGAGCTCGTGGTGTAATCGGAGGAGTTGGCGGTCTCGGCGTAGGGGCTAAAGCCGGCGGCCTCGAGAATCTTGGACTTTTCGCCGGCAAGGCCGTTCACGCCCGCGCCGTTGAGTACGAGGACGCTGCCGGAGAAGACGGGCTCGACGGCCCCCTCGCCCGTGCTTGTCTCGTCGCCGCCCTCTCCGTCCTCATCGGAACCGGAGACGTTCTCTCCAATGACGATGGTTGCGCCAGAGGTGAAGTCCTGGCTGGCGTCGGAGTACGGGGACTCGCCCGCGTCGACGCGCTCCATCATCTCGCGCCAGGCGTCCTCGTTTGGAATCTCGTACCAGAGGTTGTTGATGTACTCGGAGGTGGTGGGCGTCTGACCCGAGTAGAAGTTGTGGTCAACGTCCAGGTTCTGGAACTGCATCGCCAGGCTCACGATGTCCGTGACGCTCATGGAGGTGGTTACGCTGCCCGCGAGCTCGGAGACCGTGGTCGCCATGGTGAAGGGGTCCTGCTGGAGGATCTTGCGCACGATGGCGGCAATGACGGCGCGCTGGTTGGCGGCGCGGTAGAAGTCGCCGCCGCCGTAGGCGTCATAGGCGTGGCGCGAGCGCACAAGGGCAAGCGCCGTGGCGCCGTCGAGCTGGTGGGTTCCCGCGGTGAGGTTGATGCCGGCCCAAGTCTCGTCAACAACGTCGACGGGCAGCGTCACCTCAATGCCGCCGATGGTGTCGACAATGGAGGTGAACTGCTCGAAGTCAATCTCCGCGTACTGAGAGATGTCCACCCCGGCAAAGTTCGAGACCACCTCGACCATGTAGGCGGCGCCGCCGTACGAATAGGCGGCGTTGATCTTGTCCTCGCCGTGCTCGCCCATGTCGACCATGGTGTCTCGCGGGATGGAGACGAGCGTGACCTTCTGTGAGGGCGGGTCAACGCGCGCGAGGATGATGGTGTCGGCGCGGAAGTTGGCGGTTGAGCTGCCCCACTCGCCCGAACGCTCCTCGCTCTTGTCCACGCCCAAAAGCAGCATGTAGAAGGGCTCCTGTGGGTCAACGGCAACGAGCTGCTGGCGAACCTCCTCGGGGAGGTCCTGCGTGAGGCGGTTGTTGATGTTTATGATGTAGGCCGCGCCTGCCGCAACGGCGCCGACAAACGCCAGGAGCAGTGTGACCGCAAGGGCCCTGAGGACGCGGCCACGGGTCTTCTTCCTTCTCTTGGCAGTGTAGGCGTCAATGCCGTCGGAACGCGAGGCAATGTGGCGCGGTCCGGAGGAGCTCGTCCGAAGAGCGGTCCGGGGTTGCTCCGCAGCGCCGCGAGCGTGGGCGCTGGCGGCCTGATCTCGCCTAAAACGGCTGCCCGAGCGATGTGCCTGCTCGGCGCTCGTCATCTGCCTGTGGGTTTTTCTGTCGGCCACAAGGGACCTTTCTGTTCGTTAGAGGCATGATTTTGCCCCGCCGGCTGGATCAGTCAGATTGGCTAATGATACGAGAGTTATATGCAAGCCGCATGAAGGAGGGTAAAAACGCTCCTATTCTTAAGAAAATGCAATAATGGTACGGACTTATGGCGCACGAGCGCAGGCGAGAAGACCGGAGGATGTATGAGCGAGGCCACCCCCAGGCAGTTTGTTGCGGTTTTGGACTTTGGTGCCCAGTACGGGCAGCTGATCGCGCGCCGTGTGCGCGACCTGCACGTCTACTCGGAGATTGTCCCGTGCGACATCTCGGCGGGTGAGCTGGCCGCCATGGCGCCGTCCGCGCTCATCCTGTCCGGTGGCCCCGCGAGCGTGTACGCCGAGGATGCGCCCAAGATCGATCCGGGCATCCTCGAGCTGGGCGTACCGGTGCTGGGCTTCTGCTACGGCCACCAGATCATGGCCGTGACGCTGGGCGGAGAGGTCGCGCACTCCGAGGTGGGCGAGTACGGCCCGGCCACGATTGTCCGCAGCGGCGAGTCTGAGCTCTTTACCGGAACGCCCGACGAGCAGACCGTGTGGATGAGCCACCGCGACGCCGTGAGCCGCGTGCCCGAGGGATTTGCGGTTACGTCGTCCACGAACGTGTGCCCCGTGGCGTCTATGGAGTGCGCCGAGCGCAAGCTCTTCTCGACGCAGTTCCACCCGGAGGTGCGCCATACCGAGCACGGTCGTACGCTGCTGGAGAACTTCCTCTTTGGCATCTGCGGGCTTGAGGCCACCTGGACCATGGACAACATCATCGACGAGAAGGTCGCGGAGATCCGCGCGCAGGTGGGGGACCGCAAGGTCATCCTGGGCCTCTCCGGCGGCGTGGACTCCTCCGTGGTGGCCGCGCTCGTGCACCGTGCGATTGGCGACCAGCTGACCTGCGTCTTCGTGAACCACGGGATGCTCCGCAAGGGCGAGCCGGAGATGGTGGAGGAGGTCTTCCGCGACCAGTTCCAGGTGCCGCTCGTGCACGTGCACGCCGAGCGCCGCTACGAGCGCCTGCTTGCCGGTGTGACTGAGCCGGAGGAGAAGCGCCGTCGCATTGGCTCTGAGTTCTGGAAGGTCTTCTTCGACGAGGCCCAGCGCATCGGCGGTGTGGAGATGCTCGCACAGGGCACCATCTACCCCGACATCATCGAGTCCGGCGCGCGCAAGACCGGCGGCAAGGCCTCCACGATTAAGAGCCACCACAACCTGATCCCGTTCCCCGAGGGCGTGCACTTTGACCTCATCGAGCCGCTCGACCACTTCTTCAAGGACGAGGTGCGCGAGCTGGGCGTGGCGCTTGGGCTGCCCGACCGCATGGTCTTCCGCCAGCCGTTCCCGGGTCCGGGGCTTGCCATCCGCATCATCGGCGAGGTGACTCCCGAGAAGCTGGAGATCCTGAAGAACGCCGACGCCATCGTGCGCGAGGAGCTGGACGCCTACAACGAGCGCCTCTTCGAGGAGACGGGCGAGCCCATGGTTGTGATTTTTTAAGACCTCTAATCCACATTTT
>DXAB01000077.1 GCA_019117265.1 Candidatus Olsenella pullicola
GTCACAGACATCTTCAGCGAGGTTTTTTGACAGTCTGAGCAGCCTGTTTTCACAGACTGCTTCCCGCGTAATCCATTATTCAGGCGTTCGCGAGCGTCTTCGAGCCGAAGAACTCCTGCTACCTCGGCCACGGCCTGACGTTCAACAAGTTCACCGGCTCGCGCGGCAAGGGCGGCTCCAACGACGCCGACGCCGAGTACATCGCCACCATCCGCCGCGTCATGGACGAGGGCGGCGTCGCCTGGCAGACCGCCGAGCTCGGCAAGGTCGACGCGGGCGGCGGCGGCACGATCGCCTACATCCTGGCCACCTACGGCATGAACGTGATTGACTGCGGCGTGCCCGTGCTCTCCATGCACGCGCCGTGGGAGACCACGAGCAAGGCCGACGTCTACGAGGCGTATCGCGGCTACCAGGAGTTCCTCAAGCTCGCGTAGGAAACTTCGTTACGGCAACGGGGGCCGCCCCTCCGATTCTCACGCAAGGACTGCGCTTCGCGGAAGATCCTTGCTTAGAGAATCGGAGGGGCGGCCTTTTGCTGTCACGGTTGTCTGCAGCGGCGTGAGGAATTCCTGGTAGCCGTCGCTCAGGGCCTCCACCCTCTGGAGGGCGCGGGGAGGGTCACTCGATGGCGAGCGTCACCTGGGTGTTGGGGAGGCCGGTCACGGTGGCGGTGGTGCGGCCGCGGTCCCAGCTGAGGAACGTATCGCTGTTGATGCGGAACTCCCACTCCTTGCCGGACTCGTCGACGCCGCTGAGGTAGTACGTCGCGCCGCTCTCGCCGCTCACGTCCCTCGTCTCGACATCGTGCAGCTCGACGCGCACGGGGTCGAAGAGGTACGGGATGTCCAGCAGCGGCTGCCCCACAAAGACGTAGCAGGTACACACCATGAGCGCGATGATGACCGCCCCGAAGATGCGCTCGCCCACGCCCTTGAAGTCGTCGCGCAGCTGCCGCGCCACCGCCACGACGCCAAAGGAAAAGATGGCAAGCCAGCCCGGAACGCCCACGAGCCGATACGCCACCGCGATCGGCCCCTCGTCCGTCTTGCCCAAGGTAAACAGGCCGATGAGTCCCCACGCGACATAGCTGACCACGGCCAGGGGAACAAGAACTATCAAGGCAATCGCCAGATAGCGGCGCCGGCGGTCACGGGCGGACTCCACGGGGGACTCGCTCGCCTCCGCCTCCTCCATCGCCGCCTTGAGCCTCGCGTACGTATCGTCCTCGTGCGCTTCCATGTACCCCCCCCCTCCGCTCTCAAGACAACGTTAGCCCGAAGCAAGGGGAAATGCTGGCTTGGCAGGCATCCCTTGCGCAACGCTTACGTCGCGGGCCAGGGCGGCCGGGCAGGACCCTTTGCCGGAATCTCGGATTGCACCAACAGCGCCTTCATCGCCTCGTCCGTGCGCGACGACCCCACGGTGAGGGTCGTGCTCATCGGCGGCATCTACCAGAAGGACTCGCAGGTCATGGTGGGGCCCATGGTGCGGTCCTGCGTCGAGGGCTTCTACGTGGACCTGCTCTTCGCCGGCACGGACGGCTTCTCCGCCCGCACCGGGTTCACCAACAGCGACCAGATGCGCGCGCAGGCCGTCCGCGACATGGCGGAGCACGCCGAGCGCGTGGTGCTGCTCACGGAGAGCGAGAAGTTCAGCCGCCACGGCACCGTGCCGCTTTCCCTAGGCGAGAAGGACCTCGCCGTGATCACCGACGCCCACGTGAGCGACGAGGCGCGCGCCGAGCTCGAGGCCGCCGGCGTCGAGCTCGTCTGCGCGGGCTGACCCTCTCACGCTACTCCGTCGAGCCGCCCTCGCCGTCTCGGTTCATGCGCTCGGCGTAGGTCCGGGCGCGCTCGAGCTGGTCGTTCAGCACGTCAATCGTCTTGGCAAAGGAGGCGTTGGCCTGCTCTCGGAACGTGTCGATGCTGTCGAGCGTCGAGAAGACCGCGTCATAGGCACGCCTCAGCGTCTCGGGCGAGACGCCGCTCGAGACGGCCTGCTGCTGCGTGCGCAGGGAGTTCTCCTGAAGGAGCTTGCTCGTGCGGTCGATCATGGCGTCCGTGGTCTTGTTGACGGCGTCGATCTGGTCGAGCACGAGCTTTTGGTTCTCGAGCGACTGCGCCACGATCACGGCGGTGCGCAGCGCCGTCACCGTGGTGGTCTTGGCGCGCTCGACGCCGCGCACGAGCTGGTCGTTGTTCTGCTGGATGATGCCCATCGAGAGGTAGGCCTGAATCGTCACGGCCGCCTGGGTCTGCACGTCCTGGCGGCGCTGGCGCACGGCGAAGAGGGCGTCCCTCTCGAGCGAGGAGGCGAGCTCGACGTTGCCCGCCGCGCGCTCGCGGTCGATGCGCGCCACCAGCTCGTCGTCGATGTTGGTCAGCAGCTCGTAGGCGCGCTTGAGGGTGCCCAGGTTGCCCCAGAGGCTGCGGCGCTCCACGTTGAGGGCGGCGTTGTCCCTGCGCAGCAGGTCCTGCCCCTTGTTGAGCGAGAGGAGGATGGCGTTGAGCTGCTTCTGGTTGGACTCGTAGCGCTTGAAGTAGCGCCTCACGCGGCTTGCGAAGGGCAGCGCGCCGAGCAGGCGCTCGGCGAAGGTGTCCTCTCCGGGAGCGAGCTCGTCGACCTCGTTGCGCAGGTCGACGAGGCTCTTGGAGACCTGCTCCTGCGTGCCGCCGCTCTTGGACGTGGCCAGGGACTGCTCGAGAAAGCGGCTCGACGTGCTGGAGGTCTCGCGGAAGGCGTCGGCACCAACCTCATAGATGGCGTCGACCTCCTGCTTGAACTCGAGGCTCTGGGGCGGCAGGGCGGCGACGCGGCTCACCCAGGAGTCGGCGTTCTTGCTCAGGCGCAGCAGCTCAGCCGAGTCCGGCGCGGGTATCTGCGCAAGCGCGCCCTCAGCGCGCACGGGCTCGGGGGCGGGCGCCGCCTCGAGGTCGAAGCTGTCGTCGGGGGCGTCGAGAAGGTCGTGGGCCATGGCAGTCTCCTATCCTTGCGTCAGTTTTCCTGTGACGATGAACGGTCGTCGTGCGGCTCCTCCAAGGAGAGCTCGCTCGGACGGCGGCCGAGGCGCTGCCTCAGATAGTCCGAGCCCGTCTCGATCTGTGTGGAGGCCCCCTCCACGATGCGCGCACGCACCAGGTCGAGGGCGCCGGCGACGTCTGTGCACTGGCCATCGAGGGCGCTCACGTTGCTCCGCGCCCGCGCGCTCGCGCGTCCGCCAAAGCCGAGGTAGCGCACGTTGGTCAAAAGCTGGTCCCACGCTCCGGGCAGCCAGGACGTCGCAAGCGAGAGCACGAGGCGGCGGTCCTCCTCGGCGCCCGCGGTCGTGAACTCGGGCAGCTCCACGAGCTCGGCCATCGAGCCCACCACCGCGCGCAGGCGCTCGGCCTCGACCGCGATGCCGCGCGGCTCGTCCGCGGCGCAGGCGCCCTCGATGCGCGCTGCCACGTCGTTGACGGCCTCGGCCGACTCCTTGAGCACAGGATCGGCGCCTTCGATGGCCTCGAGGTCGATGGCGGAAACGTCGCTCGGCATGTTGAGCGAGGTGAGCAGCATCCAGGACCCGGCGGACATGGCGGCGCCGGCCACGACGAGCGCCACCTGCGCAACGAGGCTAGAGGCGAGAAGGACCGCGGACGCGGCAAAGACAACGAAGACCGCTGCCGCGATGCCCGTCACCAGTGCCCTGTCTCCCCGCATCCGTCCTCCTTCCTAACCGTTTCTGTTAATTCGGGACTGTCCCCGATTTACAGATAGCCGCGAATCTCCTTGAAGGCGGCCGTGAGGTCGCCGTCGCCCGCGTCGAAGACGCGCCCGCCCGTGAGCTCGGCAAGCCGCTCCATCTCGGCCCCGCTCGCCTCACCAAACAGAATCGCGTAGACCGGAATGCCCTGCACCGTCTCGTTGGCCTCGTACCACTGCGCAAACCCTTCGATGCCCGGGGCGTCGGTGTTCTCGCCGTCCGAGAAGAGCACGACGGAGGTCACGTTGTCGTCCGCTCGGGTCTGGGCCGCCAACTCGAGCGCGTGTTGGAGTGTGCCGTAGAGCGCCGTCCCCCCGACCGCGGAGAGGCCGCTCACGTAGGAGCTCACGCCGACGAGGTTACCGTCCTCCCCCACCACGAGGTTCTTCTCGCTCTTTATGTCGGAGGCAAACTCCACAAAGCGAATCGTCTCGCGCGGCTGGAAGGTGAGCAGCGCTGCGGTGCCGTCCGCGCCCGTCTCGGTGAGCGAGAGCAGGGCCGCCTTGAGGGCGTCAAGGCGCGCGCCTCCCATGGAGCCCGAGGTGTCAATCTGGAAGACCATGTTCGCAGGCTTACGCACCTCCGCGACCCAGCTGAGGAGCAGGGCGCGCACCGTCGCGATCCGGTTGGGGAAGGGAATCTCGAAGACCATCCGCTCGTCGTCGGGCGTGGTGGCATCCGTGCGACGAAACGTCTCCTCGGCGATGCGCTGCTGGACGTCATCGCGGCGCAGGTAGTCCACCAGCGCGCCGTAAGCCGCCTCGACCTTCTCGCCCCGGCCGGAGAGCAACGTAAGCGGATAGTCGGCCGTGATGACGCCGTCCTGCGGGATCACCTCGACGAGGTCGGGATCCTGCAGGATGAGCGACTCATAGTTGAAGACGCCGTCGACCGCGGAGGAGTCCTTGTCGTAGGCCTCCATGAGCCAGCCCGAGGAGCCGCTCGTGAGCGCCTGGCCCTGCGCAAAGCGCGTGAGGTCGGAGGCCACGACGTCGACGTCGGCGGCCGTGATCGCGGCCCCCGTGCCCGAGATCGCCGTCGCCAGCTCGACGAGCGCAGAGAAGCCGCTGTTTGACGACACCGGACTCGACATGCCGTAGGCAAACTCCCCCGACGCCGCCGCGTCCACGACCTCCGCCCAGGTGGGGCTCTTCTCGTCCCAGCCCAGCTCCGCCGCACGGTCGCGCTTGACGCCGAGGACCACCGGCGTGCGCATGATCGAGGCCTCCTCCGAGACCAGCGCGCTCTTCTCGTCAAAGAGCGTCATGTAGGCGTTGGAGGGGAACCACGTTGCGTCGAAGTCGCCCTCGCCGGCCATGACCGTCTCGGTGCCGTCGAGCGTGCCCTGGTAGGTGAGCTCCACGGTAATGCCCAGCTCCGCCTGCGCGTCCTCGAGGATGGGCAGCATGTCCTTGATCTCGGAGCCGGCGAGGACCCGCAGGGTCGTGCCGACGACGTCGGGGTCGGCCTCAGGGTCGGAGCTGGGATCGGGATTGGTCGCCGGCTGCTCCCGGGCGTCGTCGGGCGCGGGCTCGGCGGCCTCATCGCGCGAGCACGCGGGCAGCGCCACGGCGCAGACGAGCGCGCAGACCAGGGCGAGAAGAACGGCGAGCGCGCGAGAGCGCGAGTGCGCGACGACAGCTGTCATGGCGGTTCCCCTCCTGCGCTAGTACAGCGCCTCGATGGTCTGGAGCATCACGTCTGCCACCTCGTAGCTGGGCGCCTGGGCGGCGTCGATGAAGGTGCCGTCGGCGGCGTAGCCGGTGAGACCGGCTGCGCCCACCTGCTCGGAGAACGCGGCGGAGTTCGCACCGTTCACGCGGAAACCGTGACGCGCTATGACACGTGCCATGTCGGGATCGTTCTCGAGCACTTCCTGGACCTTCTGACCAGCCTCGGAGAAGGCCACGACCACGTGGTCCGAGAAGATCGTGGGCGCGGGGTAGCAGATCCTCATGGAGGAGGTCACGCGCGAGGGCTCGTTCATCTGGGCCTCGAGGTATTGGCTCTCGTAGATGAGGGTCAGCGGCTGGTTCATGGGGCCCTTGGAGAGGAAGGACTCCCACGGGCCCGACGAGGACGACTGCGAGTAGCCCTGGTCGAGGAAGAGCCTGGCGAGCGAGTCGGTTGCCTGCTGGCGGGCGGCGTCCTCGCTCGTGATTACGGCGTAGCCGTTGAGCACGTAGCTCGAGAGACTGAGGTACATGAGGGCCGAGTTGGAGGAGCGCACGTCGGTGGTGGTGATCATGACGTTGCGGCTCGAGGGGTAGGCGTCCGACCCGGCGAGGTCCGTCCAACGACGGCCGTTTGCGACGGCGTCAAGATAGGCAGCCATGTCGAGATACCAGACGCCGTCGCGCCGCTCTGCGATGCCGTTTTGCTCGAGGACCGAGAGTACCGCGTCGCCCGTCGCGACGGCGAGCGGCGAGTAGAACGGTCGCGTGGTGGAGAGCACCGCGCCGCCATGGACGTCGACGAGGTGGGCGGCGGAGATCTCGGAGGAGGGGGAGGCGAAGTCGGACTCCTCGATGCCGGCGCGCTCAGCCATGGCCCACGATCCCGAGGTCGTGACCTGCACGTCAAGACCGTAGCTGTTGAAGATCGCCTGGGCCTCGGGGTCGCTGAAGAGCGACTCCTTCTCCGAGCCGATGACACCGTGGACCACGGTGAGCTGCTGGCCCTGGGCGTCGGACGCGTCATGCGCCGCCGACTCGCCCCCGGCCTCCGCGCCCGGGCCGAGCGCGATGGCGCCTGCCACCACGACCGCGGCGAGGATGAGGACCACGCCTGCCACCAATGTCTTGGCTCTCGAGCCCACCTTGCTCCCTTCGGACATATCCATAGCACCACGATACGTCCGTTGGCGAGCCCTCCCCCTTCTGCGGGGCAGGGCCTTGCGGGAGCCTTACGGGAGCCTTACGAGCAGATGACGCCGCCGAGGGGACGGCACGGACACGCGCCGGGACATGCGCGCCGAGCCGATAGGGTATGCACACGCCACCCCCAAGTCCTTCTCGCATATCCGCAGGTCAAAGGCTTGGGCGAGAAGAACGAGGGGTCGGGAGGTGTACATACCCTCAAAGGGCAGTGATTCGAGGGGGCCTACCCCAGCAGGGCCATGACCTGGCGCTTGGCGGCGAGGTACTCGTCGGTGAGCTCGAAGTTCTCGCTCTCGACGCGATCGACCTCGACGACGCCCGCCACGTGACTGGGCTCCCCCGCCGACGGCGCGCCCGCGAGCACGTAGATGCGGCTCGCCATCGAGACCGCCTCGTCCACGTCATGCGTGATGACGAGCGCGGAGAGCCCCAGCTCAGCGACCACGTCAACAAACCAGCGACGCACGTCCACGCGCGTGAGGGCGTCGAGCGCCGAGAAGGGCTCGTCCAGAAGCGTCACGTCCGCGCCCATAAGGTAGGTGCGCAGGAACGCCGCGCGCTGGCGCATGCCGCCAGAGAGCTCGCTCGGCCACTTGAGCTCGCAGCCCGCAAGGCCAAAGCGCTCGAAGAGCGGGGCCGCCTTCTCGCGTGCCTCCGCCTTCTTCGCGCCGGCAAGCACGAGCGGCAGGCACACGTTGTCGATGATGCGGCGGCTCGGCAGGAGCAGGTCCTTCTGCAGCATGTAGCTCACGCGGCCCGGCCGACCGGTCACGTCCTCCCCGTGCAGGAGGACGCGACCGGCCATGGGGGTGGTCAGGCCAGCGAGCGCGTGCAGAATCGTGGTCTTGCCGCAGCCGGAGCGGCCCACGAGGCAGCAGACCTCGCCAGAAGCAACCTCAACGTTGATATCCTCAACTACGACATGCTCCTGGTCCCAAGACAGAGTAAGACCGCGAGCCTCGAGCGCAGGCGCGGCGAGTTGGTCCGCCGCGAGTTCCGCAGACGCGCGCCCTTTGCGCGGCGAGGACTGTCCGAGCGCCGGACCAACTCGCCGCGCCTCCCCCGCTGCCCGCACATTCTTCTCGCCAGCCTCTGACATGTCTACTCCAGGAAGGAGAGGTCGTAGCCGGCGTTGACGTCGAGCTGGTTGTTCACGAGGTCGTTGTCGTTGAGCCACTGATAGAAGGCGGCCCAGCGCTCGGGGTCGATCACGCCCCAGCTCTCGGCGTCGGCGACGTACTGGTCGGCAAGGTAGGACTGGCTCTGGTGAACGAGCGCGGAGTCGAGCTCGGGCACCTGTGCGCAGAGGATGTCGGCGGCCTCGTCGGGGTTCTCTACGGCAAACTCGTAGCCCCTCTTGACGGCGCGCAGGAAGGCCCTCACGGCCTCGGGGTTCTGGGCGGCAAAGTCGTCGTTGGCGGCGATGACGGGCGTGTAGTAGTCAAAGACCGGGTCCACCGAGATGAAGCTGAAGTAGTTGTACGGGAAGTCCTGGACCACGGCGTTCTGGACCGCCCAGGCCTCGTAGACCCACACGGTGTCGAACATGTTGGCGCGCAGGCCGCTGACCTCGTCGTCGACCTCGTACGGCACGAGCTCGACCTGGGACCAGTCGCCGCCGTCGGCCTCCACGCAGTGCCTCACCGTGGCCTGCTCGACGGGCATGTTCCAGGTGGCGTAGGTGTGGCCCTCCATGGCGGCGGGGTGCGTGACGCCATCCTCCTCGCGGCTCATGATGCCAGAGGTGTTGTGCTGGATGATCGCGGCCACGGCGGAGTAGGGCATCGGCTGGTCGGAGGCAAGGTTGTTGGCGATGTAGTCCTGGTAGGAGACGCCCATCTGGGCCCCGCCCGCACCGATCAGCGCGTCCGCGCCGTCCGCGGGCGGCTGGACGATCTCAACCTCAAGGCCCTCCTCGGCAAAGTAGCCCTGGTCGAGCGCCACGTAGATGCCGGTGTGGTTGGTGTTGGGAGTGTAGTCCAGGACAAAGGAGACCTTGGTCTTCTCGCCGTCCGTTGAGTCGGCGTTGCCCTCGGCTGCGGGCGTCCCGGAGTTGTTGCAGCCGGCGAGCGCGGCAGTGGCGGCGGAGGCCCCCGCAAGGGTGACAAACTGGCGGCGGCTGAGGTTCTTTGCGAGGTTCTTATCGGTCATTGTTGTTCCCTTCTACCCTCTTCCAGGGCATGCACGCACGCTGGGCGAGCTCCACGAGCTTCATGAGCGCCAGCGACAGCGCGGAGATGACGATGATTGCGGCAAACATGCGGTCGTACGAGAAGGACTTGCGCACGCGGGTCATGTAGACGCCCAGGCCCTCGTTGCCGCCGAGCCACTCGGCGATGACGGCGCCGACGATGGCGTAGGTGGCGGAGATCTTGAGGCCGCTGAAGAACTGCTCGGTGGCGGCGGGCAGCTTGGCGTACCAGAAGATCTGCCAGCGCGAGGCGTTCATCGTGCGCATGAGGTCGATGACGTCCGAGTCCACGGAGCGAAAGCCCGAGGCGAGCGACACCGTGATCGGGAAGAACGTCGAGATGATCACGAGCACGATCTTGGGCAGCGCCCCGTAGCCGAGCCACAGCACCAAAAGCGGTGCGATGGCCACGGTGGGGATGGTCTGCGAGATGGTCATGAGCGGCTCAAAGGCCAGGTAGAAACCCTCGAAACGGTCCATGAGCACCGCAAAGACAAAACCCAGGGCAACGCCCACGGCAAGGCCGGCGGCGGCCTCCGCGAGCGTGGCAACACAGTGGCTCGCGAGCAGTGCGGCGTCCTCCACGAGCGCCTGAACCACCTGTACCGGCGTGGGCAGCAGGAAGTTGGGAACCAGCCCCACGCTCACGACGGCCTGCCAGATGGCGAGAAGCGCCAGGATGGTGACAAGCGGCGTGGCGATGCGGCGCGCGCGGGTGGGCTCGGTGCGGACGGTCATGCTAGGCCGCCGCGTCCGCGCTCTTCTCGGCAAACTCCGGGTCGCCGGGGTGGTACTTGCCGACCTTGCGGTCCGTGGACATGACGTCGCCGTCCGGGCGATAGTTGATCTTGGCGTAGCACATCATGTGCTTGCACCCCGCCTTGGCGCCCACGAGCTGGCAGTTCTTGAGGATCTCCATGCAGGTCTCGTAATCGCCCTCGATCGACGTCTCAAAGGGGCCGACAAAGTAGTCGATCCCCGTTGAGTCGATGTAGGCGATGACCGCATCCACCGCGTCGCACGTGGCGTCGTCCGTGGTGGCGTCCATGGGCAGGAACTGAATCGCAACCGAGCAGTTCACGCGCCCTCCCTTCCGGGTGCCCCAAGGCACCCCTCTCTCGTAGGTGCCTCGTTGCCTTGCGCGCGAAGCTCTTCCCTACGCCGGCATTACCCGGATCAGGTTCCTGGGTCAGGGCCGCGATCCTGGGCCCAATCTCAGCCGGCGTGCGCCAGCCCCCCGATGTCGGTTGGTAGTGTAGCACGGTTGGTTGGGGATGGCACGCCCTTCTCGACGTGACGGGGCACTGTGGACCCGCGGCAAGAGCAGGGGGTTTTGGGCAACACATTTGATGCGGGTGGCGGGGCCGTGCCAAATCCGCTGGTTGTGGGCAACAAGTTTGATGTGCAGACTCCCCCTCTTGCCGAGCGCCCGGAAATGCTGCAGGTAGCGAGAAGGACCTTCCGCTCCAAAGGCTCGCGCGGGAGCCAGACTCCGTCAGGGATATCAAACTTGTTGCCCAAAACCGGGAGAAACGTCTCGTAGGCGACCTCTCGGGAAGCGCGCAGGCGGCCTCATCGCAAAAGTAGTCAGATTCGGGCAGCGCCAGGCTGCTATAGTGGCGGGCGAGAAGAACAGGCAGGGAGGGAGGGCCCGTGACCGGACGCACGCACCTTACGGTCGGTGCCGCTACGGCACTGCTTGCCGCCGGGCCGGGCGCGCCGCTCACGACCCTTGCCCTGGCAGCGGCCTGCGGCGCTGCGGGCGCCACCCTCCCCGACCTCGACGTGAGGGACACCGCGCATCCCTGGCGCGAGCGGCTCGCCCGCATGGGCGCGGCGGCGCTGCTCATGGGCGCCGTGCTCTTCGACGCGGCAAACGGGGGCGCCGTCCTGCGCGAGACCGCCGCGCACGGGCTCGGGCGGCTTGCGCTCGGAGCCGTCGGGCTCGTTGCCCTCGTCTGCGCCTCTCGGCTCTCCGCCCATCGGGGCTTCTCGCACTCGCTGCTCGCGCTTGCGGGATACGCCGCGGCAACGTGGCTCGCCTGCCCGCCGCTCGCGCCCTGCCTTTCCCTCGGCTTTGCCACGCACCTCGCGCTCGACACGCTCAACTACCGTGGCCTGCGGCTTCTTTGGCCGCTGCCCCACGGCTTCAGCCTCGGCCTCTGCAAGACCGGCGGGGTCATGGACGCGTGCTGCCTCACCGGGGCACTTCTCGCCGCCGTGCTCGTCATCGGTCAAGCCCTCACCTAGCAGCCCGACCGTCCGGGAGAGGAGAGCCGTGCGGGCAACATCCTCACGCACATCTGGGCTACCTGAGAGGTCGCGCACGCGTTGCAGGAGCATGCCTCACGGCCCCGAGTCCCTCCTCGCGCTGGCCCCGGAGCCGCTTCGTGCAGGCTTTGGGCGGTTTTGGGCAACAAGTTTGATGGACTGCGGCGCCAACGCCAGCAGATACGAATAAAAGCGCAGGTGGCGAGAAGGACGCGCGGCAAAAGAGCCTCAAAAGCACGTTCTTCTCGCCACCAATATAAAATGTGTTGCCCAAAACCCCGGGGTTTGCCCCGTGAGAGCCATCGCGTCAGACGCGTAAGACGCCAAAACCCAAAAGCGCCCGTTCTGGCGCACGTAGACGGAAGGGCCCTAGTCCTCCGCACTCACGCCCAGCTCGCGGCAGAGGATTCGCGCGGCGGCACCGGCCGCGAGCGCGCAGTGCGCCTGGCACTGTGAGACGCGCTCCTCGCCCCACCACTCCATGCCCCGCGTGAGTACGCGGCAGCAGGTCACGTGCCTGGCGGTACCGTCGCGGAAGGCGTCGTGCAGCTCCGCCGCAAGGGGCTTGGCGCGCTCCTTGGTCCCCACCACAAGGCCGAGAAACGCCACGGCGCCCGCAAGCGCGCCGCAGATGCAGCCGGAGCCGCCCACGCCCGCACCCATTCCGGCGCCCATTGCCACGACGGAGCGTGGAAAGTCCGGCTCAAAGGCGTCCCAGAGCGCGGCGATCACGGACTCGCCGCAGTTCATATGGTTGGGACCCGGTCGGTTGAAGTCGCGCGCCGCTGCCTCCACGGCGTCAATGCTCACGCTCTCTCGCATCTCTCCCCCTCGCATCGAAGTCGTATCGATTCTAGCAAGGGTGTACATTGGGGACAGTCCCCAATCATCAGGCGAGGGAGAGACCATGAGAATCTTCGCGTACGCGCTGCGCCCCTATGACGAGCTGGGATATCTTGACGCCCTGAGCCAAGATCTGGGCTTCGACTATGGCTGGACGCCCGACTACCCCACGCTCGAGAACGCGAGCCTCGCCGCTGGCGCAGACGGCGTGTGCATCATCACCAACCCCATATCGCGCGAGCTGCTCTCCCGCTACCGCGAGCTCGGCGTTCGCGGCCTTGCCACGCGTTCCATAGGATTTGAGCACATAGACGTAGACGCCGCTCGTGAGCTGGGCATCCGCGTGGCGCACGCGGCATACCCGCCCGAGGGCGTGGCCAACTTCACGATCATGCTCATGCTGATGGCGCTGAGAAAGGTCAAGCTCCTCATGGCGCAGGCGTCCGTCCAGAACTTCGACCTCAAGGGCAAGATCGGCCGCGACCTCTCCAGCTGCACGGTGGGCGTGGTGGGTACGGGCGCGATCGGCGCTTGCGTGGTGCGCCACCTGCAGGGCTTTGGCTGCCGCGTGCTCGCCTGCGACCCCGTCGAGAAGGACGAGCTGCGCGGCATGGCAGCCTACGTGAGCCTGGACGAGCTCCTTTCCTCGTCCGACGTGGTGACGCTGCACGCGCCGGGCCTGCCCGAGAACCACCACATGATCGGAGCGACGGAGCTTGCCGCCATGCGGCGCGGCGCCATCCTCGTGAACGCGGCGCGCGGGAGCCTCGTGGACACCGCGGCGCTTCTCGACGCGCTCGAGTCCGGACACCTGGGAGGGGCGGCGCTCGACACCATCGAGCACGAGCAGAACCTCTACTACCTCGACCACTCCCTCGACGTGCTCCCCAACCGCGATCGCACGGCCCTCGCCGCCCTTCCCAACGTGATCGTCTCGCCGCACATGGCCTTCTACACCAACGAGGACGTGGAGGGCATGGTGCGCAGCAACGTTGAGGCGCTCATGGCCTTTGCCGCGGGCAGAGACACGCCCCACGAGGTTTGCTGAGGCGGATCATGCGGAACAGGCTGGCCTTTCACAAGACGCGCCACAGGCTGGACCGCGAGTGTCCGCAAAAGCAAGTTTTGCGTTCCGGGGCCTGCGGCGTCAGCTCGATGCGTCGTTCTCGGCCCTTATCGGAGGTTTTGGGCAACAAGTTTTATGTCCAGGCGGAACGAGGGGCCATCTGGCCTCAAGAATCGACCAAAAAGCACCGCATATAAGGAAATTGGGCAAAACGTTTGATGCGAATGCCCTTGTCGCATCAAACGTTTTGCCCAAAATCGCCCGTTTTGGCAGACGGCCAGCGAGAAGAACCCGCGGCCTACTCCTCGTCGGCCTTATCGGCCTTATCGGCCTTCTCAGTCTTCTCGGCCTTTGCGGCGGCGCCGGCAGCGCGACGGTTGCGCTGCTCGATCTCCTCGACGGTGAGAACGTCCTCGATGCGCAGGTTGACGCCGGCCACCTCGAGGCCCGTCATGCCCGTGACCTGCTTGACCACGGCGTGCTTGACGTCCTCGAAGACCTGCGGGGCATACGCGCCGTACTCGATGAGCACGGAGATGTTCACGCGCACGGCGCTCTCCGGCGTCACCTCCACGGTCACGCCCTTGGTGGAGTCGCTCGCGCCAAAGGCGTCCTGGACGCGGTTGAACCAGTTGCCCTTCATGCCCACCACGCCGGGCACCTCGCGCATGGCGATGGCCACGATCTTCTCGATGACGCCGTTGGAGAAGGTGAGCGAGTCCTCCGAGTCCACGTCCTCATCGTCTGTCGCCGCCTCGATGTCCTGCCCGACCTCGGGAGCCTCGGCGAGCGCGGTCTCCTCCACGACCTCGACCTGCTCGACCTCATCGGTCGTCTCGTCGGTCGCAACGGTCTCGTTCTTGGTCATCTCTCGCTCCTGTCCTCGGGCGCCCGCGTGCCGCGGCGCAACGCTACTGGTTGTTTCTGACAAAGATGTGGCGCAGGGCGTTCACGATCTTGGGGTCTCCGTCGAGCACCTGGCCTGCGGCCACGCCCGCGACCACGAGCACGGCAATGACGAGCGTCCGCCAGAAGCCGATCGCAAAGAACACCAGCGCGACAAGAAGCCCGATCACGCCGCCCCAGAACGCCTTCTCATGACCCGGGAAGGTCCGGCTCACCCATGCCGAGACGCAGCTCACGCCGTGGCGCACGGCGTCACCGGCCGACACCTCCGCCTCGTCCGGCCGAGACGCTGCCTGGGACGACGGCTCGTCCTTCTCGCCCAGCTCGATCTTGGGCTTAGGGGTCTTCTCGTCTGCCATGGCTTAGCCCTCCCTCGGGGTCTCGCGGGCGGAGCCCATGGAGACCGTGATCTCGCTCGTGGAGTCGGTCGCATCGGAGGCGGCGGGCGCCGGGGCGGACGCGGGGCGAGCCTCGCCCTCCCCCTCGTCCGCGGTGGCATCCGTCACGGACTCCGGCTCGATGAACTCGAGGCTCACGTCCTCGACCTTGTCCCCGCAGACGGCGGCGAGGCCGTCCATGAGCTCCTCGTGCAGCTCGGCGCCCTTGACCACCACGTCGACCGTCTCGTGCGGAAGCACGCGAACGTGCACGCGGACATGTCCGCGCTGCTTGGCATCCACGCGAACGCGCGCGGCGGTGCAGGAGCCGTCCGCCTCCACGATGTGGGATGCCTGGGCGGCGATGGCGTCGCGCGTGACGGAGATGATGCCGCCGTCAACCGTGGCAATCTCGACGGTGCGCACCGTGCGGCGCGAGAAGAGCGCGCGACAGAGCAGCACGAGCATCCCGAGGACGCTCACGGCAAGGCAGACGAGCACCGCGATGACGTAGGGCTCGAGGTTGAAGAGCGCGGAGGCCTCCGTGGTCCAGGGGCCAAACCACGTGAGCGCAAAGGCGGCGAGCGCCAGCGCGTTAGCAAGAACGAAGACGGCCATGCACAGGCGCTTGAGTCCACTCATGCGTATCTCCCATCGGGCGACGGTACCAACTCGTCACGTACTCTAGGATACCCCTTGCCCCGGACAAGAACCCCGGCGGCGAGCAGATCGTCGGCGGCCGTCCGGACCAAGGACAACGCGCGCAAAGAGGATGCCCAGAACGGCGGAGCTCACGGAGGCGAGAAGAATCGCGCACTTGGCGGCGATCGCGTCCTCGGGCGCCGCGAAGGCGAGACCCGTGATGAGGATGGACATGGTGAAGCCGATGCCGCCCATGATGCCCACGCAGGCAACCTGCCCCCAGCCCATGCCGCGCGGCAGCCGCGCGAAGCCCAGGCGCACGAGCAGGTAGGTCACGAGGATGATGCCGAGCGGCTTGCCCACAACGGCGCCCAGGTAGACCCCGTGCGCCACCGGGCTGGCAAGAAGCGCGCCGAAGTTCTCCCCCACCAGGTGCAGCTCCGCGTTCACGAAGGCAAAGAGCGGCAGAACGCCGAAGTTCACGAACGTGGTGACGTAGCGCTCCGTGCGCTGCAGGGGAGGCGTGACGTGGTGCATCACGCGCTCCACGCGCCAGGCGCCGTCGGTGAAGTCATGCTGGCCGAGGACGTGGTGCTCGTCGTCATAGGCGTTATCGAGGTCACGCGCGCGGCGCTCGAGCCAGTCGCCGAGCTCGACGAGGCGCACGTCGGAGCGGCTCGGCAGCGCAAAGGCGAGGATGACGCCGGCGAGCGTGGCGTGGATGCCCGAGTTGAACATGCAGGCCCACAGGATCAGGCCAACGGCCGCGTAGGGGCCCACGGAGTAGACCCGCGCGCGGTTGAGGGCGGCGAGCACGCCCACAAGGGCGAGCGACGCAAGACACCACGGCAGGTTGGGAACCTGGCCGTAGAACAGGGCGATGACCACGATGGCGAGGATGTCGTCGGCGATGGCGAGCGTCTGGAAGAAGACCTTGGTCGCGGGCGAGATGCGGTTCCCCAGAAGCGACACCACGCCGAGCGCGAAGGCGATGTCGGTGGCGATGGGAACCGCCCAGCCCCCGACGGGCCCGCCCTCGGCGAGGTTGAGGGCCACGTAGATGAGCGCCGGGGCGCAGACGCCGCCCACCGCTGCGAGCATGGGCAGCATCGCCTGGCGCGGCCGGCGCAGCTGCCCCACGGTCATCTCGTACTTGAGCTCAATGCCCACGAGCAGGAAGAAAATGGCCATGAGGAAGTCGTTCACGAACTGCTCCACGCTGAGCGAGACCGTAAGGCGCCCCACCCCCACCTCGAGCGGCAGGGCGAGCAGGTACTCGACCCCCTCATAGAGCGGCGTGTTGGCAACCGCCAGGGCGAGAAGGGCCGCGACCACCATGACGGCGGCGGCCACGGTGGAGCTGCCCGTCACCGTGCGCAGGGCGCTCCTGCGCTCCAGCCTGCGGATGACGGCGGGCTCGCGAAAGATGCTCGGGCGCGTCATCGCCCGGTCGCCTCCTCGGAGGCGAGCAGGAGCGCCTGCTCCACGGCGACCTTGTCGGCCAGCGCCTCGGTGGCGGCCTGGAGCAGCCAGGCAAGCTCGGGATCGGCCGGGTTCCCGTCGCAATCGACGAGGGTGATGCCCGCTGCCGGCTCGCCGTCCTTCTCGCCGAGCGAGAAGCGCCGTGCGAGGGCGCCCTCGAGCGCGGCGCACGAGCTGTCGTAGAGCGCCTCGAGGTCAAGCTCAGAGGCCCAGATGAGCGCGGCGAGCTGACTCACCTGGGCGATGGAGAAGACGCGCTTGAGCGCGCAGACAAACAGCAGCGAGGCCACGTGGCGTCGCGTGTAGCGCTTCTTGCGCGGCGCCGGGATGACCCCCTGCTTGACGTAGTTGTTGACCATCGAGCCCGTGACGAGGGTCTCGCCGGGGAGCTGCATGAACTCGAGCTCCTGCGAGACGAGCGTGAGGAGCTGGTCGAGGTAGAGCTCTATCCGGGGCATCTCCCGGATGCGCGAGATGTGCACCGAGCCCATGCGCTCCGCAAGCCGCTCCCGCTGGTCGGCGCTCACGCGCGCCGCGACGATCGCCCTGTTCTTCTCCCCCATGCCGCCCATCTCCGATTTTTCTCCAGAAACGGATTATCTAGTATTCAAAACTACGTCTAGGGTCTATAGTCTAGCCAACATGATACCGACCGTGACGAGAGGCGTCACGTCATGAGGGGGAAACCATGAACGAGCAGCGCATCGTCGTCATCACGGACTCCGGCACGGACACGCCCGCGGACTTTGCCGCCGCCCATGACGTGCGCGTGATCCCGCTGCGCATCAACTACTCCGACGGCTCCACGTACGAGAACGGCGTGGACATTACGGCCGAGGAGGTCGTCGAGCGCTTTGCGGAGGAGATTCCCTCCACCTCTCTTCCCTCCCCCATGAAGATCCGCGAGACCCTCGAGCGGGCGCGCCGCGACGGCTACGTGGGCGCCGTCGCGGTAACCATCTCCTCGGGGCTCTCGGCCACGTTTGAGACCATCTCCATGGTGGCGCGCCAGATGGAGGACTTTCCCGTGGTGATGGTGGACACCAAGAGCATCGGCATCGCCGCCGGCTTTGTGGTCATGGAGGCGGTGCGACAGATCGAGGCGGGCATGCCGCTCGAGCGCCTGGGCAGCGTCCTTGCGGCGGTGAGCGAGCGCGTGCGCGTGTTCTTCTCGGTGCAGAAGCTGGACTTCCTGCGCAAGGGCGGCCGAATCAGCGAGGCCGTGTACCGCGTGGGATCCGTGCTCAACGTCAAGCCCGTCCTTACCTGCAGCCCCGAGGGCAAGTACGTCATCGAGAAGAAGGCGCGCGGCTGGCAGCGGGCGCTGGAGACGCAGATCGCCCTCGTGGCCGAGCAGGCCGCGCGGTGGCCGCAGGTGCGCCTGGCCGTCTGCACGTACGACCCGCACATGCGAGAAGAGCTGGTGCCGCGGCTGCGCGAGCGCATCGGCAACGCAGTCGAGATCCTGCAGACCGGCCTCTCGGCCGACCTGCTCGTCCACACCGGCCCCACCCTCGTGGGCATGGGCGTGATGGGGCTGTAGCCTTCTACTCCACCTGTCCGGCCTGGGCCGGCGGTAACATCCGGCGCTCGGACAGCTTCGCCGCAAAGAACGCGGCTGCAGAACTCGCGGCGGATGTTACC
>DXAB01000078.1 GCA_019117265.1 Candidatus Olsenella pullicola
GCTCTCCGTGGCCCACAAGCACGACATCATCCACCGTGACATCAAGCCGCAGAACATCATGGTGCAGCCCGACGGCAACATCAAGGTGATGGACTTCGGCATCGCACGCGCCAAGAACAGCCACCTCACGCAGGACAACTCCGTCCTCGGCACCGCGCACTACGTCTCCCCCGAGCAGACGCAGGGCAAGGACCTGGGCCCCACCACGGACATCTACTCGCTCGGCATCGTCATGTACGAGGCCGTCACGGGCCAGGTGCCCTTCCAGGGCGATGACGCCATCTCCGTTGCCCTCAAGCAGGTGAACGAGCAGCCCAAGCCGCCCAGCCAGCTCAACCCCGCCGTCGACCCGTCCCTCGAGTCGATCATCCTCAAGTGCATGCAGAAGAGCCCTGCCGACCGCTTCCAGACGGCAGACGAGCTCTACCGCACGCTGCGCGACTATCTCGCCGGGCGTATGCAGGCCGTCAACACCGCGACCTCCACGCTGCCCGTCCAGCCCACCAACAAGCTCGAGCGCGGCGCGGGCGTGGTGCCCGCCACGAGCGGCACGGCCTCGATGCCGCGCGTGGAGCGCACGAACCGCTACCGCGGGCAGAGCGCCACGGAGCAGGCAGCCGCGCAGGAGGCCGAGCGCGCGAGAAGGCACAGGCGCAACGTGGCCCTCGGCGTCATCGGCGGCATAGCGGCGGTGGCCATCGCCATCTTTGCGCTGGTGAGCGTGCTCGGAAACAGGACCGCGATGGCAACCATCCCCAGCCTTGCCGGCATGACGCAGGAGCAGGCCGAGGACGCGCTCACCGAGCGCGGGCTGGAGCTCGGCGAGGTCAACCAGGGCTTTAGCGAGGACTACCCCGAGGGCCAGATCTACGATCAGGACCCGAGCGCTCTGCGCGAGGTCCCCGAGGGGACGCGCGTGAACATTCACGTCTCCCGCGGCCCGTCCGGAGCGGAGGAGACCGAGGTTCCCGACCTCACCAACCTCACGCCCGAGGATGCCGAGAAAAAGCTGGAGGAGTTCGGCCTTCTCGGCCGCAAGGGCGAGTCCCGTGAGGACGAGAGCATCGAGCAGGGCCGCGTGTGCGACCAGAGCGACGAGCCCGGCTCCAAGATCCACGTTGGGCAGACCGTCACCTACTACCTCTCCTCCGGCAGCGGTCAGGAGGACGTCCCCGACGTCTCCGGCAAGGACGAGGAGACGGCTGCCAGCGAGATCGAGAACGCGGGCTTTGAGCTCGCCCCCACGCAGTACATCTACAGCGACAGCGTGAGCGAGGGCAACGTCGTCTACACCACGCCGAGCGCCGGAGAGTCCCTCGACCGAGGTTCCACGGTGACGCTCTACGTCTCCCTTGGGCCCGAGCAGCCTCAGGAGCTCAACGTTCCGTACGTGGTCTCGCTCTCCTACTCCGACGCAGCCGCCGCCCTGAGAAACCAGGGCTTCACGCCGATTCTCGCCACGGGCAACTCCGCCGAGGGCAAGGTCACGAGCCAGTCCATCACCGGTACCGCGCCCGAGGGCGCCGAGATCGTCCTCACCACCCAGACGCCCGACGTCACCGAGCCCAGCACCGGGCAGAACGATCCCGAGCTCCCCTCGCAGGACCCCGATGGAGAGACGGACACCCCCGGCTCCACGACGGGTGACAACAACACGGACACCACCACGGGTGACAACACTGATAGCACGGAAACCACCACGGGCACCGATTCTGGTGCCCGGTAGCGCGCTCGAGTCCCCCTCGGGACGCTTGCGACCATAGCCAAAGGCGCCTTTGCCACAGGGGCGCACAAGAAAGCAGGCCAGACGGAATATACCGTCTGGCCTGCGTCTTTTCTGGTGCCCCCGGGCCGATTCGAACGGCCGACACCCGCTTTAGGAGAGCGGTGCTCTATCCCCTGAGCTACGAAGGCGTGAACGCTATTCTATCACCGGTGCAACCCGCTGACAAAGCGCACAAGGGCCGATTACTTCTTGTCCTTCTTGGCGTCCTTCTTGAGCCTGGCGTCGCGCTCCTTCTCAAAGATCTCGAGCAGCTTCTTGTCGCTGATGCCGCGCATCTGGGCCTCGACGCGCTTGCGGATGGGGCGACGCTTGGCAAAGTCGTAGACAAAGCTGCCGATGATGAGAACGTACGCCGCAACGAGCGTCACCACCGAGGCGACGCCCATCGGGGTGGATACGTCCGTCTGGTCGCCAAAGGCATAGGCCAGCACGAGCGAAGCCACGGCCAGGGCAAAGCCCACGCCTACCGCAATCCAGAAGACCTTCTCGGTCCTGCGGTAGTCGGGGTCGCTGCGCAGAAGCGCATCGTAGGCGCGCGTGCGCATGTCCTGCTCCTCGCGCTCGCGGCGCTTGCGGTCGCGCTTCTCCTCCTTGGTCTCGGTGATCGAGGCCGCCTTGGGCTTGGATGCCACGCGCACGGAAGCGGCGGCCTCGCGGGCGGGGCGGGCCTTGGCGGCTGAGCTGCGCGAGAAGCCCTTCTTCTCCTCTTCGGGCGCGGATACGCTCTCGGCCTCCTTGCTCGGCCTTCCAACGGCGTTGCCCTCGGCCTCGCGACGGGCGCCCTCGATGGTGTCTCGCAGTGACATGGAACTCCTTACAGGTGCGTGTGCCGCGCGCGTCTTAGCGGGCGGGCGTGAACTCGGTGCCGGTGATGATCTGGAAGGCCTCCTGGTAGCGCTTGGACGTGCCCTCGATGACCTCGGAGGGGATGCGCGGCGGCTCGCCGGTCATGTCCCAGTTGGCGCGCAACCAGTCGCGGACGTACTGCTTGTCGTAGCTCGGTTGGACCTTGCCCTCCTCGTAGGAGTCGGCAGGCCAGAAGCGGCTGGAGTCAGGCGTGAGGCACTCGTCGATGAGCGTGAGCCTACCGTCGATGAAGCCAAACTCAAACTTGGTGTCGGCGATGATGATGCCCTGCTCGGCGGCGTAGTCTGCCGCGGCCTTGTAGATGGCGAGGGACGCGTCGCGCAGCTGCTCGGCAACCTCGGTGCCCACGATCTCGCAGCAGCGCTCAAAGGAGATGTTCTCGTCGTGATCGCCCAGCTCGGCCTTGGTAGACGGCGTGAAGATCGGCTCGGGGAGCTTGGAGGCCTCGGTCAGGCCCTCGGGCAGCTTGATGCCGCAGACAGTGCCGTCCGCGTCATAGGTCTTCTTGCCGGAGCCGGTGAGGTAGCCGCGCACGATGCACTCGATGGGCACGGTCTGCGCCTTCTTCACGAGCATGGAGCGACCGGCCAGGTAGTCGGCATAGGGCTGGTACTCGGCCGGAAGGTCGGCCACGTCACAGGAGATCATGTGGTTGGGAATGAGGTCCTTGAAGCGCTCGAACCAGAAGGCCGAGATGCGGGTGAGAATCTCTCCCTTGTGGGGAATCTCGTCGGGCAGGATGAAGTCATAGGCGCTGATGCGGTCCGAAGCAACCATGAGCAGGCTGTCGCCGCAGTCATAGATGTCGCGAACCTTGCCGTGCGAGTCTGGGCGCAGTTCCATAGCCATAGAAATCCCTCCAACGTCGTTGCAGTCAATGTAGCAGTATACCGTTAGTGCGGGGCTAGCGGTCCTTCTCCTTGCGCGGCTGTCGCTGGGGGATGCGCAGCGTGAAGGTGGTGCCCTTGTTGAGCTCGGACTCCACGAGGATGGTGCCGTTGTGGCGGTCGACGATCTCCTTGGTGATGGCCAGGCCAACGCCCAGGCCGCCCGAGACGCGCTCGCGGCTCACGTCGGAGCGCCAGAAGCGCGAGAAGGTCTGCGGGATGTCCTCCTTGGCAATGCCGATGCCCGTGTCCTGAACCGCAATGAGCACGTCCGCGTGGTCCTGACGGAGAGACACCTTGACCCAGCCGTCCTCGTTGGTGTAGCGCATGGCGTTGCTCATGAGGTTCACCACGGCCTCGCGGATGAGGTCCGGGTCAACGTCCGCATAGAGCTCACCGTGGGGCGTCTCGTCAACAAAGCGCAGGTGAAGGCCCCTCTCATGGAAGAGCTGATGCTGCGCGGAAACGAGGCTCTTCACGAGGTAGACCATGTCGGTCTTCTCGATCTTGATCTCTGTTGTGCCGTTCTCCAGGCGAGAG
>DXAB01000079.1 GCA_019117265.1 Candidatus Olsenella pullicola
GTTCTCCTCGGTGCGTAGGCTAGGCAACCACCCATGCTGAGGCGTCACAGGGGAGCTTGCCGTCAACAAGCGCGGCGCTGGCAAGAAGGACCTCGCCGGCGGGCAGCGCCACGGACGCAGCCCCGAAGTTGGTCACGCTCGTGAGCACCCGTCCGTCCGTGGCGGGGCGGCTGTAGGCGATGACCTGGTCATCGTAGCCGTCCTCCCACGTGAGCGACGTGTCACCGGTTGCCGTGAGCAGCTCGGCGCGCGCGGCGAGCGCGCGACGGTAGAACTTGAGCATGGAGTCCTTCTCGGTCTCCTCGATGTCCACGGCGTGCTGGGCAAACCACTCGGGCTGGGGAAGGTGCGCGGGCGCGTGGTCGGCGGGCGCGGAGAAGCCAAAGTCACCGGTCTCGTCAACGGCCTTCCAGGGCAGCGGCACGCGGCAGCCGTCGCGGCCCTTGATGGCGTCGCCGTGGCTCGTCATGGCCGCCTCGGGGTCCTCGAGCGCACCCCAGGGAATGTCCGCCACCTCAAAGAGTCCCAGCTCCTCTCCCTGATAGAGATAGGCCGATCCGGGAAGGCCCAGCTCCATGAGAAGCGCGGCGCGGGCGCGGCGTGTGCCCAGCTCGCGGTCCTCGTAGTAGGTCTTGCCGTCGCGGAGCAGCCAGTCGTTCACGAGCTGGTGGTGAACAGCGGAGCGGACCTGCGGCAGGCCGTAGCGCGTGGGATGGCGCGGCATGTCGTGGTTGGAGAGGACCCAGGTGGTGGTGGAGCCGGAGCGCTCGGCCGCAGCGAGGCCCTCCTTGATGGCCAGACGCAGCTCGTCGGCAAACCAGCCTGCCTTGGAGAGCTCAAAGTTGAAGACCTGCCCCAGCTCCTCGGTGGAGGCGTACATCCACTGGTGCTCGGGGATCACCCACGCCTCGGCAACGGCAAAGCGCGCGGGCTCGTACTCGTTGAAGACCTGGCGCCACTCGCGGTAGATCTCGTGGACCTCGGGGCGGTCCCACAGGGGGTTCTCGTCACCGGGCTCGCCCTGGTCGGGGTCGTCGGGCCACTCGTCGAGCGGACGGCTGTCGAGGTCCTTTGCCAGCGCGTGCGCAACGTCGATGCGGAAGCCGTCGGCCCCGCGGTCGCTCCAGAAGCGCAGCGTCTTCTTGAAGTCCTCGCGCACCTCGGGGTTCTTCCAGTTGAGGTCTGCCTGCTCCACGGCAAAGAGGTGCAGGTACCAGTCACCGTCGCCCACCGGCTCCCAGCCGGGTCCGCCAAAGGTGGACTTCCAGCCGTTGGGGGGCAGCTCGCCGTTCTTGCCGCGACCGGGGCGGAAGATGTAGCGGTCGCGCTCCGGGGAGCCGGGGCCCGCGGCCAGCGCCGCCTTGAACCACTCGTGCTCGGTGGAGGTGTGGTTGGGGACGATGTCCACGATCACCTTGATGCCCGCGGCGTGCGCGGCGGCTGCCATCTCGTCAAAGTCCTCGAGCGTCCCCAGGCGTGGGTCCACGTTGCGGTAGTCTGCCACGTCGTAGCCGCCGTCGGCGAGCGGGGAGGGGTAGAACGGGGAGAGCCAGATGGCGTCAATTCCCAGGGCGCGCAGGTAGTCCATGTGGGCGGTGATGCCCTTGATGTCGCCGAGGCCGTCGCCGTTGGCGTCGTAGAAGCTGCGCGGGTACACCTGGTACACCACGGCCTGCTTCCACCACTCCTCGTTACCGTTGATGAGCGTCATGTCATTCTCCTTTCCGATAAAGCATGATGAAACGTGACCGTCGCTTTTCATCATGAGAGGTGCCAGATGTCGCGGTCGTACTCGCGGATGGTGCGGTCGGACGAGAAGAACCCGGACTTCGCAACGTTCACGAGCGCCTTCTCGCCCCATGTGGCGCGGTTCTCGTAGTCTGCCAGGCAGCGCTCCTTCACGACCACGTAGTCGCGCGCGTCGAGCAGCGCCATGAAGTAGTCCTTGGCAACAAAGTCCCGGTAGACGCGGGTGATGCACCCCGCGTCGCCACGGGCGAGCAGCTCGGGCGAGCAGATGAGGTCAAGAACCTCGGCGAGCTCGCCGTCCGCCTGCCAGACGTCCCACGGATGGTAGTCGCCCCGGTTGTAGAGGCCGATGACGTCCTCGGAGGAGCGGCCGAAGAGGTAGATGTTCTCGCGCCCCACGAGCTCGGCGATCTCAACGTTGGCGCCGTCGAGCGTCCCCAGCGTGAGGGCGCCGTTTGCCATGAACTTCATGTTGGAGGTGCCGCTCGCCTCCTTGGACGCAAGTGAGATCTGCTCGGAGACGTCAGCGGCGGGGATGAGGTGCTCGGCGGCCGTGACGTTGTAGTTCTCAACAAAGACGAGGCGCAGCCACGGCGCGACCTCAGGATCCTCGGAGATGAGGCGCCCGAGGGCCATGAGCAGGGCAATCGTGTCCTTGGCAAGGGTGTAGGCCGGCGCTGCCTTTGCGCCAAAGACCATCGTGAGCGGTCTGTTGGGAACGTTTCCACGCTTGATCTGCAGATACTTCCAGATGGCGTAGAGGGCGTTCATCTGCTGACGCTTGTACTGGTGCATGCGCTTGACCTGGATGTCAAAGATCGAGTGCGGGTCAACCTCCACGCCCTTCTCGGCGCGCAGCCACGCCGCCAGACGCTCCTTGTTGCCCTCCTTGACCTCGAGGAGCCTCTGGACAAAGCCGGCGTCCCCGCGCAGGGAAAGTAGGTCCTCCAGCTTGGAGGCGTCGCGCTTCCAGCCGTCGCCGATGGCGTCGGTCAGGAGCGTGGCCAGCGCCGGGTTGCAGCCCATGAGCCAGCGGCGGAAGGTGATGCCATTGGTCTTGTTGGAGAACTTATCGGGGTAGAGCTCGGCGAAGGGGCGCATTTCGGACTCAACGAGGATCTGCGTGTGAAGCGCGGCCACCCCGTTCACGGCGTGCGAGAAGTGCACGTCCATGTTGGCCATGTGCACCACGTCGTTGGCGTCGATCACTGCCACGCGCTCATCGTCCGTGCGCTGGCGGGCGAGCTCGTCCAGCTGGCGGATCACGGGCACGATGCCGGGCGCCACCTGCTCGATGTAGCCCATGGGCCAGGTCTCGAGCGCCTCGGCGAGGATCGTGTGGTTGGTGTAGCCGCACGTGCGCTCCACGATGCCGGCGGCGTCCTCGAAGTCAATGCCGCGCTCCTGGAGCAGGCGCACCAGCTCGGGAATCACCATCGAGGGGTGCGTGTCGTTGATGTGGACGGCTACGTGGCGGTCGAGCTCCTCGGGCGCAAAGCCGCGCTTATCGAGCTCGGCGAGGATGAGCTGGGCGCCCGCGGACACCATGAAGTACTGCTGATAGACGCGAAGGAGCCTGCCGGCCTCGTCGGAGTCGTCCGGGTAGAGGAAGCTCGTGAGGCCGTGGGCAACGTCGCCCTTGTCAAAGGAGATGCCGTGCTCGGGCGCCGGTGCCGGCTCCTCCACGTCAAAGAGGTGCAGTCGGTTGACCACGCCGTTCTCGTAGCCGGGGACCTCGATGTCATACAGGTGCGCCGTGAGCGGGCCAAAGCCAAAGGGCACCGAGAAGGTCGTGCCGGTGTCCATGAGCCAGGACTCGGGCTCTATCCAGGGGTTGGGCTCCTCGCGCTGAACTCCCTCGGAGAGGTCCTGCCGGAAGAGGCCGTAGTGGTAGTTGAGCCCCACGCCGTCTCCGGGAAGCCCCAGCGAGGCGATGGAGTCAAGGAAGCACGCGGCAAGACGCCCGAGGCCGCCGTTGCCGAGCGAGGGCTCGGGCTCGCAGTCCTCCACCGCGGCGAGCGAGGTGCCGTGGGCGGCAAGCACGCGCTCGACCTCGTCTGCCAGGCCGAGGTTCACGAGGTTGGCACGCAGCAGGCGCCCCACCAGAAACTCGGCGGAGAAGTAGTAGAGCTTGCGCTCCCCCTCCGCAGGTCGCATACCCGTCTCCAGGTCGCGCACCATGCGTAGCAGGGCACAGAAGATCTGCGTGTTCGTGGCGTCGTCAAGGGTGGTCTCCATCTCGGCGAGCGTCTGACTCAGGTTCTTCTCGACGTTCATCGTTTCTCCTTTCCGATCTTGCTCATAGGTAAAAGCGAGACAGCAGCTTTTTCATGCCACCGGCCCCGCCAGCGGGGGCGACGTCCCCGCTCGAGTACTCGTCCGGGACGACCTTGATGGGCGGCAGGCGGCGGTAGAGCTCCATCTGCCGGTGAACGCGCTCGGCGAGCCTGCGGCTCGCAAAGCCCGGGCGCGCTCGCCAGACCCAGTTGCCCCCGAGCGTGGAGGGCGTGTTGATCCGCGCCTCGCTGCCAAGGCCAAGCAGGTCCTGCATCTGCACCACGGCGGTGTCGGCAGGGCTTGCCCAGATGGCGCGCATCATGCCCCAGCCCTCGCCCTCGGCCGGGTCGAGGTGCAGGTACTCCCGGGCGAGGGCAACGTCGCCGGCAGGCGCCGTCTCGAGCCATCCGAGCGCGGTGTCGTTGTCGTGCGTGCCAACGTAGGCGATGCTGTTGGTGGGGTAGGAGAAGGGCAGGTAGTTTGCCCCCGAGCCATCGCGCGTGTCGAAGGCAAACTCGAGGACCCTCATCCCGGGGAAGCCCGAGTCCTCGAGGAGGCGATGCACCGAGGGGGTGAGGTAGCCGAGGTCCTCGGCCACGATGTTGCAATGGCCCAGCCGCTGCTCCAGCACGCGGAAGAGGCCGATCCCGGGGCCGTTGCGCCACCGGCCGCCGGCCGCCGTCACCGCGCCCGCGGGAATGGCGAAGTAGGAGTCAAAGCCGCGGAAGTGGTCGATGCGCAGGATGTCATAGAGTCCCAGCTGAAAGGCGATGCGCGCGACCCACCACTCGTAACCGTCCGCCTTCATGCGGTCCCAGGCAAAGAGCGGGTTGCCCCAGAGCTGGCCGATGTCGGAGAAGCCGTCGGGCGGGACGCCCGCTATCTCGCGGGGCCTGAGGTCGTCGTCGAGCTGAAACTGCTCGGGGTGGCTCCAGACGTCCGCGCTGTCAAGCGCCACATAGAAGGGGAGGTCGCCCATGATGCGCACGCCCGCCGAGCTCGCGTAGTCGTGCAGGCGGCTCCACTGCGAGAAGAACAGGTACTGGACGCCCTGCCAGAAGGCAACGTCGTCGGCAAGCTCCTCGCGCGCCCGGTCAAGAGCGTCGGGGCGGCGCAGGCGCAGGCTGTCCGGCCAGGTGTGCCAGGGGGTGCCGTGGTACCGGTCCTTGAGGGCCATGAAGAGGGCATAGTCGTCGAGCCAGGCTCCCTCGCGCTCGCAGAAGCGGGCGAGCTCGTCGGGCTGCGCCTTGCGAAGGCGCTCCACGGCGTGACGCAGCACGCCAAAGCGGTTCTGGTAGAGAGCGCCGTAGTCAACGCGCTCGGGGTCGCGGCCCCAGTCAACGCCCGCGTATTCCTCGCGCCCGAGCAGCCCCTCCGCCTCGAGGTCGTCAAGGTCGATGAGGTAGGGGTTCCCGGCGTAGGTGGAGAACGACTGATAGGGCGAGTCCCCGTAGCTGGTGGGAACGATGGGGAGCACCTGCCAGATGGAGACCCCGGCGCGCGTCAGAAAGTCGACGAAGCCGCGCGCCTCCCTGCCGATCGTCCCCACGCCCCAGGGGGAGGGGAGCGATGTGATGGGCATGAGGATGCCCGAGGTTCTCATACGTCCTCCTTTCTCGGCGGGGACGTCCCCCGCCATCGCTTTGGATCAGAGGGAGCGGACGCTCTCTCGTTCGACGAGCTCAAAGTCCACGAGCTCGTGAGTTGCCGGGGCGCCGTTGCGCATGGCGTTCAGCAGGAGGTGGGCGGCGCGCTCCGCGAGGCGCGTGGCGTCTTGGCGGATCGTCGTGATGCGGGGGATGGCGTACTGGGAGAAGGCCGTGTCGTCAAAGCCGACGAGCGAGACGTCCCCAGGCACGCTGAGCCCCCGGTCTGCGATGGCGCGCAGCGCGCCGAATGCCACGACGTCACCGAGGGCAAAGACGGCGGTGAGGTCGCCGGCGCGCTCGAAGAGGCGACGCGCGGCCTCGTAGCCCCCAGCCTCGAGGAAGTCGCAGGGCTCATAGTCGCGCTCGTAGTCGAGCTCGATGCCGCGCTCGCGCAGGGCCCGCTCCGCGCCGCGCAGGCGCAGCTCGCCGATCTGCCCGCTCGCGCGACTGCCGCCTATGATGCCGATGCGCCGGTGCCCCCGCTCCAGCAGGTGCCCCACGGCACTTCTCGCCGCGGCAACGTTGTCGATGGTGACGCTCGAGAGGTTGGCAAAGCCGAGCCCCTCGGCGCTCGCCGTAACGAGGACGCTTGGGGTCTCGATCTCATGGAATGACGCGCGGAAGCTCTCGAGCGCGCCGCCGAGGAAGACCATGCCCTTGGGGTGGCGCGCCTGCTGGTAGTCAATGGCCGCGCGCACCTCGTCGACGTCGCCATCGAGGTAGGTGACGATGATCCCCTCGTCCTCGCGCGCGAGCGAAGCCTGCAGGGGGCCGAGTATGTCGTCAAACATGCGGTTGCCGACGCCCATCACAAAGACGGCAACGGGTGTCTGAGAGCGCATCTTGAGGTAGCGCGCGTTGGAGTTGGGCTCGTAGTCGCACTCGGCCATAACGGCGAGGATGCGCTCGCGCGCGCGGTCGCTCACGTTGGGCTGACCGTTGATGACGCGGGAGACCGTCCCCACGCCGTACCCGGAGCGCTCCGCGATGTCTCTGATGTCCATGTCCACCTCGTCTCTGGCGGTGTTGCCAAGGCTGTATGGAAACGTTTCCAACTCATTCTACCAAGAAGGGGAGGGAGGAGAAGGGGAAGAGTTGGAAACGTTTCCAATACCGGCTTGAGCGCAACTATAGCGCACCTTTTCCCACGGGGAGAGGAGAACCGAAGAAATCCGCTCGCGGGTAAAACGCTGCCGTTCGCCGCTCTTCTTTCCCAAGCCCCTCTTGCCGCCGGATGTACCGCTCACGGAAGTGGGGCATGACGGCCCCCAACTGCGATATCGTTTCCATAGTTGTGTATGACAAGGGTTCGGGGGGAGCCCGCGGAGAAGGGAGCCCATTACTATGGACAGCCATCAGGTAGGCGTCACCGAGAGGGGCGTTGCCGATCTTGTTGCCTATGCGCTGGAGCGCGGCCTCATAGGGGAGGATGACGTCACCTACGCCGCCAACCTCATGCTCGACGCGCTCTCCTACGAGCCGGACGGCTCCTTCGTCCCGCGCGAGGCCGTCGCCGCCGCGCGCGGCAACGAGCGGCGCCCGTGCCTTGAGGAGATTCTTGCCGGTCTGCTCGACGACGCCGTCGCGCGCGGCGTGTGCGATGGCGGCATAGCGAGTCGCGACCTTCTGGACACGCGTCTCATGGGCTGCGTGACCCCGCGCCCGAGCGAGGTCGTCCGCACGTTCTGGGAGCGCTACGGCCAGTCTCCGGAGCTTGCCACCAACTACTTCTACAAGCTCGCGCTCGACAGCGACTACATTCGCTCCTATCGCGTGGCGCGCGACCGCAAGTGGGTGAGCCACACCCGCTACGGCGACCTCGACATCACGATCAACCTCTCCAAGCCCGAGAAGGACCCCAAGGCCATCGCGGCTGCCCTGGAGAAGCAGAAGGCCGGTGGGGCCGAGCCCTACCCGCGCTGCCAGCTCTGCCCCGAGAACCTCGGCTATGCCGGGCGTCTTGACCACCCGGCGCGCGAGACCATCCGCCTCATTCCTCTCACGCTCGACGGCGAGCCATGGTACCTGCAGTACAGCCCCTATGTCTACTACAACGAGCACTGCATCGTCCTCTCCGAGAAGCACGTCCCCATGAGGATCGACCGCCACACCTTTGTGCGCCTGCTCGAGTTCATCGAGAAGTTCCCGCACTACACCGTGGGCTCCAACGCGGACCTTCCCATCGTGGGCGGCTCCATTCTCACGCACGAGCACTACCAGGGCGGGCGTTACGAGTTTGCCATGGCGCGCGCGGCGCTTCGCGAGGAGGTCTCGTTCCCGGGCTTTGAGGACGTGCGCGCGGGCATTGTGGACTGGCCGATGTCGGTCATCCGCCTTGACGCCGCCGACCCGGCGCGACTCGTGGAGCTTGCCGACAAGATCCTCGCCTGCTGGCGCGGCTACTCTGATGAATCGGTGGGCGTGCTCGCCGAGACCGACGGCACCCCGCACAACACGATCACTCCCATCGCCCGTCGTCGCGGCGAGGGCTTTGAGCTGGACCTCGTTCTGCGCAACAACCGCACGACTGACGAGTACCCGCTCGGCATCTTCCACCCGCACCAGGAGCTCCACCACATCAAGAAGGAGAACATCGGCCTCATCGAGGTCATGGGCCTCGCGGTGCTCCCGGCGCGCCTGCTCGGCGAGATGGATCGTCTGGAGCAGGTCATTCTCGCTGGCGAGGACATGGCGTCCGTGCCCGAGATCTCGAGCCACGCGGAATGGGCGAGGGGCATCCTCGAGCGCCATCCGGAGTTTGCGCCCGAGAACGTGTCCGAGCTCGGCGATGCCGGCGCGGCAGCGCTCGAGACCGTCATCGAGGATGAGATTGGCCAGGTCTTTGCGCAGGTGCTCGAGCACTGCGCGGTGTTTGCCGACGACGAGCGTGGCAGGGCGGCGCTCGACCGCTTTGTCGCGAGCGTTTGCTAGAGAGGAGATATCTGATGGGCATTCCCAGCATCGACGTTCTGACGGGGGTCTACGGGGAGGACGCCGCTCGCTCCGCCGAGCGCCTGGGCGCGCTCGCTGCCCGCTTTGACGAGCTCTTTGGCGCCGGCGACCCCGAGTTCTTCACGGCCTCCGGCCGCACGGAGATTATCGGCAACCATACCGACCACAACGGCGGCAAGATTCTCGCCGCCTCCATCACGATGGACAGCATCGGTGCCGCCGAGCGCACGGACGACGGCATCGTCACCATCTGGAGCGAGGGTTACCCCGAGGCCATCGTCGTGGACACGGGGAACATCGACAAGATTCCGCACGGCGGCGGCTCCACCACGCTCGTGGCGGGCATGCTCGAGGCCACCGTCAAGCGCGGCTACCGGGTCGGCGGCTTCAACATGGTTGCGTCCTCCGAGGTCATCCCCTCCGCGGGCGTGAGCTCGTCGGCGTCCTTCGAGATGCTCGTCTGCGAGGTCGTGAACCACCTCTACAACGACGACGCCATCGAGCGCGCCGACTACGCCCGCATCGGCCAGTATGCCGAGAACGTGTGGTGGGACAAGGCCTCCGGCCTCATGGACCAGATGGCCTGCGCCGTGGGCGGCACGATCCTCCTGGACTTCTCGGACGGCGTGAAGTACGAGCGCGTGGACTTTGGCTTTGACGAGCTGGGCTGCGACCTCGTGATCGTGAACACAGGAAAGGGCCACGCGGACCTCTCCGAGGAGTACTCCTCCGTCCCCAACGAGATGCACGCCGTGGCTGCGGCGCTCGGCGTCAAGAACCTCTGCGAGACGAGCGAGGATGCGGTGCTCGCCAACCTCGCCGAACTGCGCGAGAAGTGCGGTGACCGCGCCGTGCTGCGTGCCCTGCACTACTTTGAGGAGTGCGCGCGCGTGGAGGCCGCCGAGGCCGCCATCAACGCCGGTGACAAGGCGGCGGTGCTCGACATCATCACGGCCTCGGGCCGCTCCTCCTGGGAGTGGCTGCAAAACGCCGTGGTCCCGGGCATGCCCGAGGAGCAGCCCATCCCCATGGCGCTCGCGCTCACCCAGCTCTACCTGCGCCGCATTGGGGCCGGCGTCTGCCGCCTGCACGGCGGCGGCTTCGCGGGCGTCATCATGTGCGTGCTTCCCAAGGCAGAGACCGCGGGCTACGTTGACTACATGGCGGGCTACTTTGGCCGCGAGAACGTGTACCTCACCAACATCCGACAGACGGGCGCGGCCTGCCTCGGGCGCGCGTAGGCCTTTTCGAGGAAGTTTGCCCCCCGTGGGCGGCGGTGCAGCATGGCGCGCCGCCGCCCTTCTCGTCCGGTTCTTCTCGCTGCGGCTCTCGTGGCTCAATCGTCCGGTTTTGGGCAAAAAGTTTGATGCTGATTCGAGTGGGAGGGAGAGAAGAGCACCCTCCACTTTGCGCCAACTGGGCAAACGATGAGGCTATCCATACCTGCGGGCCGCTATGGCGCCTATGGAGCCTCGCCGCATAAAACCTTTGCCCCAAAACCCGGCAAAGCGTTCAGAGAATGGCATTCTGCTGAACGCGGGGAGCGATAGAACCCAAAACCGCCTAAAACCGGATTGTGAGGCAAGGGCCGTGCAGAGAAGAGCGCCCGTCCCTACACGCTCTCCACGCGGAAGAAGCCCCCGTGCGGCGCGATGCTCTCGTCGGGGATGTCGAGCATGTATGACCCACACACGTTGATGAGCGTGGCCCCGCTGGGATGCTCGCGCACGCGCTCGACGCGACCATACTGCATGTGAACGTGGCCGTGAAGCAGGTAGCGCGGCCTCACGCGATCGAGCAGCGCCCCAAAGGCCTCGAACCCCCGGTGCGGCAGGTCCTCGAGGTCGCCGTACCCACGCGCGGGGGCGTGCGTCACCACGAGGTCCACGCCGCCCGTCGCGCTCGAGAGAAGCGCCATGCGCGAGCAGAGCCGGCGCATCTCGGCCTCCGTGTAGCCGTGCACCTGGTCGTTGTATTTGATCGAGCCGCCCAGACCCATGATGCGCAGGCCGCAGAAGTCGCGGATGTGGCCGTCTATGGAGACGCAGCCCTCCGGCGCCTTGAGGTCATAGGCGGTGTCGTGGTTGCCCTGCACGTAGAGGAGCGGAACATTGGCGAGCGTCACGATGTGCTCAAGGTACGTCGCGGGGAGGTCTCCGCAGGAGATGATGAGGTCAACGCCCTCAATGCGGCTTGCGTCCCAGCGATCGTAGAGCCAGCCCTCCTCAACGTCAGAGATGGCAAGGATCCTCATGGCAGCCCCTACCGGCTCGTGTTCTTGAGAAGGACCGTCGAGGGGTCAACGGGAATGACGCCTGCCACCTCAACCTCCACGAGGCCGTCGCGGTCGAGCTCGCGCTGCTCGGGCAGGCGTCCCACCACGTTCTCGTTGAGCCAGCGCATGCGCACGATCTGCTCGCTCGTGAGCCGTCCCGCGTCCGGTCCCTGCACAACGTCGCCACCCTGCGCGCGAAGCTCCCCGGTGAAGGGGTGGACGCGCCCGGAGAGCACAGACTGGCGCAGCACGTCGACGAGCATGCGCTGGCCTCGCGGCAGCTCCTCGGAGAGCTGCACGTCAAGCACGCCGGCGGACATGCCCCACCAGTAGTTGAGCGACTGCCCCGGGATCTTCTCGCCCTCCCTCTTCCAGGTGTCGTTTCTGATGGAGCGGACGAGCATCTCGTAGTAGCGGCCCCACTTCCAGACGGGCTCGGCGAGGTGCGTCTCCGCGCCGTTCTCCTCTACGCGGTAGAGGCCCCAGGACTCCTTGGGCGCGAGCGGGTTGGCGTAGTCGCGCCCGGAAATGATGTGGACGCCCTCCTCGCGCAGCTCTCGGCGCCAGTTGTAGTCCTTGGCGGAGAACCACTTGAGATGGACGGACACGTGCGGGTCCACCATGGCGGCGCCGATGGCAAAGGCGTTGATCTCCGCGACCGTCGAGAAGACCGGCGACTCCGCCACATAGCCCACCTTGTGGTGCTCGGCGAGGCTCGCGGCCAGCGCGCCAAGAAGAAACTTGGCCTCGTACATGCGGCCGTAGAAGCCGCGCACCGCGCTGTGAGAGAGGCTCACGGAGCAGTTGAGGTAGGCGGGGCCGGGGTGCTCGGCGGCCGCGCGCAGGGTCTGGCGCATCTGGGTGGGCGCGCAGGTCACAATGAGATCGGCCCCGTGCCCGATGGCCTCGTCCATGGCCTGGTCAAACGCTGCGTCAGAGCTGCGGTCCGTGAAGGCGTGCGTGGCCACGGTTGCGCCGAGGCGCTTCTCGAGCATGACGCGCCCGCGCTCGTGGAGCGCTATCCAGCCCGAGGAGAGCGGGTTTCTGTCATAGATGAAGGCCACGCGGAAGGGCTTGGCGAGAACCGCCTTCTTGGCGAGGTTCTTGAGCTTGGGGAGCGGGGCGGTGTGGCCCATGCTCGGGTCCTCGAGGTAGGCGCGGGCACCCTCTCCCTGCGTGACCACAAACTCGCCCCAGATCTTCTCGACCTGCGTGTCGATCTCTTTGGGGGAGAGGCCACGCAGCTGCTCAAAACCAAAGATCGAGATGTAGTGCGCAAAGGCGTCGCCCACCTGCAGGTCGAGCGTGTCTCCGCCCCGCGCGCGGAAGGAGGAGGAGAAGCTGTCGAAGAGCGAGCGGAGGTCGCGGACAAGGTCCTCGGGCCAGGGCGTCTCGAGGTCCTGGTCGAGAAGGGCGGCCAGGCGAGCGTAGAACCCCTCCTCGGAGGAGATGATGCCGTAGACGGGGCATACGCGGTAGAAGCGGGTGAACTCGTGATAGGCGCGCAGGGCCTTCTCGTCCGAGGGCATGGGCGTCACGCGCGTGATGCTGGCGAGGATCGTGGGCATGCCCAGGTAGCGCGAGACGCTGACGCGCTTGTTGCCCTCCTGCACGTAGAAGCGCTGGAGGTACTCATAGACCACGATGGGGTCGCGCAGGCCCTCGGCGCGCTGGGAGTCGATGAGGTCGCTCCACTTGGAGGCAAACTCCGAGGACGCCTCCGCGATGGGGAGAAAGCCGCTTGAGAACATGTTCTGGCGGCCGCGCGTCTTGGTCCCCGCGATGAGCGAGAGGTCGATCTCCGCGAGGCCAACGGGAACCTCGCCCTGGTAGCCCTGGTTCTTGAGGATGTCGTCAAGGGCCGGGGGGTATGGGTAGAGACCGTGCGCCACGTCGCGATCGACCTGCTTGAGGCCGAGCTTTCTAGCCTTGGCGTAGTCCTCGAGCATGGGGCCGCCTTTCCTTGGCGTGAAATCGATTCCTCAGCTCCATGGTAGCGTTGCCGGGAGGGGGTCGGCACCCCCTAGGGCAACATCACGCGTAATACACGAGCCCACGTTGCAGGCTCGTGGCGAGCGCGTAGCAAGTTCGTCTCGCCTTGGTTGGCAGGCTGCTGGGCGCCTTAGACTTCACCTGTGATCAGAGGAGGGAGGCGCGATCCTGGCATGAGGGGAACGGACGAGGCTGATTCCATCGTTTGGATGGTAAATGGTCGGGAGCGCGCCTTCGAGCAGGCTCCCGAGCGCCCGCTTCTCTGGCTCGAGGAGTCCTCCGCCTGGGGGCAGGAGCGCTCTGGCGACGAGCGGCCCTTGCGGGAGGAATCCAAGGGGGAGGACGAATCTGGCCTCATCTGGCTCTCATAGGGCCGTGCCCGGGCGCCGCGTCGCGCGTCACGCGGGGTCCGTCTCGGGGCGCCCCTCGTAGTTGAGGGTGGCGGCGAGCTCGCGCAGGTGCCTCTCGTCCCCGCGCACGAAGGCCTCGGCGAGGGTGGGGTAGGCGAGTCGTGCCTCGTCGAAGAGGTCCGCAAAGCTCTCGTGGCGCACCTCGCCGGTAAAGGGGTGTTGCCAGGGGAGGCAGTCGAGGTTTGCAGCGGGGCAGTCGTCGCTCCTGCGAACGTAGTGGGCCATGGCCTCGGCGAGGGAGTGCCTGCGCACGGTGCGCTCGAGAATCGCGACGGTTCGCGTGCGCGGGGAGCCGGCCGGATCGATGAGCCGATAGAGGAGCTCGTAGTCTCTAAGGCACGCGGTGTACTCGCCCGCGCTGAGCGGCATGCCGTACACGGAAAGCGCCACCTGGGAGAAGAGGGCGCCGCCCACGCGCTCGATCTTGTCGGTGCGCATAAGGTAGTCAACTGCGGGGCGCTCCTGGACGGTCGCGCGGCGCTTCTCCCAGAGGATCCACGTGTCGATGTCAGACTCTATGACGGCGTGCACCTCCGCACGGGCGCGGCCGAGGCTGTCCTCGAGGCCGCAGATCGCGCGCTGCTGGGAGATCACGAACGGGTGCGCGGCGCGATCGAGCGCGTAGTGGCCAAGAAGGCCGAGGGCAAAGGCGCGGCCCACGCGCTCGTCGGAGGCGGGGAGGTGGCTCACGCCGTCGCGGACCGCCAGGAACGCACGGGTGGCGCGGGATCCATGGATGGCTGCCGCAACCTGGTGGATGGCGGCGGCGCGAGAGGGGAGCGTCAGGAAGCGCATGTAGAGGGGGTCCGGCCCCTGGTTGCCCAGGAGGAAGGCGAGAAGCTCCTCCTCACCGTCAATCAGGCCCGCGGGCAGCTCGGCGACGATGTCCTCGCCGAAGAGGTGGTGCGTGATGATGGCGGGCATGACGACTCCCTTCTCGACGACCTCTCTAGGGTAGCGCATCAGGGGGCGCGAGTTCGGAAAAACGTCCGAGGTCCCTTGCGGCCGAAATCGGCTTGTTTTGGGTTTCAGCCCGCCGCGTGCTTCTCGCCGTGCCGTTTCCGAGGGCTTTGGGGTGGTTTTGGGCAACAAGATTGATGCTGTAACCTGTCCGGGGCTCCCCCTCTGCTGCTCTGAGTCCTTCTCGGCAGCGTTCTGTTGGGTTTTGGGCAAAACGTTTTATGAGGCAAGGGGTTGTCCATCAAACCTTTTGCCCAAAACCAAAGAGAAACGCCAGGGGCCGAGAAGCGCGGGTCCGGGAGAGCGTAAGCAACCTGAACCCTCCCGGCCTTCATTTTGGCGAGAAGAACGTTGGCCCGAGAGGGCTGACGCGGCGCTCCGACGGCGGCTAGCCCTCGAAGCCCTCGTCGTCGAGCAGGGCGCCCCCGTCCGCGGCGGCGGTCGCCAGTTCGTCGCAGCGCTCGTTCTCGGGATGCCCCGCGTGGCCCCTCACCCAGACCCACGTCACGTCGTGCGGCTCGGCGGCCGCGATCAGCCGCTGCCAGAGGTCGACGTTCTTCACGGGCTGCTTGCTCGCGGTCTTCCACCCGCGCCGCTGCCAGCCGGCGATCCATCCCTCCGTGAACGCCTTGACCACGTACTGCGAGTCCGTCGTCATCGTGACCGCGCACGGTCGGCGCAGCGCCTCGAGCGCGGCGACGGCGCCCAGGAGCTCCATGCGGTTGTTCGTGGTGCGCCGGTATCCCGCAGAGAGCTCGCGCTCGTAGGTGCGTCCGTCCGGACCCACGTAGCGCAGCAGTGCCCCATAGCCGCCCGGCCCCGGGTTGCCGCGGGACGACCCGTCCGACCACGCCTCCACGCGCATGCGCGCCGCGCCGTCCGCGACCTTCTCGCCAGCGGATTCCGAGAACTCGCTCCAGCTTGCCACTACTTGGCCTCCGCCCAGTTGGCGCCGTAGGAGACCTCGGCCAGGAGCGGCACGCGCAGCGTGACCACGCCCTCCATCGTCTCACGCACGAGCGCGCTCACGGCCTCGACCTCAGCCTCGGGAACCTCGAGGTCCAGCTCGTCGTGAATCTGCAGCACGAGCTTGGCCGCAAGGCCCTCCTCGTGCAGGCGCTCGCTCACGCGCACCATGGCGAGCTTGATGATGTCGGCGGCGGTGCCCTGCATCGGGTGGTTCATCGCCGTCCGCTCGCCAAAGGCCACGAGCTGGCGGTTCTTCTGCTCGAACTCCCTGATGTGGCGCTTGCGGCCAAAGAGCGTGACCGCGTAGCCGCACTCGTGGGCGCGCCGCACCGCGTCGTCAAGAAACGCGCGCACGCCGGGGTACGCCTCAAAGTAGCGGTCGATCATCTCCTGCGCCTCCGCGCGCGGTATCTTGAGCGAGCTCGCGAGGCCAAAGGCCTGCTGCCCGTAGACGATGCCAAAGTTCACGGCCTTGGCGCGGCTGCGCAGCTGAGGCGTGACCTCCTCCACGGGTATGCCAAAGACGCGCGCGGCCGTGGCGGCATGGAAGTCCGCGCCCTCGCAGAAGGCGGCGATGAGGTGCTCGTCGCCGGAGAGGTGCGCGAGCAGCCTGAGCTCGATCTGCGAGTAGTCGCAGGCGAGAAACACGCTGCCCTCGGGCACCGTGAACGCCTGGCGCACGCGGTGCCCCAGCTCGGAGCGTGTGGGGATGTTCTGCAGGTTGGGGTCGGAGCTCGAGAGGCGCCCCGTTGCCGTGACCGTTTGGTTGAGCGTGGTGTGGATGCGCCCGTCTCCCGCCACGAGGGCGGGCAGGGCGTCCAGGTAGGTGCTCTTGATCTTGGAGCGCTCGCGGTACTCCAGCACCTGCGCCACGATCTCGTGGTGTGCCGCAAGGTCGCCGAGGACCTTGGCGTTGGTGGAGTAGAAGCCGCGCTTGGTGCGCTTGAGGCCATAGGTGGGAAGCCCCAGCACGTCAAAGAGCACGTGGGAGAGCTGCTGGGGGGAGTCAAGGTTGAAGTCCTCCCCGGCGGCGGCGTGGATCTTCTCGACCATGGCGTCGATCTCGGCTCCGAGCTCGGCGGACTGGGCGGCGAGGACGCTCACGTCCACGCCGAGGCCCAGGCGCTCCATCTCGGCGAGCACCGGCAGAAGCGGCATCTCCATGTCATCGAAGAGCCCGGCGGAGCCGTCCCTCTCCAGGCGCCCGCGCAGCACGTCCATGAGGCGCAGCGAGCAGGCGGCATCGAGTGCGGCTGCGGGGAGCTCGTCGGTGGGGTCGGGGAGGGTCTCGGTGAGGTAGGCCTCGCCGAGCTCCGGCAGGGCAAAGCTCGCGCGCTCGGAGTCGAGCAGGTAGGCAGCCACGGCCACGTCAAAGATGCGTTCCGGGTCAACCTCGCGCGCCTCGACGGTCGCGGGCACGGAGGAGTCCGCCGGGCACACCACGTGGAGAAGGGCCTTGACGTCGCCCGCCACCACGCGGCCCTCGCGGAAGAGCCGTGCGAGCGCCGCGTCGGCAGCGTCCCCCTCAAGTCTCAAGATCTTCTCGCCGGCGGCGCACCAGAGGATGTGGGAGAGGCCAAAGAGCGCGCCCTCCGTGCGGTCGTCGTCCACGGCGCAGCCGACCCAGGCACCGGCCCCGACGGCTGCGTCCAGCGCAGCGGCGGCCTCGTCTCCCGTGAGGGGGGCGGGCAGCTCGACGGTTGCCGCGGGGACGGCGACCTCCTGCGGCATCGCGGCGCGCGCGGCGGCGACGGCGTCCTCGCCGGCCAGGCGCACGAGGCGGCTCGTCATACCCGTGAAGCCGAGCGCGGAGAAGGCGCGCGTGACCTCAACGGGGTCGAAGGTGGGAAAGCGTGCGTCGGAGAGGTCAAGCTCGATGGGGGCGTCCGTGCGGATGGTGGCCACCTTGCGCGAGACCAGCGCGTCGTCGATGTGGGCGCGCAGGTTCTCGCCCATCTTGCCCTTGATCTCGTCGGCATGGGCGATGACCTCGTCGAGACTGCCGTACTGCACGATGAGCGCCGCGGCTTTCTTGGGGCCGATGCCCGGGACGCCCGGGATGTTGTCGGAGGTGTCCCCCTTGAGGCCGTAGAAGTCCGGCACGAGCTCCGGCGTGATGCCGTGATAGAGGTCCTCAACCGTGGTGGGGTCCATGATCACCACGTCCGTCACGCCCTTCTTGGTGGAGACGATCTTCACGTGGCCGGTGGTGAGCTGGTACATGTCGCGGTCACCGGTGAAGAGGTACATGTCAAAGCCGGCGGCCTCCCCGCGGCGGGCAAGGGTGCCGAGGATGTCGTCGCCCTCCCAGCCCTCGAGCTCCGCCACGGGCACGTCGAGCGCGTGCAGGAGCTCCTTCACCATGGGGAACTGCTCGCGAAGTGCGGGGTCCATCGGCGGGCGCTGCGCCTTGTACTGCGGGAGCATCTCCATGCGCACGCGCGGCTTGCCCTTGTCAAACGCGCAGATCACGCCGTCGGGGTGGAAGGTGTCCACCATCTTGATGAACATGTTGAAGAAGCCAAAGAGCGCGTTGGTGGACCGACCGTCCGGTGCCGTCATGGGCTGGCGGATCGCGTGGAACGCGCGGTGCATGAGCGAGTTTCCGTCGATGACGGCGATGGTGCGGGTCTCGTCCATAAGAATCCTCTCGTTTGCCTGCCCACGATTGTAGGCGAGAAGGACGGTGCGGGGTGTGGGTTATGCGGGCGGCCCTTCTCGCCGCGCGGGTAAAAACGACCGGAACGTCCCCCCTCGAGACGATCCCGCCGAGGGGGACGCGCCGGTAAAACTAACCCACGCGCCGAGAAGAACGGGGACACGCCGTTGTTTTTATCACGTCCGCCGAGAAGAACGGGGGCTCGGGTCACTTCCTCGTCCACAACTAGCTGTTGTGTGCCAACAGGTTGTTGACGCCGACGATGCGCGACATGGGCGGCAGGCCCCCGTGAGGTGTCTCGGCGGCACTGTGCCCAGACATGGGTGCCGAGAAAGCCCCGGGTCCGTGCCGGCGGAGGCACAATGGCCCCCGCAAGACGATCGTGGGTTTCGCCGCCGTTTCCGTCGCGCGTCACACAGATGGCAGACGAGAAACGCGCGCGTGGCGAGTACGTAGCAAGTTCGTCTCGCTTTTTCCTGTGCCGCGCGCCGCGCCGTAGACTCCCCATGAAGTCGAACGAGGGGAGTCCCATGAGTCAAGGTCTCTATCGCGAGAGATACGAGCACGATGCCTGCGGCATCGGCGCGATTGCCCACCTGCACGGAAGGCGCAGCCACCAGACGCTCGACGATGCGCTCTCGGTACTCGTCAACCTCGAGCACCGCGGCGGCAAGGGCCTCGAGAAGAACACCGGCGACGGAGCGGGCGTCCTCTTCCAGGTGCCGCACCGCTTCTTCCGCAAGGAGGCGCAGAAGGAGGGCCAGCTCCTGCCCGACGAGGGCGACTACGGGGTGGCCATGCTGTTCCTCCCGCACGATGACCCCGTCGGCGTGGCCGCCGCGCGTCAGGTCTTTGAGCTCGGGTGCGCCGAGTGCGGCCTTCCGCTCATGTTCTGGCGCGAGGTCCCGGTTGACCCGCATGACCTCGGCTCCACGGCGCGCGCCTGCATGCCCACCATCTACCAGGCGTTCCTTCGTCGCCCGGAGGACGTGCCCCGTGGCATGGACTTCGAGCGCCGCCTCTACGTCTGCCGGCGCACCATCGAGCGCGCCGCCGACTCCGAGCCCTCGCTTGCGGGCAAGATCTTCTACGTCTGCAGCATGTCCAGCCGTACGATCGTCTACAAGGGCATGCTCGTGGCCACGCAGATGCGCCGCTTCTACCTTGACCTGAACGACGCTGCGGTGGAGACGGCGCTCGCCCTCGTGCACTCGCGCTACTCGACCAACACCACCCCGAGCTGGGAGCGCGCCCACCCCAACCGCTACCTCATCCACAACGGCGAGATCAACACCCTGCGCGGCAACGTGAGCTGGATTCGCGCCCGCGAGCCGCGCCTCTACTCGCCCGTGCTCGGCGCGGACCTCGAGCGCGTGATGCCGATCATCAACCGCGAGGGCTCGGACTCCGCGATCTTGGACAACGTCCTTGAGTTCCTCGTCATGAACGGGCGGCCGCTCGACCGCGCGGTCACGCTCATGATGCCGGAGCCCTGGGACAAAAACCCCGCGCTCAGCGAGAAGCGCCGCGCCTACGACGAGTACCAGTCCATGCTCATGGAGCCCTGGGACGGCCCGGCGGCGATCGTCTTCACCGACGGCCGCATGCTGGGTGCCGCGCTCGACCGCAACGGCCTGCGCCCGGCGCGCTATTACGTCACGCGCGACGACCGGCTGATCCTTGCCTCCGAGGTGGGAACCATCGACGTTGACCCCGCCAACATCCTGCGCGCGGGCTGCCTCGGCCCCGGAGAGATGCTCGAGGTGGACCCCGTCCAGGGCAGGGTCATCGGCAACGACGAGATCCGCGACCGCCTGGCCGGCGAGAAGCCCTATCGCGACTGGATCGACGAGGAGACCGTGAGGCTGGCGGACCTGACCGCACCGTCGCCAGAGGGCCCGCCAAGGTCCGCCGCGAGTTCTGCAGGCGCGCCCTTTGCGCCGAAGCTGTCCGAGCGCCGGACCTTGGCAGGCCCTCCGGCGACGCCTGGCGAGTCGCTCTCCATGCGCCTCGCCGCCTACGGCTGGCACTACGACGACGTGGACGAAGTCGTGCGCCCCATGGCCGAGAAGGGCTCGGTGCCGCTCGCCTCGATGGGCGTGGACGCGCCGCTCGCGTGCCTCTCCGCGTGCGACCGCTCGTTCTTCGACTACTTCCACCAGCTCTTCGCACAGGTCACCAACCCGCCGATTGACGCGCTGCGCGAGAGCATGGTCACGAGCACGACGCTCTACCTCGGCAACCACGGCAACCTGCTCGAGGACTGCCGCGACTCCTGCCGTCTCGTTCGTCTCCCCAGCCCAATCCTTTCGGAGGAGGACTTCAGCCGCATCTGCGCGATTGACCGTGCGGGCTTCAGGGTTGCCCGCGCACGCGCAACCTATCCGGCGGCGGGAGGCCCCCATGCCCTTGGCCGCGCCCTCTCCGAGCTGGCGGAGCAGGTCGAGCAGAGCGTGCGCCAGGGGGCCAACATAGTCGTCATCTCGGACCGTGCCGGCGAGGGGGAGGTGCCCGTACCGTCGCTGCTCGCGCTTGGCTGCGCACACAACCATCTCATCCGCTGCGGGCTGCGCACCCTCGTGGACCTCGTGGTCGAGACGGGAGACGCGCTCTCGGCGCATGACTACGCCTGCCTCGTGTCCTTCTCGGCGTCCGGCATCCACCCCTATATGGCCCACGACTGCATCCGTGACCTGTGCGTGCGCGGCGAGCTTGAGCTTGCGCCCGGCGAGGCGTGCGCCAACTACGACCGCGCCGTCACGGCGGGCATCGTCTCCATCATGTCGAAGATGGGCATCTCCACGATGCAGGGCTATCACTCGGCGCAGATCTTTGAGATCGTGGGCCTCTCCGACGAGCTCGTGGAGCGCTGCTTCACCTTCACCGCAACGCGCGTTGGCGGCCTTTGCGTAGACGACCTCCAGCGCCTGCTCGACGAGCGCCATGAGGCGGCGCTCGCGCTCGGGCGCTCGCCCGCGCCTGACCAGCTCCCCACGCTCGGCCTCACCAAGTGGCGTCCGTCCGGCGAGGAGCACCTCATTGACCCCAAGGCAATCTACCTGCTGCAGCGTGCCTGCCGCGAGGGCAGCTACGACCTCTTCAAGGAGTACTCGGCCTGGGTGCACCGCGAGGGCCGCGCCGTCACCCTGCGCGACCTCATGGGCTTCTCGCCCGCCGGAGACCCCGTGCCGCTCGAGGAGGTGGAGCCCGCCGAGAGCATCGTGCGCCGCTTCAACACCGGGGCCATGAGCTACGGCTCGATCAGCCGCGAGCAGCACGAGTGCCTCGCCGTGGCCATGAACCGCCTGCACGGCCGCTCCAACAGCGGCGAGGGCGGGGAGGACCCGGGGCGCGAGACGCCACGCGCAAACGGCGACTCCGTGCGCTCGGCGATCAAGCAGGTGGCGTCAGGCCGCTTTGGCGTGACGAGCCGCTACCTTGTCTCGGCCACGGAGATCCAGATCAAGATGGCGCAGGGCGCCAAGCCCGGCGAGGGCGGCCACCTGCCCGGTCGCAAGGTCTACCCGTGGATTGCCGAGGTGCGCCAGTCCACGCCCGGAGTGAGCCTCATCTCGCCTCCGCCCCACCATGACATCTACTCCATCGAGGACCTCGCCGAGCTCATCTTTGACCTGAAGAACGCCAACCCTGCCGCCCGCATCTCCGTCAAGCTCTGCTCGCTTGCGGGGGTGGGAACCATCGCCACGGGCGTGGCAAAGGGCGGTGCCGACAAGATCTTGGTCTCCGGGCACAACGGCGGCACGGGCGCCGCCCCGCGTGACTCGATCTACCACGCGGGCATACCCTTTGAGATCGGCCTCGCTGAGGCGCAGCAGACGCTCGTGCGCAACGGCCTGCGCTCCCGCGTGGTGCTCGAGACCGACGGCAAGCTCATGAGCGGGCGCGACGTGGCTATGGCGGCGCTTCTCGGCGCGGAGGAGTTTGGCTTTGCCACGATGCCGCTCATCGCCTGCGGCTGCCTCATGCAGCGCGACTGCCAGCGCGATACCTGCCCTGCCGGCGTGGCCACGCAGGACGAGCGCCTCCGCTGCCGCTTTGCCGGCAAGCCCGAGCACGTGGTCAACTTCATGACGTTTGTGGCCGAGGAGCTGCGAGAGATCATGGCGTCGCTCGGCTTTCGCACGGTGGAGGAGATGGTGGGGCGCGTTGACTGCCTGCGTCAGACGCCCGTTGCCGGCCCGGCAAACTGGCGGGCCAACCGGCTCGACCTCTCAGACCTTCTCGCACAGCCCGTCTGCGAGTTTGGCCAGGAGATCCCCGGCGCTGACTGCCCGCACTTCCTGCCCGAGATGGCCGCGGACCTCGAGCTCTCGAGGACGCTCGACGCCACGCTCCTTGTGCCCTACACCGATGCCGCCCGCGCGCACCTCGAGCCCATCCGCTTCCACGCGGACGTTGACAACGTCAACCGCTGCGTGGGAACGCTCCTGGGCAGCAGGGTCAGCGCGGCTCACCCCAAGGGGCTGCCCGAGGGGGCGATCACGGTGGACTGCGAGGGCTCGGCGGGACAGAGCTTCGGGGCCTTTCTGCCCGCGGGCGTGACACTCAACGTGTCTGGCGACGCCAACGACTACTTTGGCAAGGGCCTCTCGGGCGGCATCCTCTCCGTGAGGCCCGCAGACGGCGCCACGTACAAGTTTGACGAGAACGTCATCGTGGGCAACGTCGCCCTCTATGGCGCCACGGGCGGCCGCGCCTTTGTGAACGGGCTCGCGGGCCAGCGCTTCTGCGTGCGCAACTCGGGTGCCTCCGTGGTGGTTGAGGGCGTGGGCGCGCACGGCTGCGAGTACATGACGGGCGGCACCGTGGTCGTGCTCGGCGAGGTGGGGCCCAACTTCGCGGCGGGCATGTCCGGCGGCGTTGCCTATGTCTACGACCAGTTTGGAACGCTCGCGCGGCGCTGCAACCGCGAGCTTGTGAACCTGGAGCGGCCGGGAGAGAAGGACCTCGCGCTCGTACGCTCGCTCATGGAGGAGCACGTGCGTCGCACGGCGAGCCCTCGGGGCATCAAGCTGCTCTACCAGTTCGGCGAGGCGAGTCGCCGCTTTGTGAAGGTGATACCGCGAGACTACGAGCGGGTTCTTGGGTTGGTTGCGGATGCCGAGGCGACGGGCGCGTCCCGCGAGGCCGCGCTCGAGCGCGCGTTTGATGTCATGAGGGAGGGCTAGCATGGGCAGGCCGGGAGCGTTTCTGACGGTGGGACGCCGCGCCCACGAGCTGCGCTCGGTTGACGAGCGGGTGCGGGACTACGAGGAGCTCTACGTGGAGCCGGACGAGGGGGAGCGCCGCGCGCAGGCGAGCCGCTGCATGATGTGCGGCGTGGCGTTTTGCCAGGCGGGTATCTCGTTTGGCGGAGCGCGGCCGAGCGGCTGCCCGCTCCACAACCTGATCCCCGAGTGGAACGACCTCGTCTACCGGGGCCTCTGGCGCGAGGCGGCGGACCGCCTGGCGATGACGTCGCCTTTGCCGGAGTTCACGAGCCGCGTGTGCCCCGCGCTCTGCGAGGCGTCCTGCAACCTGGGCTGCGGCGACGAGGCCGAGACGATCCACGACAACGAGCGCGCCATCTCGGACTGGGAGTGGGCCCACGGCGGCCCGCGGGCCTTCCCGCCCGCGGCGCCCGACGCCCGACGCGTTGCGGTGGTGGGGTCTGGTCCCGCCGGCCTGGCCTGCGCCTGGGAGCTCGCGCGCCGCGGGCTCCGCGTGAGGGTGGTGGACCGCGCGGACCGCGCGGGAGGCCTGCTCACCTATGGCATCCCCAACATGAAGCTGCCCAAGGACGTCGTGGCCCGCCGCGTGGCCCTCATGGAGAAGCTGGGCATCGAGTTTTGCCTGAGCACGAATGCTGCCGAGAAGGGCGTGGCGGCAGATCTTGTTGGCTCCTCGGATGCGGTGGTCATCGCCTGCGGCGCGCGCCGGCCGCGCGGCCTTGCCGTTCCCGGCTTTGAGGAGGGGCTCGCCGCGGGTGGCGTGGCCTGGGCCGTCGACTATCTCAGCGAGTCAACGCGGGCGCTGCTTGATGCCCGCGAGCCCAAGACGAGCGCTCGGGGGCTCGATGTGGTGGTGATCGGTGGCGGGGACACGGGCAACGACTGCCTGGGCACCGCCGTGCGCCAGGGCGCCCGGAGCCTGGCTCAGCTCGAGTTCCTGCCGCGCCCTGCCGAGCCCGGGCCCGGCGTCACGCGCTGGCCCGAGTGGCCCGCCACGCTCAAGACCGACTACGGCCAGCAGGAGGCCATCGAGCTCGTGGGCGGGGAGGTCCGCTCGTGGGGCGTGGACACCCTTGAGGTCCTTCTCGGCAGGGACGGGAGGGTGCGCGGCCTGCGCGTTGCCGACCTCGACTGGTCAGGCGGCCGGCCCGAGCGCCTGGCCGGCTCCGAGCGGGAGATTCACGCGCAGCTCGTGCTCGTGGCCTGCGGCTTTGTGGGCCCGGAGCGCGACGTGCTCGACGCGCTGGGCGTGGAGGTGGGGGAGCGGGGCCTGCCCACGTGCGAGCCCGACACGCACCGCGGAAGGACGGCGGGGGAGACGCCCGTGTTCCTTGCCGGAGACGCGCGCACCGGCTCCACGCTCGTGGTGAGCGCCATCGCTGACGCGATGGCCTGTGCCGGCGAGGTGGCGGCGGCGCTGGGGCCTAGGATGGGCGAGAAGAGCCTCCCGGAGGTCATCTGGCTCGAGGACGGGCGGGAGGTGCCCTTTGAGCCGGCCGAGCCGCCGCGCAGGTGGCTCGAGGAGTCGTTGGAGTGGGCCTCGGGGGACGCGCGCGAGGAGGAGCCACCCGAGGATGGTCCCACCGAGCTCGTATGGCTGTGAGCCCGCGTCCCCATGCCCTTCTCGCCATGAAATGGCCCTGAAGTTGCAATCAAACCTCATCGCGTGCTTCACGCGAGCGCAACGGCTGTGAAACAATGTCTCCGTACAGTATTCGACCGTAAGCCACAACGCCAAGGAGAAAGGGCGCACATGGGCAAGGATAGGGTCTCACAGGAGTACGGCAGCCTGCTCTTCACGGACGCCGTGATGCAGGAGCGGCTCCCCAAGCCTACGTACAAGGAGCTCCGTCAGGTCATAGACGACGGCAAGCCGCTCGACCTCGACATCGCCAACGAGGTCGCGCACGCGATGAAGGAGTGGGCGCTCGAGAAGGGCGCCACGCACTTTGCGCACTGGTTCCAGCCGCTCACCGGCATCACCTCAGAGAAGCACGACAGCTTCCTGACCCCCATCAACGACGGCACGATCCTCATGTCCTTCTCGGGCAAGGAGCTCGTCCAGGGCGAGCCCGACGCGTCCTCGTTCCCGAGCGGCGGCCTGCGCGCCACCTTCGAGGCGCGCGGCTACACCGCCTGGGACCCCACGAGCCCTGCCTTCATCAAGGACGAGGTGCTCTGCATCCCCACGGCCTTCGTCTCCTACACCGGTGAGGCGCTCGACAAGAAGACGCCGCTTCTGCGCTCGCAGGTGGCCCTCGAGACGCAGGCCAAGCGCGTGCTGGCCCTCTTTGGCCGCAAGCCCAAGCGCGTCTTCACCACGATCGGCCCCGAGCAGGAGTACTTCCTCGTGCGCGAGGAGGACTACGAGAGGCGCCCCGACCTCATCTACTGCGGGCGCACGCTTTTTGGCTGCGAGCCGGTCAAGGGCCAGGAGCTCGAGGAGCATTACTTCGGTGCCATCCGTCCCACCGTCAACGACTTCATGAAGGAGGTCGACGACGAGCTCTGGAAGCTCGGCATCCCCGTGAAGACCAAGCACAACGAGGTCGCCCCGTCCCAGCACGAGCTCGCGCCGATCTTTGAGCAGGGGTCGCTCGCCATCGACGACAACCTCCTCACCATGGAGAAGCTCAAGCTTATGGCCACGCGCCACGGCCTTGCCTGCCTCGAGCACGAGAAGCCCTTCGAGTACGTCAACGGCTCCGGCAAGCACAACAACTGGTCGATCTGCGCCGACGGCAAGAACCTGCTTGAGCCCGGCGCGGTGCCCTCCGAGAACCTGCAGTTCCTGGTGTTTCTCGCCGCGCTCGTGGCCGCCGTGGACGAGCACGCCGACCTGCTGCGCGCCAGCGTTGCCTCTGCCGGCAACGACCACCGTCTCGGCGCGAACGAGGCACCGCCGGCGATCATCTCGGTCTTTCTGGGCGACCAGCTCCACGCCATCGTGGAGGCCCTGATCAACAAGGAGGAGCCGGAGGTCCACGAGGCCGAGCGCATGGACCTGGGCGTTCCTGCCCTGCCCGACCTGCTGCGCGACTCCACCGACCGCAACCGCACCTCGCCCTTTGCCTTCACGGGCAACAAGTTTGAGTTCCGCATGTGCGGCAGCCAGCAGAACCTCTCCGACCCCAACGTGGTCCTCAACACCGCGGTG
>DXAB01000080.1 GCA_019117265.1 Candidatus Olsenella pullicola
GAGAGCGCGCTGCAGGAGCGACCCCTCCTCCACCTCGATGGGATGCGCGGGGCCGTTGAGGATTCCCACGTGGCGCCACTGCGCCATGCCCTCGCGCGCGCCCAGGCTTGGCACGTCCACGCAGAGCGTCCCGCCAAGAGCCACGTTGAGCAGCTGCGTCCCCCTGCACGTCGTGAAGAGCGGTACGTCCCGCTCAAGGGCGCGTCGCACGAGCGGGAACTCAAAGGCGTCGCGCTGCTCGCAGAGAAGGGCGGGGTCATACGGTATGGTGCTCCCCCATCGCGCGGGATTGACGTCCGGCCCGCCCGGCACGGCAACGCCGTCGGCCATGTCAACGTAGGCATCGATCACATCCTCGTCGGTGGTGATCGCCATCGTGAGCGGCAGGCCGCCGGCGGCAAGTATCGCGTCCACAAAGCAGTCCGCAATCGCCTCCAGCGGGGCCACGCGCTCCTCCCCGCGCATGGACTCGGGCATCCAGCGCGGGGCAACGAGGATGACCGGTCTTCTCGCCATGGCTAGTGCCCCCTGATGGAGTCGAGAAAATCGCGCGCACGCTGCGTCTTGGGATGGTTGAAGAACTCGTCCGGAGAGCCCTCTTCCACGATCTGTCCCTCGGCCATGAAGATGACGCGGCTCGCCACGCGGCGCGCAAATCCCATCTCGTGCGTCACCACGACCATCGTCATGCCACCGCGTGCGAGCTCCACCATGACATCGAGAACCTCGTTGATCATCTCGGGGTCAAGGGCGCTCGTGGGCTCGTCAAACATCATTGCCTTGGGACGCATGGCGAGCGAGCGCGCGATTGCGGCACGCTGCTGCTGGCCGCCGGAGAGCTGCGCGGGAACCTTGTGCGCCTGCTCGCCCACGCCCACGCGCTCAAGAAGCTCCATCGCGCGCGCCTCGGCCTCATCCTTAGGAAGGCCCAGCACCTCGCACGGGCCAAGCGTCACGTTGTCGAGGACGCTCAGGTGCGCGAAGAGGTTGAACTGCTGGAAGACCATGCCCAGCTCGGCTCGCATGCGCGCAAGCTCGCGCCCCTCCTGCGGCAGCGGCTCGCCCTCGATGAGAATATCGCCGGAATCGATGGTCTCCAGACGGTTGATGGTGCGGCACATCGTGGACTTGCCGGAGCCCGAGGGGCCAATGACCACCACGACCTCGCCCTTCTTGACCTTGAGGCTGACGTCGCGCAGGACGTGCAGGTTGCCGTAGTGCTTGTCCACGTGACGAAGCTCGATCACGGGAACGTCCCGCCCGCTCTTCTCGACGGCGTCTGTCTTGGACATGGTTCTCCGTTCCCTAGCGGATGATCTTGGCGCCGGTCCTGCGCGAGACGTAGACCGCCGCCTTGTTGATGGCAAAGTTGATGAGGATGTAGACGAGCGCGATTACGAGGTACATCGAGACGAGCGCGTCGTAGCTCGTGATGAGGACGCGCGCGTTCTGCATGAGGTCGGGAAAGCTCACCACGTAGGCAACCGTGGTGTCCTTGACCACCACGACGAGCTGCGCGATGAGCGAGGGTATGACGTAGCGCACCGCCTGAGGCAGCACGATCTTACGCATGGTCTGCGCCGGCGAGAGGCCAATGGAGAGCGCCGCCTCCACCTGCCCCTTGGGCACGGCGTTCACGCCCGCGCGAAAGACCTCCGTGAGAACCCCCGCCGCCGCAAGCGCAACCGGCAGCGTGAGCATCCAGAACGGGGGCATCTTGAGCCCCAGCTGAGCCGGCACAAAGAAGAAGAAATAGATGAGAAGCAGGCTCGGGACGCCACGGAAGAAGTCCGTGACCACGCGACAGAGCGCGGCAAGCGGGCGGACGCCGCTCGTGCGGCCGAGCATAAGGAGCAATCCCAGCACGAGCGATATGGCGCCTGCCGTGAGGGCCACGGAAACGGTGCCGAGAAGCCCCTGCCCCAAGAAGCGCCACGTGGTCCACTGCAGGAAGAGCGACCAGTAGCGCGGGGCGAGCTGCCCCGTCACGTAGAACTGCCGGACAATGGCCGCGATGCCAAGAAGCGCGACGACGGCCGTGATTGCCGTGCCGATGCGCACCCTGCGGCGAGTGCGGGGGCCTGGTGCCTCGTAGAGGGCGTCTCGCATGGAGAGCGCGGGGGTTGGGCTGCTCATCTAAGAATTCTCACCCTCCTATCCAGGCGGTTGCCCACAAACGAGATGACCAGGGCAGTGAGGACGTAGCCAAGAGCCGAGACGAGAAACGCCAGAACGCCTCCCGTCGCGCGCGTGTTGACGTAGGAGACCACACCAGTGAGCTCCTGCGGGTTGAGCGGCACCTGAGAGCCCAGGGCCGTGGTGAGCATGACGGCGATGAGCAGGTTGGTCATGGGGAGCACCGTGGTTCTCAGTGCCTGGGGGATCACGATCTTGCGAACGATCTGCGTGAAGGAGAGGCCGAGCGAGCGCGCCGCCTCGATCTGCCCTACGCCGATGGTGTTGATGCCGCTCATGAAGTTCTCGGAGCCAAACGCAGAGCCCAGAAGGACGGTGGTCACGATGACGCAGGTGCGCCAGTCGAGCACGATGCGGAGCTCGGGCAGGGCGTAGGCAACGATGATGAGCAGCGCCACGCCGGGGATGTTGCGAAAGACCTGCACGTAGAGGTCACCCACCAGGCGCAGCGGCCGATACGGGGAGACGCGCGCCACCGTAACGAGCACGGCGAGCGCCATCACGAAGACAAACGACACCGCCGTCATCGACCAGGTGGCGAGAAGCCCCTGCAGGTACTTGTCGCCATACGTTGAGAGCAGCTCAGAAAGCCCCATCACACCTCCTCATGATGAAACGTGACGGTCGCTTTTCATCATGCGCCGATGGCGGGCGGGTTGGGGACGCTGTCAACGCCGGCACGATCACCGATGCAGAGCTGCCAGAGCTCGGCCCAGAGTCCCTCGTCCTCAAGGCGCTGGAGCCATGCGTTCACAAAGTCGACACCATCGGAGCCGAGCGGAAGGCCGATGCCATAGGCGTCCACGGGCCCAAACTCAGCGTGCCGTATGCCAAGCCCGCATGAATGAGTACGACGCTTCGCGCGCCTGCG
>DXAB01000081.1 GCA_019117265.1 Candidatus Olsenella pullicola
CCATGGCAGGGGAGGCACACCCGGTCCCATTCCGAACCCGGAAGTTAAGCCCCCGAGCGCCGATGGTACTGCGGAGTCAGTCCGTGGGAGAGCAGGACGTCGCTGACCAACAAGGGGCATTTTGCCGTAGAAGCACCATTGAATGGGGCATGCCAGGCTGCTGGCATGCCCCATTTCTTGTTTTGGTCACCTTTGGTCAGGCTGAGTCATCTTTGGTCACATCCGGTGCGCCTCAACCGCTTGTCATACTGTTATCTATCACCAAACTTCATAAAATAATAGCTTCACTCACCGAAATATAGCTTTACAGACTTCTCAGAATGTTATTGTAGGACGCACTCGTCATGCCCGGCAGCTCAGGAATGGAGTGGTTCCTATGATGTCTAACGACGCGCTCGCCGTTCACGAAGCGGAGCTTTCTGCCTCGCCGGCCGCCCTTCTCGACGGCTCGTCCGAAGATGGCCAGTATTTCGTGGCCATTTGCGCAGAGCCGGGAATGGGTCGCCACGACCTTGTGTCTGAGGTCATCTCCGGAGCCAAGCAACGCGGCTTCACGATCTTCTCCCGTGAGCTTCGCACCTACGGGCCTGACAAGGCGGTGCGCGCCGTCTCGCGTCTTGCCAGGGACTCGGTCAAGCCGGGCACTCGAACGCTCGTCGCTTTGGAAAACGTTCCCTCGCTGGATGAGCGCGAGGTTGCGCGATTTGTTGGGGCCCTTGAGAAGGTGGCCGGGCGGGGTGCCTCCGTCGTTCTTACGCTTGCGCCAGACGCTCGCCAGCTTCTTGAGGGGCTTCCCGAGTATCGAGTTGTCTGGACATCGGATCTGCTCGCGCTCGGATTCTCCGAGATCTCCCGCTCTCGTTGTCCTCAGGAGCTCCGCGCGCTCACCAGGGGCATCCCCTCGCTCCTTCGCTCCCTGGGTGACGCTCGGTTTGCCCTGGGCGTCTCCGGTGCCCCGCCTCAAGCCTATTTTGACGCGCTGGCGACGCTTGTGGGGCAAGCGGTCCGCAGGGGTCTTTCCGACGAGGAGCTTGAGGTGCGCCTCGCGATGCTTCTTCTTGGCTCCGGGACGAGCGATGACGTGCGTCGCGTGGTGGGGCGCTCTCCTGACGAGCTGTTCGCGATCCTTCGCTCGGAGGTTCCCGTGCTCGGGATATCCTCGGGGCTTGACTGCTTTTCCTGTCTTGGATCTGATGCCCATCTTGCCTCCATGGCAACCGTACCCCGCCTGAGCACTGCCTGTCATGAGCATGCTGAGGTTCTTCTCGCCGCCGTCCGCCTTCTCATGACGCGCGGAAACTACGCCCGCGCCGCGATTCTCTGCAAGATGGCACCTTCCGAAAGAGCGCTTAGCATGGTGGCGGAGCACGGCGCGGAATTCATTGACGTCTCTGAGGTCGCCCTCGTGAGAAGGGCCGTCTCGCACGAGCGGCTGATAGGCGGCCGCGCGCCCCTGGCGCTTGAGTCTCTGGAGCTTGCGGCAGAAGCTGTCTCTGCCAGGCGATTTGATGTTGACGAGGTTCTGCGCCCCGCCAATCCCTCGGGGGTTGATGCGGCCCTGTTGTTTGTTGAGGCGCGTCGATTGCTGAAGGGGTCGTGGACGAGAGACGCTGAGACCTCGGTGGGCGAGAGCTCCCTGGTCCATAGGCTCCGCCTGCATCGGGAGGCCTTTGTCCTGATGGCTGAGGGGCGGTACGACGATGCCCTGAGGATTCTCGTTGCCCATCCCAAGGGGGAGTGCGGACGAACGCTCTCGGGGGCGCTTCTCGATTTGGACATCGAGACGGCCCAGCTCCTGATGGGCGACGTGGGGGAGGATGCCGCCTCTGCCGCAGAGCCCTCGCCGCTTGAGGCGTCCGAGCTCTCGGGGCTTGCCGGCTACCCCGCCCTCGCATCGGTGGTCCGTGAGGCGCTTGAGGGGAGCCCGCGTGCCTCGACGGATGCCGAGGCCCTCGCGGCGAGCGCCGAGCGGCAGGGGGACGTACTTGTCTGGGTGGTGGCGCTTCTTGCCGGCTGCATCTGCGATCTGCGGGGCAAGACCCTCGCGAGGGCCGCCGTGAGGTCCCAGCTCGCGGCAGACCGGGCAGTGGGGGAGGGCCTCACGTACCTGGGGAGGGTCGCGCGTCTGCTGAGGGCCGTGGCGGGCTTCATGCTGGGGGAGCGCGTCTCCCCCGAGGGGCTCGAAAGGGGCGGCGACGGCCTTGCGCGCGTCTGCTCCGTCGCCCTTTGTGCCATGGCGCTCGACGACGGCGCTCTCGTGAGCGATGAGATCGAGGTGTCTGCCCCGAGAAACGAGCTCTGGCTCCTGGGGGTCCTGTGCTATGGCATGGGCTCGTTCTCCCCGCTGATGAGGCGCTGTCTTCCCTCCTCGTGGAAGCGTGCCCTCTCGGGAATGACGGCGAGTCCCGCACGGGCACGCGTCGCGGAGGACGAGCGCTCCCTTTCCGCGGCGCTCGCGGGCGCCCTGGGCAGCCCGCTCCCGGGCGACACCAAGGCCCCCATCGACGTGACGCTGCTCGGCGGCTGCGCGGTCTTCGTGCGAGGGGTTCGCATCCCGGACTGGAAGCTCGAGCGAAGAAACGCGAAGGCCCTTCTCGAGTACCTTGTGCTGCAGCGCGGCGGCAGCGCTAAGCGCTTTCAGCTTGTGGACCAGGTCTGGCCGGGCAAGGACTACGTCACGGGCTTCAACAAGGCCTATCAGGCGACAAGTGCCCTCAGGTCGGCGATCACCGAGATTGAGCCGGGGCTCGACCCGTTTGTCACAAGTCGCTCGAGCAGGGAGATATCGCTGGATATGGGCCTCGTCAGGTGCGACGTCGACCTCTTCAGGGCCTTTGCGCGGGAGGCCTCGGACGCCTCAGACCCCATGCGGGCCCTTGAGATGGCGCGCCGGGCGGAGGGTCTCTACGCGGGGGACCTCTATGTTCCCGCCGACGATTCGACGGGATTTGTTTCCAGGCTGAGGGACGAGCTCAGGGAGCTCTATGCGGACGCGATGGTCGCCGGCGCCGAGGCTGCGCTCGAGATGGGGCAGGAGCGCACGGCCGCGCGCCTCGCCTCAAACGCCCTCTCCTCGAACGAGCTGAGGGAGGACGCCATTCTCACGCTCGTGCGCGCGCTCAAGGCTGGGGGGAGAGCGCTTGAGGCCGAGCGCCATTTTCGCCGCCATTGCGCCAGGCTCCGCCGTCTGGGCGCGGGCGGTCCCTCTGAGAGGCTCCTGGGAGAGATGGGGGCGGAGTAGGCGTGCCGCCGGGCTTTCCGGGCTCAGTTGCGGTTTTGGTGAGACCTCACCGCGCGGTCCTTATCGCCAGTGGCTACGAGTAGAGTGTTGAAGTTGAGTGCCCCTGTCGGCATAGCATGACAACGGCAGAAGGAAGACCGATGGCTAACTTTCTCTCCAAACTCCTCTCTCTGGGCTCGGACAAGGAGCTCAAGGAATATGAGCGCATCACCGCGCAGGTGAACGAGCTCGAGCCCAAGTACCAGGCCATGTCGGACGATGAGCTCCACGCGGTCACGACGGGATTTCGCGAGCGCTACGCTGCGGGAGAGACCCTCGACCAGCTGCTTCCCGACGCGTTTGCGGCTGTCCGCGAGGCATCGGTGAGAACGACGGGCCTGCGCCACTTTGACGTGCAGGTCATCGGCGGCATCGCGCTGCATCGCGGCACCATCGCCGAGATGAAGACGGGCGAGGGCAAGACGCTCGTCTCGACCCTCGCCGGCTACCTCAACGCCATCCCCGGCAAGGGCGTCCACATCGTCACCGTCAACGACTACCTCGCCAAGCGCGACAGCGAGTGGATGGGCCAGATCTATCGCTTCCTGGGCATGTCCGTGGGCCTGATCCAGAACGGCATGCGCCTCCCGCTCAAGAAGCCCGCGTACGAGGCCGACGTGACCTATGGCACCAACTCCGAGTTTGGCTTTGACTACCTGCGCGACAACATGGTCACGCGGGCGAGCATGCGCGTGCAGCGCGGGCACCACTACGCCATCGTGGACGAGGCGGACTCCATCCTCATCGACGAGGCGAGGACCCCGCTCATCATCTCCGGCGCCGGCAGCAAGTCTGCCGCCACCTACAAGGACTTCGCCCGCGCGGTGCGCGGACTCATTCCCGAGGTCGACTTCGAGATGGACGAGGCCAAGCACACCATCGCCACCACTGACGAGGGCCTGGAGAAGGTGGAGCGCGCCCTTGGGATCGATGACATCTATGGCGACGTGTCCGGCCAGCTGGTAAACCACCTCCAGCAGGCGCTCAAGGCCGAGTACATGTTCCATCGCGACCAGCAGTACGTGGTCGTGGACGGCGAGGTCAAGATCGTCGACGAGTTCACCGGCCGCATCATGGAGGGAAGGCGCTACTCCGAGGGCCTGCACCAGGCCATCGAGGCGAAGGAAGGCGTGATCGTCCGCGAGGAGAACCAGACCCTCGCCACCATTACGCTCCAGAACTACTTCCTCATGTATGACAAGCTCGCAGGCATGACGGGTACGGCCATGACGGAGGACGCGGAGTTCAGGGAGGTCTATCACATCCCGGTGCAGGTCATCCCGCCCAACAAGCCGGTTATCCGACGGGACCACGACGATCTTGTCTACCGCACCATCGAGTCCAAGTTCAAGGCCGTGGCCGATGACGTCGCGGAGCGCCACGCCAAGGGCCAGCCGTGCCTGGTGGGCACCGTCTCCATCGAGAACTCCGAGAAGCTCTCGCGCATTCTCGACAAGCGCGGCATCAAGCACAACGTCCTCAATGCCAAGTATCACGAGCGCGAGGCGCAGATCGTTGCCCAGGCGGGCCGCGAGGGCGCCGTCACCATCGCGACGAACATGGCCGGCCGTGGCACGGACATCCTGCTCGGCGGCAACCCCGAGGAGCTTGCCGAGGAGGCCGTGCTCGAGCTCGACTTTGGCATTGAGCGAGACGTGGTGCGCCGCGTCCTTGCCGCGGGCGACCCCGCGCGCCTCAAGGCGTCCGAGCTTGCCAGGCAGGGGATAGAGATCGAGCCGGAGACGCTGGCGTCCATCGCCGAGGAGCATGCCGCTGCGCTCGCTCGCGCCAAGGAGCGCTGCGAGGTAGAGAAGCGCCACGTCATCGATGCGGGCGGGCTGTGCGTCATCGGCACCGAGCGCCACGAGAGCCGCCGTATTGACAACCAGCTCCGCGGCCGCTCCGGTCGTCAGGGCGATCCCGGCGAGACCCAGTTCTACCTCTCTCTTGAGGATGACCTCATGCGCCTCTTTGGCGGGGACCGCATGGACAAGATCTCCGCGATGATGCAGCGCTACGACATGCCCGACGACATGCCCATTCAGGCCAAGATGGTCACGAAGGCCGTCGAGAGCGCACAGCGCAAGATCGAGGAGATCAACTTCGCCATGCGAAAGAACGTCCTCGACTACGACAACGTCATGAACACCCAGCGCCAGGTCATCTACGAGGAGCGCAACAAGATTCTCGACGGCAAGGACCTCATGGAGCACATCGGCGAGGTGACCTTCGACACGGTGCAGCGCGAGGTTGCCGAGTTCTGCCCGGAGGGCTCAAAGCAGGCGGACTGGGACGTCCGCGGGCTCGAGCGGTGGCTCCAGGAGCTCACCGGCCGCAAGGACGTCCCGGGCGTTGAGGACGGCCAGGACGAGGGCGACGTCGTGGAGACGGTCAGGGAGTTTGTCGACGGCTGCTTTGCCGAGAAGGCCGAGCGCATTGGCGCGGAGCCCATGCACATGCTCTCCGCACAGGTCATGCTGCGTGTCATCGACACGCGCTGGATGGCGTACCTCCAGGAGATGGACTACCTCAAGACCGGCATTGGCCTGCGCGGCTTTGGCCAGCGCGACCCGCTCGTCGAGTACAAGACCGAGGCCTATGCGGCCTTTGCCGAGCTCGTCAACACCATGTACGAGGACTTCCTTCGCACCATCCTGCGCCTTGAGATCGTGGTGAGGCCCGCTGCCCCGGCGCCGGCCGAGGAGGAGCCCTCCGAGCTGCGCGGCGCCCAGTACTCCGGCCCTGCCGAGGTGGATGGTGACCAGGGCACCCGCCGCGCCCCCGCTGCCGTTGCGAGACCCGGCGCCGTTGGGGCACCTTCCCGGGGTAACGCCCCCGGCGCGTCCAAGCCGCGCACGTACCGAAAGGCGGACGACCCCGATCCCTACGTGGGCGTGGGGCGCAATGACCCCTGTCCCTGCGGCAGCGGGAAGAAGTTCAAGAACTGCCACGGCAGGAACCGATAGATGGCGGACACGAGCAGGCCCGACCTCGACGCTCTGGCCAGGAGGCTCGACGAGGTTGAGGGATACCTCCATATTGAGGAGCTCAGGGGCAAGGTCTCCGAGCTCGAGGCAAAGAGTGCCGAGCCGGGCTTCTGGGACAACGCAGGGGACGCGCGCGCCGTCATGGAGCAGCTCTCCGCCGCTCGAGACGGCGTGGGCGGCATCGAGTCGGCGCGCGAGAAGCTCGAGGACGCCTCCGCCGCCCTTGAGCTGGCGGACGAGACCGGCGACGAGGATCTTCTTGCCGAGGCGGCAAACCTAGCGACGTCGCTCGAGCACGACCTCTCCGAGCTGGAGCTCTCGAGCTGGTTTACGGACGAGCTCGACCACGGCGACGCAATCGTCACCGTGACGCCGGGGCAGGGCGGCCTTGAGGCCCAGGACTGGTGCGAGATGCTCTTCCGCATGTATCAGCGCTACTGCGAGCTCCGCGGCTGGAAGGTCACCGTCAACGACGCCGAGCCCGGCGAGGTCATTGGCCTCGACCGCGCCACCTTTACCGTGAGCGGGAGAAACGCCTACGGGATGCTGCGTGCCGAGCAGGGCGTTCACCGCCTGGTGCGCATCTCTCCCACCGATGCCAAGAAGCGCCGCCAGACCACGTTTGCCGGCGTTGAGGTGCTCCCCGTGCTCCCCGATGACGTTGAGGTCGAGATTGACCCCAATGACCTGCGCATCGACGTCTACCATGCCTCCGGCCACGGTGGTCAGGGCGTCAACACCACAGACTCCGCCGTGCGCATCACGCACCTGCCCACGGGCATCGTGGTCACCTGCCAAAACGAGCGCAGCCAGCTCCAGAACAAGGCGTTTGCCATGAGCGTGCTCAGGAGCCGCCTCTACGAGATGGAACTCGCGCGTCGCGCCGAGGAGCTCGACGAGCTGCGCGGCCCCAAGCACGACATCGGCTTTGGCAACCAGATCAGAAGCTACGTCCTTTATCCGTACCAGCTCGTCAAGGACCTGCGCACGGGCGTGGAGACGGGCAACGTGGGCTCGGTCCTGGATGACGGGGACCTTGACCCCTTTATTGTCGGCTACCACCGCTGGGTCGTTGGGGGAGGACAGGACTCGTGAGTCGCGTGCCCTGGCGCGTCGTCGTGCGCGACGCCCTCCTCATCGTGGTGGGCTCCGCCCTCTTTGCCGTGGGCGTGGACTGCTTTGAGATTCCCTATGGCCTTGCCGCGGGTGGTGTAACGGGCCTGGCGACGGTCTTTTCCGCCATCGCCGAGTCCATGGGGCTCACGTTGCCCGTGGGCCTTCAGACCATCGTCATGAACGCCCTGCTCATGGCGTTTGTCGTGCGCTCGGGCGACAGGGGCTACATCGTGCGCACCGTGGGCGGCATCATCGCGTGCGGCGTGCTCACGGATGCCCTCGTGCCCGTTCTTCCCGTCTTGGGCGGAGAGAACGACCTCCTTCTGTGTGCCCTCTGGGGCGGTGTCATCACGGGTATAGGCCTTGGCCTGGTGTTTCGCACCGGTGGCAACACCGGCGGCACTGACATCGTCGCCCAGGCGCTCTCCAGCAGGACGGGCATCCCCGTGGGCGTTGCGGTCATCATCGTGGACGGCGTCATCATCGCCTTCTCCGCCACGGTCTTCTCCATCGAACAGGCACTCTACGCAGCCGTGGCAATGTTCATCAGCGGCAAGGTGATCGATGCCGTGGTTGACGGTCCGCGCTCCGCCCGCGCGGCCTACATCATCTCCGAGAAGCACGCCGAGATTGCCAACGAGATTCTCTACACGCTCAATCGCGGCTGCACCGAGCTCCAGGCGCGCGGCGTCTGGAGCGGCAAGGAGCGTCCCGTCCTTCTCTGCGTGCTCGGCCGCTCCGAGGCGATGCGCCTCAAGCAGATCGTGGCCGTGTGCGACCCGGAGGCCATCGTGATCATATCCGAGGTGCACGAGGCCTTTGGCGAGGGGTTCCATCAGATTACCGGCTGACCGACCGCTGGCGGAAGTCGCCGCCCGCCATGCCGATTCATGACACACTATCAGGATGGTGGCCACGGGCCCGCGCCGTGCGCGCGGCGAAAGAGACGGGGCGAGCGACATGCTGAGCGATCTTCTCGATGAGGGGTTTGTCCAACTGGGCGTCGAGGCGAGCGACTGGGAGGACGCCGTCACAAAGGCCACGAGGCCGCTGCTCGATGCCAAGAAGATCACGCCCGACTACGTTGAGGACATCATTGCCGGCGTGAAGGACCTCGGTCCCTACATTGTCATCGCGCCGCACGTGGCGCTGCCCCACGCACGTCCCGAGTGCGGCGCGCTCGAGTCGGCGGTGGGCGTCGTCACGCTGAAGGAGTCCGTTGAGTTTGGTAGCGCAAACGACCCGGTGCGCTACCTCTTTCCCCTCTCGGCAACCGATGACGACGGTCATCTCGGGGCGCTGCAGTCCCTCGTTGAGATTTTGTCCGATGCCGACTTCTTTGCGCAGCTCGATCGTGCCAAGACGCCGGCGGAGGTCGTCGAGCTCGTCAAGTCCAAGGAAGGGAGACTCTGATGCCAAAGACGTATCGCGCGCTCGTCTGCTGCCGGGCGGGAATTGGCTCCTCGATGATGCTCGAGGCCAAGTGCAAGCAGGTCATTGCCGAGGAGGGGCTTCCCATCAAGACGCGCCACGGCGGCGTGGACGAGCTTGCCGAGTTTGACGGGGACCTCGTCATCACCATGACAGACCTTGTGGGCGAGCTCGAGGCGGACCCGCGCGTCCCGAGCTCGGTGGGAATCACCAACATCGTGGACAAGGACGAGATCAGGCAGAAGCTCGTCGCATGGCTCGAAGCCCGCGCCTAGCCTGACAAAGGTGACAGGGTAAACTGTCATCATGACAAAGGTGACAGGGCAACCTGTCATAAGACCCACGCCTGAAGGGAGCTCGACATGAAGTTCTTCATCGACACCGCCGACCTCGACGAGATCCGCGAGGCCCTGTCGTGGGGATGCCTCGCCGGCGTCACCACCAACCCGACGCTCTACGCGCGCACGGGCGGCAAGCTCGCCGACTTTGAGAATCACATGCTCAAGATCGCCGAGCTCTGCGAGGGCCTGCCCGTCTCCGCCGAGTCCCAGGCCAAGACCACCGAGGACATGATCGCCGACGGTCGGCGCCTCTCCGCGCTCGCCCCCAACATCGTGGTGAAGCTCCCGATCTGCGCCGAGGCGCTCGCCGCGACGCACCAGCTCGCCTCCGAGGGCGTCCGCATCAACATGACGCTGGTCTTCTCGGCGCCGCAGGCGCTCCTCGCCGCCAACGCGGGCGCCCGCTACATCAGCCCGTTCGTGGGGCGCTTCGACGACATCGCCGAGGACGGCATCTCCCAGCTCGCCGACGTTGTGACCTGCATCGGCAACTACGACTGGTCCGGCAAGAACGTCGACGACCAGGTGGAGATCATCACCGCCTCCGTGCGTACGCCCAATCACGTGACCCAGGCCGCCCTCATGGGCGCCGACATCGCCACCGTGCCCTTCGGCGCGCTCAAGAAGTGCCTCAAGCACCCGCTCACCGACCAGGGCATGGCCAGCTTCGACGCCGACTGGGCCAAGGTCGTCGCCGCCCAGTAGG
>DXAB01000082.1 GCA_019117265.1 Candidatus Olsenella pullicola
CGATGGCGTTGGAGAGGTCCACGTCAAAGCCCACGGTGTTGCCGTCCTCGTCGATGTACTCGAAGGGCGAGAAGCCGAGCTCGGCCACGTTGGTGAGCACGCCCTCCTTCACGAGGGTGTAGGAGGCCTCCTCGGCGGTCTGGTCGGTGGTCTGGTCGGTGGTCTGGTCGGTGGTGCTCTCGGCGGGCTGCTCGGAGCCGCAGCCGGCGAGGGCGAGCGCGCCGGCGGCGCCGAGGGTTGCGACGAAGTTGCGACGGGTCATGCTGGACATTTCATTTCCTCCCATTGTGATGTGCAAAGGTACCTGTCCCCTTTGCACGCTTACTGCTAGAGCTCGGCGCCGAGCCACTTGACCTCGAGCTCGGAGATGTAGCCCTCCTCCTCGAGCTCGGCCAGGGCGCCGTTGATGGCCTCGGTGAGGCCGGGGTTGTCCTTGTTGACGGCAATGCCGTACTGCTCGCCCGTGGGGATCTCGATGGCCACCTGGCAGTCGGTGAACGAGCTGGAGCAGAGGTAGGTCATCACGGGCAGGTCCGCCACCGCGGCGGAGTAGAGGCCGGTCTGCACGCCGGTGATCGCGACTACCGGGTCGTCAAGCGCAACGATCTCCGCGTTGGGCAGGTTCTCCTCGGCCCAGGAGGCACCGGTCGTGCCCGCCTGGACGGCGATCTTGGTGCCCTCGACGTTGAGGTCGTCCTCGGTCACGTCCGCGTTTGCCGCAAGCGTCACGAGGCCCTGGTTGGAGTCCATGTAGGAGTCGGTGAAGTCCACCTGCTCCATGCGGGCGTCCGTGATGGTGATGTTGGAGACGCCCACGTCGGCCTTGCCGCCCTGCTCGATGAGCGGGACGATGGTGTCAAACTTCATCGCGGGCAGGACCTCGCACTCTAGGCCGAGCTTGTCGGCCACGGCGTTGATGAGGTCGATCTCAAAGCCCTGGGCCTCGCCGGTGTTCTCGTCAACAAAGTCGAGCGGGGCGTTGGCCAGGTCGGAGGCAACGGTGATGGTGCCATCGGTGACGAGGGTGTAGGACGCCTCGGAGGTGTTGTCAGAGGCGGGGGTGCTGGTCTGCCCTCCCCCGCTGCATCCCGCGATCGTCACGGCGAGTGCGCAGGCAACCGCAAGGCCGCCCGCAATCCGGCTGGAGAGCTTCATGATAGGGTTCCTTCCCCCAGTGCTTTGGCGCGTGGTCACGCCCTTTCCCGACAGAGGGCACGGGGTCTTCCCCGTGTCGAGGCCGCAGCCTCGCCTGTCGCCAAGGAGCTAGTTTGGTTCATTTGCCCTCATAAGCCCCGCGCCTTTGGCTTTCTTAACAAGATTGACATGATTTTGCGCGCGAGAACCCGCTGGTCTGCATACTCGTCCTCAAGGTTGCGGTTTTTTGCATACTTCGAGAAGAAAATTGCATATTTGACCACTGTGGCAACTTTCAGCATGCGCTCCGTGCCCCCGCGCTGGCTACCGCCAAATCTACGCCGCACGGAGAAGCGCAGGGTCAAAACGTGACGCCCGCGCGTATGGTGAGAGAGGCCAACATTGTCACAGGAGGGTACGCCATGACGCGCATGGGATATGCAGGAAAGCACGCCGCACTTCTCGCCGTTGCGCTTGTCACCGCCCTGGCGCTTGCCGCAGGCTCACCCCTGCCCGCCCGTGCGGACGAGGCTGTTGCAGACTCTCCCGTCAGCGAGGGGGCGGTCCAGGAGCCCAGCGAGGAACAAGGCGAGAAGGACCCGCAGAGCGAGCCCGAGGGGGAGCCCGAGGAGCAACCCGAGCAGGAGCCGGAACCCGATGAGCCGGTTGAGGAGGAGCCCGAGCCGGAACCGGAGCCCGAGCCCACCGACATGACGATGCTGCGCTTCTACAACCCCTACACCGGTGAGCACCTCTACACCGCAGACGCCGACGAGGGCGAGGCGCTGGTCGGGCTGGGCTGGTCCACGGAGGGCGAGGCGTGGACCGCGCCCCTCTCGTCAAAGACGCCCGTCTATCGGCTCTACAACCCCTACGTGAGCGGCGGTGACCACCACTACACCACGAGCAAGACCGAGTACGCCCAGCTCGGGAGCCTTGGCTGGCGACAGGAGGGCATCGGCTGGTACTCGGATGACGAGCGCGGCGTGCGGCTCTACCGGCTCTTTAACCCCTACGCCCAGACGGGCTCCCATCACTACACCGCAAGCTACGACGAGCTCGTCGCCCTCAAGCGCCAGGGGTGGCGCTACGAGGGAACGGCCTGGTACGGCATGGCGCAGTAAAGGAGGGGAGCCGCAGGCCCAACGGCTCGCGGCTCCCTTGCGCTTATTTGGGACAGCCCCCGTTGACGGGCCTAGACCCCGCCGTAGTAGTGCTCGCGCTCCCAGTCCGTGACGGCGGTGCAGAACTCCTCCCACTCGCGGCGCTTCTCGCGCACGAAGTAGGTGAAGATGTGGTCGCCGAGGACCTCGCGCATGAGCTCGGAGGACTCAAAGCGGTCGATGGCCTCGCCGAGGGTGCGCGGCAGGCGGTAGATTCCCTTTGCGGCGAGCTCGGCCTCGCTCAGGTTGAAGGTGTCGCACGTGGACTCCTCCGGCAGCGGGAGCTTCTCCTCGATGCCCTTGAGTCCGGCCGCAATGGTGACGGCAAGCGCCAGGTACGGGTTGGCCGTGGGGTCGGGGCTGCGCAGCTCGATGCGCGTGGCGATGTGCTTGCCGGGCTTGTGCGTGGGAATGCGCACGAGCGCGGAACGGTTGCGGCGGCCCCAGGTGGCGTAGGTGGGCACCTCGCCCGTGGAGACAAAGCGCTTGTAGGAGTTGACCGTGGGGTTGGTGACCAGCGTGAACTCCGGGGCGTACTTGAGGATGCCCGCAATGTAGTGCTGTGCGATGTCGGAGATGTGCGCGGGGTGATGCTCCTTGGGACCCCAGAAGAGGTTCTCGCCCTCGTGGTCGAGAAGGGACTGGTAGAGATACATCGCCGAGCCCGGGGCGCTCGCGATGGGCTTGGGCATGAACGAGGCGAACATGCCCTGGCCGGCGGCCTCCTGCTTGATGACCAGGCGCGCCGTCATGATGTTGTCCGCGCAGCTCACGGCCTCGGTGAAGCGCAGCTCAACGCCGTTTTGGGACGGGCCGGCGGCGTGATAGGAGTACTGCACGGGGATGGACATCTTCTCCAAGGTGAGCGTGGTCATGCGACGCAGGTCGTTGGCGCGGTCCATCGGAGTGAGGTCAAAGTAGCCGGCGGTGTCCAGCGGCACGGGGTCGAGGTCGTTGTCAAAGTAGAAGTACTCGATCTTGGGACCCACGTTGGGAACAAAGCCCTGCTCATCGGCCTTCTCAAAGACCTTGCGCAGGCAGCGGCGCGGGTCGCCCTCAAAGGGCTCGCGCGAGGGGGCGGACACGTCACAGAAGACGCGCGCCACACCGGACTCCTTGGGACGCCACGGGAGCAGCGCAAACGTGGCAGGGTCCGGGAAGGCCAGCATGTCCGACTCCTCAAGAGAGGCAAAGCCGTCAACGGCGGAGCCGTCAAAGCCGATGCCCTCCTCAAAGGCCTCCTCCAGCTCCTCCGGGGAGATGGCGAAGCACTTGAGGTTGCCCAGCACGTCCGTGAACCACAGCTGCACGAAGCGGATGTCGCGCTTCTCGACGGTACGCAGGACGAAGTCGATGTCTTTCTCGGTGCTCATGCGAGGTCCTCCCGGTGCGGACGCGAGCGGTTCATAGCCTTCCGTAGGTTCTCACAGAAGTGTTTCGCCCCTGTTTCCCGTTAGGAGCTGTAAAGGGGGGACGGGTTCTTCCTCTCAGAGTTTTTGGGACAGGCCTCGA
>DXAB01000009.1 GCA_019117265.1 Candidatus Olsenella pullicola
ACCGACGAACCGGATTTCGAAATCAACTCCCTATTCTCGCTGAATCAGGGCTTTTTCCGTCCTAAAGATGACGGCGGCTTCACTCGCTGGCAAACCGCTCTCTATGACACCGTCGAGGACGCCATATACGACGGCCGCGTGGCCCTCTGTCCCGTATGTGGCACACCGATTATTACGCGCTCGACGTCAAGCCGTGCCGAGTACTGCTGCGAGTCACACAAGACAGCCGCGAGCAAGCGCCGTCGTCAGACCGCCCATATCCTATACGCCTCCGGTGTCCCTCTCGAAGATGCGGTCACCCAAATTGGTGAGGACTACCGCACCTCCATCGAGCGCTGGTACGCGGAGGCGCAAAGAATCGCCCACCCCGCCCCGTAGGGGCGTGATGGAATAGCAAAAGACCTGCTCACGACGCTCGCCAACCAAGGAGGTGAATGTAATGGCAAAAGGAGACGGAAGCATTACGGAGGTAAAGAAGCCCGACGGAACCAGCTACGCCCCCAAGCACTGGAAGGTCCGCATCGACCTCGGTACGAACCCCATCACCGGCAAGCGCGACGTGGTCTCAAGAAACATCAAGGGAACCAAGTCCGACGCCTGCAAGCTGCGCGACCAACTCAAGGCAGACCTCGAGAACGGTCTCTCGGCCAACGCCGACAAGATGACCTTCGCCGAGTTCGCGGAGCAGTGGCAGCAAGCTCGCGAGACGGCGGCGGAGATCAGCAAGACGCGCTTGCGCCGGGAGCGCACCATCATCGAGGACATGTGCTCCTACATCGGAGCCATCAGGCTTCGCGACATCACTGCCCAGACCATCGAGGGGCTCTACATGAAGATGCGCTGGGACAAGACGGAGGAGAAGGGCAAGTGCAGCGGCACCACCATGAACATGATCCACAAGCTGCTCAAGCAGATCCTCTCGCGTGCCGTGGATTACGACCTCATACTTCGCAACCCCGCCGAGAAGGTCAAGGCGCCGCGATGCGACACACCGGACCGCCGCTCCCTCACCACCGCTGAGGCACGTCAGCTGCTCGCGACCATCGACGAGGCAGAGGACGAGGCGTATGCGTCCCGCGACGCCATCGAGGAACGGCAGGAGAAGCGCGGCGACACCTCGGAGCGGAGCTACCTGCGAGGCCTGTCCAGCATCGGCAACGTCATGGCGGCACGCATCGGCCTCGCAACCGGTATGCGACGCGGAGAGGTCCTGGGCCTCACGTGGGGCCATATCAGCTTCGCACGGGGAACCATCCGCGTCACCCAGTCGGTCACGACCTACGGTGAGGTGAAGGAGCCCAAGACCGAGGCGGGGAAGCGCGTCATCGCCGTGGACGAGAAGACCATCGAGCACCTGAGGCGGTGGAAGCAGTTCCAGCGAGAAGAGCTCGCCATTCTGTCGCTCGAACAGACGAGGGACACACCCGTCTGCTGCAACGACAAAGGCGGCCTCATCGCCCCGACGAACTTCTCGCGCTGGTGGCGGTCCTTCACGAAGGCCCACGGTTTCGAGGGCCTGAAGTTCCATGAGCTCAGGCACACCCAGGCAACGCAGCTCGTCGCCGGCGGCATGGACATGAAGACCGTCCAGCACCGGCTCGGCCACGCCTCGGCAACCCTGACGATGAACCTCTACGCCCACGCGCTACCCGAGAACGACGCCCAGGCGGCTCAGCTCATCGGCAGCCTGTTCTCCGAAACGCCGAGCGAGCAGGCAAGGCAGGAAGGAGCTCTCAGGGTCGCGGTCTAAGGCGATTGCGTCCCGGATTGTGTCCCGGTCCCCGTTGTGTCCAGATTGTGTCCCACGAAGGAGGAGCGATGAGGCTTCAAAAGAAAACAGGCCAGAGGACGCATCCCCTGACCTGCGGTCTTGTTGGTAGCCCGTACCAGATTCGAACTGGTGATCTCCGCCTTGAGAGGGCGGCGTCCTGAACCGCTAGACGAACGGGCCGTTGGTAGCCCGTACCAGATTCGAACTGGTGATCTCCGCCTTGAGAGGGCGGCGTCCTGAACCGCTAGACGAACGGGCCACTATGCGATTGAAAGGGCAAATGGCTGGGACTGAGAGAGTCGAACTCCCGCTGACGGAACCAGAATCCGTTGTCCTACCACTAGACGAAGTCCCAATTTGCCACTTCGTGCGCCTCTCAGCGCGGAGAAATACTATACGGGAATGTCTCCGGCCATGCAAGCACTTTTTTTGGAGATGTTGTGCGGGCAACGATCGGACGTTTTAGAGGGACATGCCCCTACCAGCGCAGCCAGGCGAGAAGGGCCTCGCGCTCGTTCTCCACCTCCCCCGCCATCACGGCGGAGAGCAGCTGCGCGAGCACCATGCCCACGCCCGGCCCAGGCTCGATGCCGCGCTCGCGGATGACGTCCGTCCCGCTCACGGCAAGCTGGCCCGCCTTCCAGATGCCCCCGCACGCAAGCTCCGCGCGCAGGACGCGGGACATTTCGTCAAGCTCAACCGCATAGCCCATGCACTGGGGAGCCTTGGCAACGGCGTCGGCCCGCTTGAGGTCGAGAAGGGCAAAGGAGAGCTCGCGGGCCTGCCCGGGGGCGCAACGCTCAAGCTCCAGGAGCATCCTGCGCAGAGAGGGGGCCGTAGCTCGAATCTCAAAGTCGTGGAGGCTCACGAGCGCGCACGCGGCGCGCACGACCTCGCGCGGGATGGCAAGGCGCTCCATCACGGAGCGCGTCACGCGGGCGCCCTCCTCGGGGTGCCCGAAGAAGTGCCCGCGCCCAGAGACGTCCTCGCTCCAGCAGGCGGGCTTTGCCACGTCATGCAGCAGCGCCGCCCAGCGAAGGGCGGGCAGCGGCACGCCGCCGGCAAACTCCTCAACGCCGGCGCACACGCGCGCCGTGTGTTCGAGCACGTCATGGGCATGGTAGGGGCTCTTCTGGTCAAAGCCCGCCATGGGCGCGAGCTCGGGGACCGCCGCGGAGAGCACCGCAAACTCGTGACGCAGCGCCCAGGCGGCGCGGCCCGTGGAGAGAATCCCGTCCATCTCCTGACCTATGCGCTCTTGCGCAATCTCGGCGAGCTCCGGCGCGCACGCCTCGAGGGCCTCCTGAGTTGCCGGCCCGATCGTCGCGTCGAGACGGCACGCAAAGCGCACCGCGCGCAGCACGCGCAGGGCGTCCTCCTCAAAGCGGAGCCGGGGCTCCCCCACCGCCCGGATGACGCGCGCCGCGAGGTCCTTCTCGCCGCCAAAGGGGTCGAGAAGCCCGCGCTCGGGGTGAAAGGCCATGGCGTTCACGGTGAAGTCGCGTCGGGCAAGGTCCTCGCGCACGCTTGTGACAAAGCGGACCTCATCCGGGTGGCGACGGTCGCTGTAGCTGCCCTCCACGCGGTAGGTGGTGGTCTCAACGGGCCGTCCGCCCACGACGGCCGTGACCGTCCCGTGCGCCGTGCCGGTCTCGTGGACCTCGACGCCCGCCGCACGCAGCACGCGCGCCGTCTCCTGCCAAGGGGCCGAGGTCGTGACGTCAACGTCATGGCCAGGCCTGCCGAGAAGCGCGTCGCGCACCCAGCCGCCCACGACCCATGCCTCGTAGCCGGCGGCCTCAAGGACGTCAACCACGCGCCGCGCGTAGGCGGGAAGCTCGCGCGCCAGGCGCGCCTCCATCTCGGTCACACGGGTCCCCCCTTCGGCCACAAGGTCCTTCTCGCCCGATTCTAGCAGGTCGAAGCCTGGCAAAGGTGGGCGCGACAACGGGCGTGGCTGGAGGCGAGGGCATGACAAGGGGGGCGCTGCCGTTTGTCACGCCTGCCACCGCCGAGTGCTATGCTCAACTGCGGACAAGTAAAGCCGACTGAATGGGAGGATTCAGCCATGGACGAGATGAAGTCGGTCACCGCCGATGACCTCGCCGCCGCTCGCGAGGACTTCTTCGCCGAGCGCGCCAACGTGGTTGCCAAGAACGCCGTGAGCTCCAACGGAATCACCGCCTCCGCGCGCGTGCCGGAGGGCGTGGCCGCCAACGCCATGACCTTTGACGTTGAGGTCAGGCAGGGAGACCGCTGCGACCAGCAGCGCTCCGGGCGCTGCTGGATGTTTGCGAGCCTCAACACCATGCGCTACCGCATCATCAAGAGGTACAACCTCAAGACCTTTGAGCTCAGCCAGACCTACCCACTCTTCTGGGACAAGCTCGAGAAGAGCAACTGGTTCTTCGAGAACATCCTCGACACGCTTGACGAGCCCC
>DXAB01000083.1 GCA_019117265.1 Candidatus Olsenella pullicola
GTGGTCAGACCCCGCTCAAGCTGGCCGAGGACACCGCCCGCCGTCTGACCGGAAACTGGGAGCGCTGGGCATGATGACAATCTACCCTGTCACCCCTGTCATAACCCCCGCCGTCCCAAACGGCAGAGCCCCCGGCGGGAAAGGTTCCGGGGGCTGGGAGGAAGGACGCTACTGAATGGGCTCTTCATGAGAGGGCCCCGAGTCGCCGGAGCCCTCCTCCATGCCCTCGCGCACGTTCTTGACGGTCTTGCCTATGGCCGAGCCGATCTTGGGTAGGTTCTTTGGCCCAAAGATAACGAGCACCACAACAAGGATGACGGCAAGCTCGGGGATTCCCATGCCAAGCAACATTTCAGCCTCCTAGAACGCGGTTCTTCTCGTTCCATGGTAGGCCGTCGCACACCCAAGGTAAAATACATAAACGAGGGCCCTGCCATACAAGAGATGTATGGCAGGGCCCTTCTCCTCAAGCGTATGGCGTAGGCGGCCTACTCGATCTCGCTCTGGTCGAACACGTGGAAGCCGGCCTTCTCGATGGCCCAGCTCGCCTCTGCCGCGCTGGCGGGGTCGGCGATCTTGAGCGCCAGGACGGCAAGGTCGTCGGTGGTGGAGAAGCAGTAGAAGTACTCGATGTTCACGTCGAGGTCATCGAGCTTCTCGAGAAGGTCCGCGGCGCCACCCGGGTGGTGCGGCACGGCAATAGCCATGACCTCGGTCTTTATGGCGCGGTATCCGCCGGCATCAAGCGCCGCAAGCGCGGCGGCGGTGTTGCCACAGATGATGCGCACGATACCGTACTCGGTGGTGTCGGCCACCGAGAGCGCCGCCATGTTGATGTTGGCATCACCGAGGGTGCGGCAGAGCGCCGCGATGCGGCCCTTCTCGTTCTCGAGGAAAACCGTAATCTGATCAATCATTACTTGATCCCCTTTCGCAGGTCGACGATGCGCTTTGCCTTGCCCTCGCTGCGCGCGATGGTCTTGGGCTCCACGAGCTTGACCTTGACGCCCACGGAGAGCGCCGTCTTGAGGCGCGCCGAGATCTCCTTCTGCAGGCGCTCGACGGCCGCGACGGAGTCAAAGGCAAAGTCGGGGTTGACCTCGGCCTTGAGCGTGACCATGTCGAGCGAGCGGTGGTCGGTGTCGACCTCGATCTGGTACCAAGAGGAGACCTGGTCGAAGGTCTTCATGACGTCCTCGATCTGGCTCGGGAAGACGTTGACGCCGCGGATGATGAGCATGTCGTCGGTGCGGCCGTGGATGCGGTCGATGCGGCGGTGCGTGCAGCCGCAGGAGCACTCGCCCGGCAGGATGCGCGTGATGTCGCGCGTGCGGTAGCGCACGACCGGGGACGCCTCGCGGTCGATCGTGGTGAGCACGAGCTCGCCCCACTCGCCGTCGGGCAGGACCTCGCCGGTGTTGGGGTCGATGATCTCTGCGTAGAAGTGATCCTCGGCCAGGTGCAGTCCGTTTTGCTCCCAGCACTCGATGGCCACGCCCGGGCCCATGGTCTCGGTGAGGCCGTAGACGTCGAGCACGTGGTAGTTGAGCTTGCGCTCAAGGTCGCGGCGGAAGTTGTCCGAGAAGGGCTCGGCGCCGTGGATGCCCGCGCGCAGGTGGAAGTCGCGCGCCGGATCGATGCCCATCTCGAGGGCGGTGTCGGCGATGTGCATGGCATAGCTCGGCGTGCAGCAGATGATCGTGGAGCCCATCTCCTTGAGCACGCGGATCTGGCGCTCGGTGTTGCCCGCGGACATGGGGATCGTGGTGGCGCCGGAGTAGAGGCCGCCGTAGTGCGCGCCCAGGCCGCCGGTGAAGAGGCCGTAGCCGTAGCAGACGTGGACGACGTCGTCCTTGCCACCGCCCGCGTACTCGATGCCGCGCGCGAAGCACTCGCCCCAGATGTCGAGGTCGTGCTGGGTGTAGCCGCCCACCGTCGCCACGCCCGTGGTGCCGGAGGACATGTGGATCTCCTTCACCTCGGAGAGCGGCGTGGCAAACATGCCGTAGGGATAGTTGTCGCGCAGGTCCTGCTTGGTGACAAACGGCGCCTTCTCGAGGTCGACGAGGCTCTCGACCGCGTACGGGTCAAAGCCGGCCTCGTCGAAGCTCTTCTTGTAGAAGGCGACGTTCTCGTAGCACTTGATCACGGTCTTCTTGATGCCCTCGAGCTGGATCTGCTCGATCTGCTCGTGGGGCGCGTGGAGAATCTCCTGCATCTGGGCACGCCCTTTCGCTCACGTTACGCTGATACGGAGATTCTATGTTGGGCCGCGGGCGAGAAGAACCGGGGCGCGCGAGCGGTTCGCAAACGGAAACGCAGGCGACCCCGGGCGGGTGCCCGGGGCCCGCCGCCTACCGAAGCGCCTCCAGGCGCGCGAGCACCGCGCGCGTCGCCGCGATCGCCGCCTCGACGGCCTCCTGAGCGTCGTCGATCTTCTTCTGCACGTAGAGGTCCACGAACGGGTTGTCCACGAGCACGTCGAGCGCCGAGGCGACCCCGCCCACGTCCACGCGCAGGCTCTCGATCGCGCTCACGTCGGCGACCTCGCGCGTGAAGTCGTACAGGTCCGCGCGGGCGCGCTCGAGCGCGTCGCGGGCGTCCCCCAGGCGCGCGTGCTTGACCACGCTCGTGAGAAGCCCGCCCGCGAGCAGGTCGAAGAGCCCCCAGTTGCTCGCGCTGTCGAGCGCGTCGGCCGCCTCCTGCAGGCTCTCCAGCGCCCGCCTGCCCGCAAGCACCGCCTCGCGCACCTCGTTCTTCTCGCCTGGCGTCATTGCATTCCTCCCACACGAAACGGTCTAGGCAACCGGAGACAGAGCGTTTGCCTTCACTCGGTTGATGAGCTGTACCAGTCGCTTCTGCCGGGCATCGTCAAACAGGCGGAAGAACGAGACCGGTCGATCGAACGGGGCCTTTGCGAGCGCCGCAGGTTCCATGTACCCGTTCTTCTCGACATACTCGACCACTCGATGAACAAAGGCGATCTGCGGCTGACTGAGCGTCTCGTCATTGACGAACTCGGCAAACGCCTCCATCGCCGCCTCATGGTCGAGCTTGGTAATCTTTCGGACGAGCAGGCCAAACGGCGTCGAGCCGTACGTCCGACGATAGTCCTCCTCGGACCCCAGCTCCTCGACAAAGATACGCTCGAGCTCCCCGTATTCAAGTGCCGTCATGGGGATGTTGCTGCGCAGCTTGTGAATGACCGTCATGTCACCATGCTCAGCGAGATACCGATCGACCTTGAGGCGGTAATCGGCAAAATCCTCCCCAGGGCCAATCGCCTCCCCCTCTCGACGCGAGAGCACGGGATCGGTGAGGCTCGTGACCAGCGGCACGGTCTGCCCGTCATCAATCAAGAATTTAATGAGCCCCCTGAGCTCCGTTCGGACGCCCTCGAGCGTAAGCACGTCCACGCCTTCGAGGACATCTCTCTCGACGACAAGCGCGATGGTCTTCGCGCGCTCCCGAACCTGAGGGATGGACATCTTGCCCTGCAGACGAACGGCCAGATCGAGCACGCGGCGACGATACGCGTCGCACGGATTGCCGGAGACGACCGCCACCATGTAACCGTACATGAGCGCATCGAAGCGCAGGGCATACTGGTCCGGCTCGCCACTTGCCACCAGAGGGGCCACCTCGCGCTCAAGCTCACCGACGTCACCCGCACTCAGGCTCTGGTAGGCCGTAACGCTCGAAAACTTCTCGACGGCGTGGAAGTGAAGCTTCACGAGCACGCGCACAGGCTCGACCCTCAGCTCGTTGACCTCGTGGACCAACCCATCCACAAGCTCGCCTCGCCACGACAGATAGCTGCCGTCGGAAAACACCGCATCCTGCAGCGCGGCAACCAGCTCGACCCTGCGCTTGAAGACCTTCTCGGAAAGCGACTCGGGGTTCTTTCCCTCAGCCACGGCTTTTCCCTGACGGAAGAACTCGAAGTTGCCGCAATAGTCAAAGATGAAGAACCGGCGCTTGCCCAGATACTCCCCGTCCAAGCGATCGCTCACCATGAGGTCGGGACATAGCCGAGTCCCGCGGCCAATCATCTGCCAGAACTTCGTCTTGGAGTGAACCTGCTTGAAGAAGACTAGGTTGAGCACCTCGGGAACGTCGATGCCCGTATCCATCTTGTCGACCGACACGGCTATGACCGGCAGTTCCTTGACCTTGAAGTCGTCGATGATGGTATCCGAGTAGTCGTCCCCGTGAACGACGCGCCGGATGAAGCCCCCTGGCAACTTGGGGTAGAGCGCGCAGAACCTGCTGACGATGAACTCCGCGTGCCGCTTGTTCTTGGCGAACACGATCGTCTTGCCCAGGCGCTCCCCTCCCGCGACCTTGGCTCCGCTCTCCATGAGATCCTGAAGCACGATGTCCACGGTCTTCTCGTTGAAGACCCAACTGTTGAGAGCCGACGAGGGCATGAACTCCGGCATCTCGGAACCTTCGCCGTATGTCTCCTCCCAATCGTCGTCCAAGCGCTCCTTGTCCTCCTCGGAAAGGTCGTCGTATGCGACTCCCTCACCGAGAAAGCGGGTGGACACCTCGATGTTGTAATACGGAACCAGGAAGTGGTCATTGTTCACCGCGGTGTCGTACTCGTAGACATAGGTGGGCACACCGCGCTCAACCTCGAAGAAGTCGTAGGTGTTGCGGTCGACCTCGTCTTTTGGCGTAGCAGTGAGACCGAGCACCTGAGCGTCAAAGTAATCAAAGATGGCGCGATATTTCTTAAAGATTGAGCGGTGTGCCTCATCAACGATGATGAGGTCAAAGTGCGCCGGCGTAAATAGTCGACGCCCGTCCTCGGCCTTGACGGCATCGATGGCGTTTAAAACGCTCGGATAGGTCGAGAAGACCATACGCGCCGTCGCGTTCTCTGACCGGTCCTTGCTGATGCAGAGATTGCAGAGGCTCATGTTGGGAAGATAGCGCTGGAACGCCGCCCGGGCCTGGCTGACCAAGGCTACACGGTCGGCCAGAAACAGCACGTTAGTCACGTGATTGGCGCGCGCCAGCACGTCCACCAGACCTGCCGCGGTGCGCGTCTTGCCCGTCCCCGTTGCCATAACCAGGAGGCTCCGGCGATGCCCCTCCTCCATGTTGGCGCATATGGCCCGGATCGCCTCAATCTGATAGTACCTGCCCGAAATGTCTTGGTTCACCTGCATGGAGGACAACGGGAGGGAGGCTCCGCGGCGATTCATGAGACGTCTGAGATCTTCGGGAGAGAAGACCCCGGAGCAGGGGCGTTCTGGACCTGTTGCGTCATCACAGAAGAACGTCTCGAACCCGTTGGAGAGGAAGATGAACGGAAGGTAGCCATAGCGCCGCTCGAGACACTGCGCATAGAGGCGCGCCTGCTGCAGGCCCTTCTTGGCGTCGTGCATGGTGCGCTTTGCCTCGACGATGGCGAGCGGCTTGCCGTCGGCCCCGTTCAAAACGTAGTCGATGTACCCCACGCCCCGGGGATTGGGCATCCCCTCGACCTCGACCTCCGTCTCCACGTTGCGCCCAAGGTCCCAGCCGGCGTACTCGATGTCAAGATCTATGTAGCGCCGGCGCGTCTCGAACTCGGTAATGGTGTCCGGGTTGAAGTCGTCCGCACGGATCGCCTGGTCCTTGGCGGCCAGGAACTGCGCCCGCAGCTGGCGAATCTCCTCTTCCTGCTTGCGAATGACCTCATCCCTTTGGGCGATAAGGGCCTCGCGCTGCTTGATCGCCTTGACGTCGAGCGCAAGCTTGACGAGGGGTACATCCTTCTCATTAAATCGTCGCTCCTCATAGGAGTTCCCGCCGTAGCAGTAGTCAACCCATTGGACAAAGCCGAAGAGCGCCTTAAGCGCGAGAAGGGCATCCTGCGGGGAGACCTTTCGCTCGGTATGGACTGACTTGTTGCCCAGCTTGACGATGAACGGCAGCGTGCGCCATGTGGTGCGGTCGACAGCACGCTGGAAGGACGTCTCGTGAATGAGCGACGAAAGGTTGTCCTTGTAGGGCATGCTGAGCATCGGGTCTGCCGCGTATACCCACTTCACCGCCAGCTCGAGAGCCTTACGGCAGCCCACGGCGCACATAGCGGGACTCGTGGAGAGCGTGCGCTCCGCCTCGATGCACGCAGGCGCGAACAGGGAGAACTCCGGACGCGTTTTGAGATAATCGAAGTTCATCGGCGTTTCCCAAGGACGGATTCCTGTATCCCCTATGATAGCGGCTCGCACACCATGAGCGACATCCGCAGGAAACGCTGTGCCGCAACCTGCGATTTGGCGACGCAGCCGGCGAAGGCGGCGAACTCGCGCTGGAGAGCGAGAGGCGGGAGGGGGAACGTCTTTGCAGATAGCGACGACTTATTAAGTATCCCCTTTAGCTGTATGTTCACA
>DXAB01000010.1 GCA_019117265.1 Candidatus Olsenella pullicola
AGTAGTTCTGGCGGTACATGCCCAGCTCGCGGGACTCGCGCGTGGCCTCGGGGTAGAACGAGCGGAAGTCCCGCCACACGGGGGTCAGCCCATAGCGCGGCGCCACGGCACGCAGAATCTCCCCACAGGCATCAAAGAGCTGGTATGGAGAGACCGCGAGTGTGGTGGACACGTACTCAAAGCCCCGCTCGCGCCCCACCCGGCACGCCTCGGCAAGCCGCAGCGCATAGCAGGCCCGGCAGCGGCGCTCACGGTCAAAGCCGGCCGGGGCGACGGCACGCTCCCAGGCGGCGCGGTCGTCCCCCGCCACGATCACGTCCACGTGCGCCACGTCAAAGGCCCAGGCACGCAGCGTGTCGAGGCGCCGCTGCCACTCTCCGAGCGGCTGGATGTTGGGGTTGGTCCAGCAGATCGTGGGCTCAAAGCCCTCCTCGCGCAGGAGCTTCACCGGCTCGAGCGAGCATGGGCCGCAGCAGGCATGTAGGAGCAGTGGCATCACGCAAATCACATCACATCGTATCGCTCGGGCAGAACTCTGGGGGATCTTCGGAAAGAGGAACAGTTGTGTGTCATTTCTGAGGGACGGGTAAAGTATAGATGGATTCCATGTAGCAAAACGGCAGGTAGAGAAATGCTATCTATCAGGTAGTACTTGAGGCGCCCGCTCAGAACCGCACACAACGTCATCTGGCCCCTTCGGAGACGTCGGAAAGCAGGGAAATCCCCGTCTCCGTATCCCGGATGTGCGTGCAGCGAGGCTCGGCCAGCGCCATTGCGGACATCAGCAGGTCCCCCGCACAACCAGACAGGTGCACCCCGGCGAGAAGGACCGCGAGTACCGGACGCTCCATCACGAGCGCAGGCACCGCCACCCCCGCCGTCACGAGCACCGACGGCGCGAGCAGCACCACGACCATGCGCCGCCGCTCGCACTCGGCGCCGTCCGTCCTGGTGTAGAGGAACGCGTCCTGAAAGCCAAAGCTCACGCGGCATCCCGGGCAGAGCAGCTTGAACGCCGCCCCGTGAACGAGCTCGTGGACGGGAAGCGCCACGACGACGCCCAGCGCAAGGGCAACCCACCACCACACGTCAACGTGCTCGAGCGCGCCGCAGACGGCAAGAAGCGCGGCCGCAGCCAACGTCACCACAAGAAACGCCAGCGAGAGACGGGTGACCCGCAGCTGCAGGTCCTTGTCGCCAAGAATGTCTATGTCGGCTATCTTTTGCATGTGGTCATGGTACCCCATGCCGATAAGTGCCAAAATGGAAAGGCTGAAACCGTCCCGTAAGGAGCGTCCATGCCCGAGAATCGCCCGAGCTTCCCCCGCCGCGCCGTCATCACCGGCGGCATGCCCTACGGCAACAAGAACCTTCACTTTGGCCACATCGGTGGTGTGTTTGTGCCCGCAGACTTCTTCGCGCGGTTCCTGCGCGACCGCATTGGGCCCGAGAACGTGCTCTTTGTCTCTGGCACGGACTGCTACGGCTCCCCCATCGCCGAGGGCTTTCGCAAGCGCGTCGAGGCGGGCTACGAGGGCACGATCGAGGACTACGTGCGCGCCAACCACGACGCGCAGAAGTCCGCGCTCGACGCCTACGGCATCTCGCTCGACCTCTTTGCCGGCTCTGGTCTGGAGCCCGCGCGCGAGGTCCACGCCCGCCTCACCGACGAGCTCATTCGTCGCCTCCACGAGCGCGGCTACCTGCACCGCCTGACCACGCGCCAGTTCTATGACGTTGAGGCGGGAACCTTCTTGAACGGCCGCCAGGTGCAGGGCCGCTGCCCCGTGCGTGGCTGCAAGTCCGAGAAGGCCTACGCCGACGAGTGCGACCTCGGCCACCAGTTTGACCCCGAGGAGCTGATCGCCCCCGTCTCGCAGCTCACCGGCACCACGCCCGAGCTGCGCCCGGTTGACAACTGGTACTTTGACCTGCCCGCCTTCCGAGAGGAGCTCGAGCACCTCATGGACGAGTGGGACACCGACCCGCAGGTGCGCGCCGTGGTCACCAAGACCGTGCGCGAGAGCCTCGTGGACCCCGTGATCTACGTCCAGACCAAGTTCCGCGAGGCCTATGATGCCGTCGCAGGCCAGCTTCCCGAGCACACCCTCACGGATGCCGAGAAGGGCCAGCAGTCCTTCTCGCTCACCTTCTCCGGATGGGAGGCGCGTGACCGTGCCCGCGAGGTCCTCGATGCCGCGGGCGTGCGCTTCCGCACGGGCAAGTGCCTGCTTCCGCTGCGCATCACCGGCAACATCGAGTGGGGCGTTCCCGCGCCCGATCTGGAGGGCACCTCCGGGCTCACGGTGTGGGTCTGGCCCGAGAGCCTGTGGGCGCCCATCTCCTTCACGCAGACGGCGCTCTCGCTCGCCGAGGACGGCCGCTACTCCAGCCGCGACTGGCACGACTGGTGGTGCTCCGAGGACGCGCGCGTCTACCAGTTCATCGGCCAGGACAACATCTACTTCTACTGCGTGGCGCAGCCGGCGCTGTGGGAGGCGCTCGGCTGGGGCCTCACGCAGGACGTCCCCGTGGCCAACTACCACATCCTGTTCATGAACAAGAAGGCCTCGAGCTCCGGCAAGATCGCCCCTCCCATGGCCGCCGAGCTCCTGGAGCACTACACCCCCGAGCAGCTGCGCGCGCACTGGCTCTCCCTCGGACTGGACCAGAAGGCCGTCTCCTTCAACCCCAAGGCCTTCGACACGTCCGTCAGCCACAAGGACAAGAAGACCGGCGAGGACGTGCTCGTGCGAGACGACCCGCGCGTGGTGGACCCCGCCCTCAAGGAGAGCGCCTTCCTCACCAACATCTTCAACCGCCTGGCGCGCTCGTGCTTCTACGGAGCCGCCAACGTGTGCGACGCGCACCTGCCCGCCGCGGCTCCCTCAGCCGAGGCCGCGGAGGCGGCGCGTGAGGCGGTGCTCGCCTTCGAGCGCCTTGCCCACGGCTTTGACGCCCACGGCGCGCTCGGCGTGGCGGAGGAGTTTGCCCGCGCGGCCAACAAGCGCTGGGACGACGCCTCCAAGGCCGCCAAGGGCGACGACGCCGCCTACGAGGCCGCCCTTGCCGACGCCTTCGTGGCGCTGCGCACGACGGCGCTGCTCATGCATCCCGCCGTTCCCGCGGGCTGCGAGAAGATCTGCGAGCACATGGGCTTCTCGCCCGACGCGTTCTTCTCGTGGGAGCACGCCTTCGAGGGCCCCGTGGAGCTGGCGGCCGCGCTCGGCGAGACGCCCGAGCAGCACAAGATCGTGCCGCTGCCGCCGCGCTTTGACTTCTTTGAGAAGCACCCGTCTCAGGTCAAGAAGTAGCCAGCCGAGAAGAGCTTTCGGCCCGGGTCCACGCAGAAGGGAAGCCCATGCCCGAGAAGGTCGAGTTCCCGCCCGTGCACGTTCCTCGCCCGTACGCGCTGCCTTCCACCGCGCTCGCGGCGCGCGTGGAGTGCCCGATGCCGGACGGCGCCACCATCGTGGCCTGGACGTACGCGCCCGCGGGCATGGCCGACGCGCCGGGCACGCCCTACGGCATAGACCTCACGGTCCCGCCCGTGCTCATGCTGCATGGCAACGGCGAGGAGCACGGCATCTTTGGCCCCGTGATCGACGCGGTCTGCGCGAGCGGACGCTCCGTCATCGCCGTTGACTCGCGCGCGCAGGGCGCGTCCACGCGCGGCACCGCGCCGCTCACCTACGAGCTCATGGCCGACGATGCCATCGAGGTCTGCGCGCGCCTGGGCGTCTCGCTTGTCCACGTGCTGGGCTTCTCCGACGGCGGCATCCTGGGACTTCTCCTTGCGCGAGACTGGGGCGCTCACGTGCTCTCGCTCACGGCCCTTGGCGCCAACCTCACGCCCGCAGGCCTGCCGAAGGAGGACACGGACTGGATGGCCTTCGCCGCGGCCGAGAACCGCCGTTGGGCAGAGAAGGGCTACGAGGGCGCTACGCTTGAGGACGGAACGCCGGTACCCTCCCCCGCCGAGTCCGCTCGCATCGCGGAGCTTCTGCAGCTCATGGTTGATAACCCCCGGATCGATGCCAGCTCGCTCGCGTGCATTGACTGCCCCGTCACGGTGATGGTCGGCGAGTTCGACGAGATCCTGCCCGAGGAGACCAACCGGATCGTGGCCGCCATCCCCGGCGCGACCAAGGTGGTTGAGCCCGGTATCGACCACAACCTCCCCAAGATGGCGCCCGCCGCCGTGGCGCGCGAGCTTCTGGCCTGCGTGGCGAGAAACGACGAGTGCCACGAGAGGCAGCCCATAGACCCACCGTCTGACCTGGCGTTCTGCCGCATTCCCGTCTCTGGGCTTTGGTCCCAGAAGCTCGACGAGCTGTACCGCCGCGTGGATGTTGAGCCCGGTACCTCGGGCTGGGTGCAGGACGTGTGGCCGCCGGCGGGCAGGGCGGAGGAGCTTCTTGCCGCGGGCACGTACTGGGGCGTGTTCGAGGCAGCTGCGGTGCGCGACGGTTGCCCCGCCGAGGATGCCGCCCTCCTTGGTGCCGTGGCGGTCGACGGGAACGCAAGCGTGGGCAACGGGCGCGCAGCCGGGCACGGCAGCGGCCTCGGCGGGCCCAGCTGGAAGTGGCGAGCAGAGC
>DXAB01000084.1 GCA_019117265.1 Candidatus Olsenella pullicola
AGGGGCACGCGACTCGTCTCACCCGCGGACTCCACCACAAGCACGGGCTCTTCTCGTCCCACGCGGTCGAGCGCACGGTCGAGCGCAGCGTCGAGCTTCTCGGCGCGCACGGGCTTGAGGAGGTAGGAGACGGCGTCGACGTCGTAGCCGTCGAGGGCGTGGTCGATGATGCCCGTCACGAACACGATCTGCGTGAGCTCGCCGCGGGAGCGCAGCTCGCGGGCAAGGGACATGCCGTCGAGGCCCTCCATCTCTATGTCGAGCAGTGCGATGTCACAGGGCGCGTCGTCAAGCGAGAAGAGCAGTTGCTCGGCGGAGGCAAACGCGACGACATGCGCCTCGACGCCCCGGCGGCGCGCCCAGTCGCGCGCGAGCGCGCTGTAGAGCTCCCGAGCCGCCCCCTCGTCGTCGACAACCGCAACGCGCAGCACGTCCCTCTCCCCTCCTCACATGACCTGTGAAAAGGGGACGTGTTTTTTCGCGCAGAGATTTTGGGACGGGTTTTGCTCGGAGTTTAGCGTGGCGTGCGCCTTGCCGACCTGTCCCAAAAACTCTGCGCGAAAAAACACGTCCTCTTTTTACACATAGTAGCTTGCTTGAGCGTCCCAGAGCTGGGCGTAGAGTCCGCGCTCGGCGAGAAGCTCCTCGTGACTCCCCCGCTCCACGACGCGACCGCCGTCAAAGACGATGATGTCATCGCAGAAACGGCAACTGCTCATGCGGTGCGAGATGTAGATTGCCGTGCGACCCTCAACCATCCGGTCAAACCCCGCGTAGACCTCGGCCTCGGAGATGGGGTCGAGCGCGGCCGTTGGCTCGTCCAGAATTACCACAGGCGCGTCCTTGTAGAGCGCTCGGGCCAGCGCGAGCTTCTGCGCCTCGCCGCCGGACACCATCACGCCATCGCCGAGGTCCTTGTAGAGACGCGTTTCCAGGCCCTCTGGCCACGTGCGCACGAGGTCGTCTGCCCCCGCCTGGCCGAGCGCCTTCCACAGGCGCGCGTCATCGCGCTCATAGCCCGCCGCAAGGTTCTCCCATACGGGAAACGCAAAGAGCTTGAAGTCCTGGAAGACCACCCCAAAGAGGTCGCGGTACTCCTCCTCGTCATACTTGCGGATGTCCACGCCGTTCAGCGTGATGCGCCCCTCCGTGGGGTCGTAGAGCCGGCAGAGCAGCTTGATAAAGGTCGTCTTGCCCGCGCCGTTGGGGCCCACCACGGCAAGCTTGCCGAGCGTGTCAATCTTGAGGTTGACGTCGCGCAGCACCCAGGCGTCCGTCCCTGGATAGCGGAAGCTCACGTGCTCAAAGGCGAGCTCAAACTGTCCGTCGTCGCGTTTCTCCACCGGGATGGAGCCCGCGGGGCGCGGGTCCTCCATATCCATGAAGTCGAGAAACTCCTGCAGGTAGCCGCAGCACTGGCGCAGATCTCCGTTGTTGGACACGAGCGCGGTATACGCCGCGCCAAACTGCGCGAGCGCGCCCGCATACTGGGTGAACGCGCCCACAGTGATGGCGCCTGCAAGAACCTTCACCGCCACGAGCGCATAGGAGGCCACCGTGAAGACGGCGTTGACAGCGCTCGTCCCCACGTCAATGCGCCGCTCGCCCGAAATCCAGCGATCGAAGTACTCCATCGAAGCGCCATGGTTCTTCTCGAGATTGCGCATGAGCATGTCGCCCATGTCGTAGATGCGTGCCACCTTGGGAACGCGCCGGTCAAAGAGGATGAGGTTGAGCAGGTACATGATGCGGTTCTCAACGGAGGAGTGCGTGCTCGTGACCCACTCAAGAAGGCGCGCGCGAAAGCGGCCCACCAGCGTGTTTCCGCCGAGCGAGATGAGAAGAACGAGCGCCAACAACAGCACCGAGACCGCAGGCGAGGCAACGACACCGAGCGCGCCCGTTGTCGCGGGCCGCGTAAACGCAAGCGCCACCACGAGAGACACGCAGGTGAGCATGTTGACTGCCGCCCCAATGAGGTCGCGATAAAAACGAGGGAGCGTGCCGATGCTGCCGTGCATTTGGGCGGTTCGCTCGATGTAGGCGATGCGCTCGGCGAGCTTGGGATCCTCGGCGGTCTCGTAGGAGAGCGAGAGGAGCTTCTCGCGCAGCATGAGGCTGAAGCGCCAGGCGCACCGCATGCCGCCGACCGTCGCGCGTCGCTTGCAGCGCGCGCAGACGCAAGAGACCATAAAGGCTGTCAGCACGAGTGCTGTCGCATAGACCACCGTCATGCGAAGCTCGAGCGCCACGAGCGCGTCAACGAGCCCCGCCGTGAGCGCAAGGCCCACGTAGATGCCCGCCACCTGGGTGAGCGCGTAGATGAGGCTCACCGGAAGCAGCGCCGGATCGATCTTGCGCACGAGGGCAAGCAGCCGAAAGCCCGTCCTGTGAAACGCCAGGCTACTCAGCATCCTCATCACCCCCATGATTCAATTGGGGACAGACCCCTTTTGAATCATCGACCTCATGATTCAAAAGGGGTCTGTCCCCAATTGAATCATCCTCGTAGTAGCGTGCCTGGGTCTCGAACATGCGAGCGTAGCCGCCGCCCGCGGCCATGAGCTCGTCGTGCGTGCCCTGCTCGACCACGCGCCCGCCCTCCATGTAGAGAATCCGCTCGCAAAAACGCGTGGACGAGAGCCGGTGAGAGATAAAGACGCTCGTCTTGCCCGCCGTGAGCTCGTCGTAGCGCTCGTACATCTGGCGCTCTGCCAGGGGGTCGAGCGCCGCGGTCGGCTCGTCGAGAAGAACCACCGGCGCGCCCTTGTAGAGCGCGCGGGCGAGCATGAGCCGCTGGGTCTCGCCACCAGAGAGCGAGACGCCCTCGGGGTCCACATCCTGCCCAAGGTAAGTCGCTGAACCGTGCGGCAGCCCCGCAATCTTCTCGGCAAGGTCCGCCTGGGCAAGGCAAGCGTCCAGGCGCGCGAGGTCCACGTCCTTCTCGCCCGACGAACAGGTCACGTTGTCCACGACGGTAAACGAGAAGGGAAAGCAGTCCTGGAAGACCACCGAGAACTCACTCCACAGGCTCCGGGGATCTATGGACGCAACGTCAACGCCGTCGAGGTAGATGGTGCCGGACGTGGGGCGGTAGAGCCCGCAGAGGAGCTTCACGAGCGTGGTCTTGCCCGCCCCGTTGACGCCCACGAGTGCAATCTTCTCGCCGGGGTGGATGGTGAGGGTGAGGTCATGCACCGCGTCCGCGCTACCGTCATACGAGAAGGACACGTGGTCGAGGCGAATCTCGTGCGCACGTCCGGGGTTGGGGGCGGCGTTTGTGCCGCGAGCGATAGGCGCGCAGTCGTCGTGCACCTCGCGGTATGCGCTCACGTGGCGCAGCTGAACCGTGAGCTCCGAGAGGTTGTCAAAGGCGGTCTGCATCCACGTGCCAAAGCCAGAGACCATTCCTGCGAGCAGCAGAAACGCCGGAAGGTCAATCGAGCCCCCAAAGAGGAGCCAGATGAGTGCTGCATAAGAGACGCCGTCGCGAACAAGGGCACAGGCGGCGGCCACGTATCCTGCCCGCTCGAAGGCCCCGTACTCGATATCCCTGAGCTCCACGTTGCGGTCGAGCACCTGTGCGAAGGCGCGCTTGAACCACGCCGCCATGCGATAGAGGCGGATGTCCTTCCCGTTTGCGGGATCAAGCGCCTGGCGCCTGAGGTACTCAAAGGCCTCGCTCGCTGCGAACTCGTCGTCCATGACGGCATAGCTCTTCTCGTTTGCCCAGCGGTTCGCCGCGATGGAGACAATGGTAAGCAACACGAGCGGCACGAGCAGCCACGGGACAAACGCGCCGATAACTGCCGCGTACGCCACCATGCCGAGCGCGCCGCCCACTGCGGCAAAGAGCCGCCGCAGCGCTTCCTCGACGCCCATGGAGTTGTCGTTGAAGAACGCGCGGGTAGCGAGGTCGAGCTTCTTATGCGCCTCGTCGCTCTCTATGTAGCGGTAGTCCGCGGCGAGGGCGTCCCGGCAGAGATTGAGCCCGCCCCAGACGCGGGTGCACGTGTAGTACCAGTTGGCCTTGGCCTGCGACCAGGCTTTGAGCACCACGAGCGCCTGGAGCAGGGCAGCCGCGCACGCCACGAGCGCAAGTGCAACAAGTGGCTCCATGCCGGACGTGAGTGCGGCAACCACGACGCTGGGAAGGGCAGCCGCAAGGAAGGGCTGCGTCACACCCGCGGCCACATCCAGCGCGCACACGGCGAGCGCACGAGGCCCGCAGATGCGAACCAGCCAGCGCAGGAGCTGAGCGACGTTGCTCGCGAATCCGTAACGACGCTGAGTCGCCACAGCAACTTTCGTCTCTTGCACGTCGAATCACATCCTTTCGTATCCAGTATGTGATACGAC
>DXAB01000085.1 GCA_019117265.1 Candidatus Olsenella pullicola
GGCAATCCATGCCACCAGATATTTGACCAAAGTCTTGGGGATGCTGCTGTTGACGCCATACATCGACATGTGGTCGCCGTTGTAGGTGGCCCAGCCGAGCGCCAGCTCGGAGAGGTCGCCGGTGCCGATGACGAGGCCGCCCTCCTGGTTGGCCACGTCCATGAGGATCTGCGTGCGCTCGCGGGCCTGGGAGTTCTCGTAGGTGACGTCGTGGACCGACTCGTCGTGCCCGATGTCGGCAAAGTGCTGGCGCACCGCGGCGGCGATGCCGATCTCGCGCAGCTCGGCTCGTACGGTACGGGCGAGCTCGCAGGCGTTGTTGTAGGTGCGATCCGTGGTGCCGAAGCCCGGCATGGTCACCGCGATGATGCCGTCGCGCGGAAGCCCCAGCAGGTCGAAGGCGCGCACGGCCACAAGCAGGGCGAGCGTGGAGTCCAAGCCGCCCGAGAGGCCAATCACCGCGCAGCGCGAGCGCGTGTGCGCGAGGCGCTTGGCGAGACCGTGCGCCTGGATGGCAAAGACGTCCTCGCAGCGCTCGGCGCGGCGGGCGGCGTCGGACGGCACAAAGGGGTGTGGGTCAACGTAGCGGGTGAGCGCGGTCTCGCGCGTGGCCGTATCCGCACCCAGCGAGAAGGGCACGCTCACGTAGCCGTATTCCTCGGGCGCTGCCGCGCACTCGAAGGTGGACATGCGCGTTCGCTCGGCCGCGAGGAAGCGGACGTCAATCTCGGAGACGGCGCGCCCATCGCCGAAGGGCTTGCCCTCCGCGAGCAGGCGGCCGTTCTCGGCCACGAGGTCGTGTCCGGAGAAGACGAGGTCCTGCGTGGACTCGCCGATGCCGGCGCTCGCGTAGACGTAGCCGCAGACGAGGCGGGCGCTCTGGCCGCGCACCAGCTCGCGGCGATAGTCCGCCTTCCCCACGATGGCGTTGGACGCGCTGAGGTTGCAGATCAGCGTGGCTCCGGCCTGCGCGTGGGCCGTGGAGGGCGGCGCGGGAACCCAGAGGTCCTCGCAGACCTCCGCCGCCACCACGAGCTCGGGGAGCTCCAGGCACGAGAAGAGCAGGTTGGTGCCAAAGAGCACGTCCTTCTCGCCGCCCACGGAGACGGCGACGGGGTCGACCGGGCCGGGGACGAAGTGGCGACCCTCATAGAACTCGTTGTAAGTGGGGATGTGGGTCTTGGGGACAACGCCGAGGATGGCGCCGCGCGAGACGACCGCCGCGCAGTTGTAGAGCTTGCCGCCCGCGCGCACGGGCACGCCAACGAGCAGGAGCGCGCCGAGGTCCGCCGTGCGGGAGACAAACTCGGCGAGGCCGGCGTCGGCGGCGCGGATGAGGGCGTCCTGCCAGAAGAGGTCCTCGCAGGTGTAGCCGGTTATCGCGAGCTCCGGAAGAACAATGACGGACGCACCGTCCTTCTCGGCAGCCTGGCGTGCGGCTGCCACGCAGGCCCCCACGTTGAAGGCAACGTCCGCAACGCGCACCTCCGGCGTCACCGCCGCAACCTTAACGAACCCGTCCCTCATGCGTCCTCCTTATGTTACGAGGGGACAGTCCCTTCGTAACAGTATGCCCGCGCGATTACCCCTCTTCCGATGCCGGTCAATCGCTGAATCTGGGAAATGGAGAGTCCGGCATCCTTTAGTTCAAAGAGTAGCGCATTGCGTCGGACTCGCCCCCTGGCTTTCAAGCCTGTCAGGGCAATCTCGCCGAGCTTGTTGAAACGCTGGGCATGGCCGGTAAGCACCGGCTTCATTACCTCGCCAAGATGCCCTTCGGCATCCTCTGGCATAAGGTGAACGTGACTGGACGTCAGGCAGTATGCGATGGCGCGCACGCCGCCTTTCTCGCACGCTTCAGGCTGAGAGGAAAATGACGCGAAGGGGCCGTCCCTTTGTCACCCCTCGAGGTAGCGGGCGAGGAACTCGCGGGTGCGGCGGTGCTCGGGGGACGAGAAGAGCTTGGAGGGTGCGCCCTTCTCGGCGATGACGCCCTTGTCCATGAAGACGACCTCGTCGGAGACGTTCTTGGCGAAGGCCATCTCGTGCGTGACCACGACCATCGTCATACCCTCGGCCGCCAGGCGGCGCATGACCTCGAGGACCTCGCCCACGATCTCGGGGTCGAGGGCGGAGGTGGGCTCGTCGAAGAGCATGAGGTCGGGCTGCATGCAGAGGGCGCGTGCGATGGCCACGCGCTGCTTCTGGCCGCCGGAGAGGTTGTTGACGTCGGCTCGCGCGAAGTCCGCGAGACCCACCGCCTCGAGGTGGCGCAGCGCGACCTCCTCGGCCTCGGCCTTGCCCATCTTCTTGAGGGTCACGGGCGCGAGCGTGCAGTTGTCGAGCACGTTCATGTTGTTGAACAGGTTGAAGCCCTGGAAGACCATGCCGATCTTCTCGCGCAGGCGGTTCACGTCCACGTGCTCTGCCGCGAGGTCGGCACCGTGGAACCACACGTGTCCGGCGTCGGGCGTCTCGAGCAGGTTGATGCAGCGCAGGAGGGTCGACTTGCCCGACCCCGAGGCGCCGATGATCGTGACCACCTGGCCGGGCATGACGTCGAGGTTGATGTCGCGCAGGACCTCGAGGTCGCCGAAGGACTTGCGCAGCCCCTCGATGCGGACCATGGGCTCGTCTGCGGCCGGCGCGGTACCTGCGGCATCGGAAACGCCTGCCGTGCGAACGTTCTTCTCGCTCATGGCTTACTCCTCCACCTTCACGGGCTGGTCGGACGTGCTGCCCATGGTCTCAGCCTTCACGTTGAAGCGACGCGCAAAGCGGCCGAGCAGCCACGACGCGATTGCCGTCATGATGAGGTAGAACACCGCGGCCACGAGGTAGGCATTGAGCTGCTTGTAGTAGATGCCTGCCACGGTGGACGCGGCAAAGGCCAGGTCGAACACTCCGATGACCGAGAGGACCGACGAGTCCTTGATGTTGATGACGAGCTCGTTTGAGAGGCCGGGGATGGCGAACTTGATGCCCTGCGGGAAGACGACCCGCACCATAGCCTGCCACTGCGAGAGGCCGAGCGAGCGTGCCGCCTCCATCTGGCCCTTGTCCACGGACTCGATGCCGCCGCGCAGCACCTCCATCATGTAGGCGGTGGAGTTGAGCGAGACCACCACGAGGCCGGCCACGAAGCGCGACCAGATGGCGTTGGTCTCGGTGACGCTGAGGCCAAAGCCGCTCACCACGGCAAAGCCGGCATAGTAGACGATGACGCCCTGAACGAGCATCGGCGTGCCGCGCACCACGGTGCTGTAGAGCTTGGCAAACCACACGCCAATCCTCTTGAAGAAGCGCACGCAGTCGTTGTCCGAGCGGTCGATCTGCATGATGCGCGCAAAGACGAGCAGCAGCGCCAGGAAGAAGGCAATCAGCGTGCCAAAGACGGCCAGCTCGATGGTGGTGATGATGCCGGTGATGTAGGTATCGCGACCCTGCTGGAACATGTAGAGCACCTGGGCGAGCATGTCTTCGGGCATCCTGTCCGAGGCGGCAGCCACCTGCCAGGCGCTCAGCAGGCCCATGACCCAGCGGTCAACGAGAAGCACGGCGGTTATCGCCCAGATCACATAGGAGCCCACGCGAAGCGCGCGGGCCACTGCCGGCCTGGTGAAGGGCGCCGTCTCGGCGTAGTTGTGCCAATGGGTGAGCTTGAAGAGCAGCGCCACGGCGGAGAGCACGAGCCACGCCGCCAGGACGTAGTACATCACCAGCTCGACGGCGAAGGCGCTTGCCAGGAAGGAGAGCTCGGGGCGCGGCGAGCTTGAGAGCAGCATGCCGAGAAACGCCACGACGCTCGTGCCCAGCAGCACGTAGCAGTGGTCGCGCGTCACGAAGTCACGCAGTTTTGACATCAGGACTCCTCGAGGTTCTTGTCGTTCTACCGCCGTGAACGGGACGAGGGCCAAGGCCCCCGCCCCGCTCGGATGAGACAAAGGGACTGTCCCTTCGTATCACTACGCCGGCTGGCGGTCCATGCAATCCTGCCACATCTCGAGACGCTCCTCCTCGGAGATGCCGGCGATGATCTCGTTCAGGCGGTCGAGCATCTCGTCCTGGCCCTTGGCGATGGCCGCGTTGTCCGGGTTGCTCGGATCGGAGAAGCCCTCGCCCTCCTCGAGCTCGATCTTCATGAGGTCGGGGTAGTTCTCAAGCAGGTTGGGCAGCGACATCGAGGAGAACGTGATGGCGTCGCAGGTGCCGTTCTCGATGCCGTCAACGACGAGCGGCACCGTGGCAACGGGCGTGAGGTGGTTGACCTCGGGGATCTCGTCGATGAGGTCGTCGTAGAAGGTGTCCTTCTGGCCAAGAACGGAGGCGCCGGTGAAGTCGGAGAGCTTGGTGGCGCCCGCGTAGGGGCCGTCCTTCTTCACGACGATGATGACCTCGTCGTCGATGTAGGAGTCGGTGAAGTCCGCAGACTCGGCGCGCTCCGGCGTGACGGACATGCCGGCGCAGATGATGTCAATGGTGCCGTTGCTCAGGGAGTCGACGAGCGCGCCGAACTCCATCTTCACGGCCACGGGCTCCATGCCCAGCTCCTCGGCGATGCGCTTGGCAATCTGCACGTCGTAGCCGTCGGCGTAGGCGCCCTCGACGTTCTCGATAGGGATGGTGGTGTCTGATTCCTCGGAGACCTGCCAGTTGTAGGGGGCGTAGGCGGCCTCCATGCCAACGCGCAGGGTCACGCCGTCGCCGAGAGTCGTGGCGGCAGCGTCGGCGTCGGCTTCCTCGGTGGTGTCGTCGGTGGTACCCGTGGGCTCCTGCGCGGCGGGGCCGCAGCCGGAAAGGACCATCACGCCTCCCATACCCGCCACGAGGCTCGAGAGCCTGAGGAAGTCGCGGCGAGAAACTCTGTCAGATACTAAAACGTGCGGGGTGGCCTTCATGGTGGTTCCTTTCCCTTTTGTGGTAATCCCCTTCCGAGCGACGCAACCGGAGGGGACCCATTCCCCTCCCCCTTGCAACTTAATGCGAGAAAGTTACGCGCACGACGGCAGAATACAGCGCGGCGAGAAGGACCGCAGGCTGATATTATTTTGGGAAACATCGCCGTAACGGGGTTGCGAAGGGACAGTCCCTTCGCAACATCTGGAGGACGCCATGGAACAGGAGACCTACGACTCGTACGTTGCCATTCTTGAAGAGGAGCTCGTCTGCGCGATGGGCTGCACCGAGCCCATCGCCGTCGCCTACTGCGCGGCGCTCGCGCGCCAGGCGCTCGGCGCGCTTCCGGAGCGCGTGGAAGTAGCCGCCTCGGCCAACATCATCAAGAACGTCAAGAGCGTCGTCGTTCCCAACACCGGAGGCGCACGCGGCATCGAGGCCGCGGCCGCAGCGGGCATCGTCGCGGGCAACGCCGACGCAAAGCTCGAGGTCCTCGCCGGCGTCACGCCAGAACAGATCAAGGAGATGGATGGCTTTCTCGCCACGCGCAAGGTCACGGTCACGCCGAGCGAGCGTCCGTGGATCTTCGACATCCAGGTGCGCGTAGAGGTTGCCGGCCGTACGGCGTTCTGCGAGATTGCCGGGTCGCACACCAACGTCATCCGCCTGGAGCGCGGCGTCGAGGTCCTTCTCGACAACCCCTACGAGAATGCCGCCGAGGGCGAGGCAGACGGCACGGACCGCAGCTGTCTCTCCGTGGAGAAGATTGTCCAGTTTGCCGACGAGGTGAACCTTGACGACGTGAAGCAGGTCCTCGGGCGCCAGATCGCCTGCAACACGGCCATCGCGCAGGAGGGGCTCCACGGAAACTGGGGCGCGGGCATTGGCAAGGTCCTGCTCGAGGCGTACGGCGACGGCGTGGCCAACCGCGCAAAGGCGTGGGCTGCCGCCGGCTCAGACGCTCGCATGGGCGGCTGCGAGCTTCCCGTGGTCATTAACTCCGGCAGCGGCAACCAAGGCCTCACCGCCAGCGTGCCCGTCATCGTCTACGCCCAGGAGCTAGGCGTCTCACACGAGGAGTTGCTGCGCGCGCTCGTGGTCTCAAACCTCATCACCATCCACCTCAAGACCGGGATCGGGCGCCTCTCCGCCTACTGCGGCGCCACGAGCGCGGGCGCGGGCGCGGCGGCCGGCATCACCTACCTCTACGGCGGGCGTGCACATGAAATCTCGCACACCGTGGTTAATGCCATCGCCATCGATTCCGGCATGGTCTGCGACGGCGCCAAGGCGAGCTGCGCAGCCAAGATCGCGAGCGCGGTCGAGGCGGGACTTCTGGGCATGCAGATGCAGAGCCAGGGCAAGCAGTTCTACGGCGGCGACGGCATCGTGGTCAAGGGCGTGGAGAACACCATTCGCAACGTGGGCGTGCTCGCGGCACAGGGCATGCGCGAGACGGATCGGACGATCATCGAGCTCATGTGCGGAACAAGCGCGTGCTAGCATCCCCTCCGGCGCGGGCGCGGCGATAAGAGCCCGGCGCTCGAACAGTCCTCGCCGCAAAGGGCGCGGCTGCGGAACTCGCGGCGGGCTCTTATCGCCGCGCCCGTGCAGTTCTGCTATCGGCGCCTTGGAGCGGGGTTTAGGTGCTATGCCGCTCTATCTCGAGGAGGGCTTGCTTGCGGGCAAGGCCGCCGGCGTAGCCGGTAAGGGAGCCGTCCGCGCCCAGGACGCGGTGGCACGGGACGATCACGCTGATGGGGTTCCTGCCCACGGCGGCGCCGACGGCACGCGGCGACGACCCCAGCTCAGCTGCGATCTCGCCGTACGTGCGCGTCTCCCCGTACGGGATGGCGAGAAGCGCACCCCACACGCGACGCTGGAACGCGGTGCCGCGCGGGGCCAGCGGGACGTCGGCCACGCCCGGACGCTCTCCTGCGAAGTACGCGTCCAGCCAGCAACGGGCGGCGAGAAGAACCGGCGAGTCGGCGAGCTCGCCTGTCCCCGCGTTCTTCTCGGCACCCTCCAGCCCGCGCGCAAAGTAGCGCTGCCCATAGAACCACGCGCCCATCAGGCCGGCATCCTCCGCAGCAAGCAGCATCTTCCCGAGCGGGGACTCGTAGTCGCAGGTGAACATCGCGGCGACCCCCCCTAATAGTTCAGCCCAAAGGCCCAGAGCGGGACGACGTTGCCATGACCAAACTCGATGTCGTCCTTCACCACGTAGCCCTTCCCGGCCCCCCGGAGCTGATCGGCGGTCTTTGATTTGCCGCCTACCTCGAACGTGAGGTCCCCAATCTGAAAGTCGGAGATTCGTGACGCCGTCACCAGGTGGTTGACGCGCATCTGGTTGAAGAAGAACGTCTCGCGCACGTTACCGATGTCCTCGCGACCGTCGCTCAGGTTATAGAGGATGTTGGTGTTGTCCAGATAGACCTTCTCCGACTTGCCGAGCGCCCCAAGACCGCTGGCACCTGTGCGAAGCTGCGCCACCATCCCCGCCCTCTCCATGTAGAGCAGGTAGTCCTCGACATTGTTCCTACTCGCCTGAATCTGACTTCCCAAGCTCGTCATATTGGGTTTGAAGGGAGCAAGGGTGCTCACGACCACCATGAGCTTCTTGAGCTTTCTGCCGGTCGCCGCAGTCATGTTGGCGTACTGGGGGATGTCCGTCTCGAGCGTCCTCGTTATGACCTGAGAGAGCTCAAGATCAAAGTCCGCGTCCGAGCCAAAGGGGTAGTAGCCGCTCCGCAGATAGTCACGGAAGAGCGGCAGTGGGTGCTCGACGCCCGACAGCACCGTGTCACCGGCAAGGATGTCATCGAGCGATTGCGGCGGCACTTCGATTCCATGGCTTATCGCAAGATACTCCCTGAACGAGAGCCCCTGCATCTCGTACCTTGGCGCGCGCCGGCTGAGGTCGGCATCCCCCCGTTCGATGTCCAGAACGGACGATCCCGTGAAGTACACGTGCAGACCCGGCAGCGAGTCGTACATCATCTTGAGCTCGCGCGACCAGTTGGGATACTTGTGCACCTCGTCAATGAAGAGGTGCGTCCCCCCGCTCTGACAGAGACGCTCCGCCACCTCATAGAGGGAATGGGCGGAGAAGTACAGGTGGTCCGCAGAGACATAGAGCGCATCCCGCTTCGAGTGTGCCTCCTTGATGCGCTGCAGGAAGAGGGTCGTCTTCCCCACGCCGCGCGGGCCCACCAGCCCGAGCATGCGACTGTCCCAGTTGACGGAGTCGTAGATGTAGCGACGGAATGAGTCCGGAGCCTGAGCGAGCTGCCGGAGCATGTACTCGTAGAGCTGGTCCATGAGCGCCTCCCAGATTTGCACTCCCATAGTGCGTTTTTGGGATTATATCGCACTATGAGAGTGCGACAGCTTGACAGAGAGGTCGTCCTCTTGTTGGCCGCTCAGCAAAATGATACGAAGGGACTGTCCCTTCGTATCATTCCCAGGTGGGAGGGACGGGGGCGTTAGGGGTGGCCCAGGCACCCAAGGCGGCGTTGGGATCGGCATCCAGCGTGAGTGGCGAGAAGGACTCCGCGTTGTAGCTCCTCAGGGCCGCAATGCCGATCATCGCCGCGTTGTCGCCGCAGGCGCGCATAGGCGGCACGGTCACGCGCACGCCACGCTTCTCGAGCGCCTTCTTGTACGCCGCACGCAGCCCGGGGTTGGCCGCAACGCCGCCACCGACGCAGAAGTCGGCAACACCGGTCTCCTCCACAGCAGTCACGGCCTTGGCCACCTGCACGTCAATGACCGCAGCCTCGAAGCTCGCCGCCAGATCGGGCAGGTTGATCGCGCGGCCGGCGCGGTTCTCGCCCTCGATGTAGGTGATAACGGCGGTCTTGAGGCCGGAGAGACTGAAGGAGTAGTCGCCGCTGTGAAGCATCGCGCGCGGGAAGTGGATGGCCTTGGGGTTGCCCCGCGCGGAGAGCCTGGAGATCACCGGGCCGCCGGGGTATCCCAGACCAAGCGCCTTGGCCACCTTGTCGAAGGCCTCGCCCACCGCGTCGTCGATCGTGGCGCCGAGCAGGACGTAGTCGCCCCAGGCGCGCACGTGCACAAGCATGGTGTTGCCACCGGAGACGATGCTCGCCACGAAGGGCGGCTCGAGGTCCGGCGTCTCAAAGAGGTTGGCCATGAGGTGGCCCTCGAGGTGATGCACGGCAATGAGTGGCAGGTCAGCGGCCGCGCAGAGCCCCTTGGCAAACGCCACGCCCACCACGAGCGCGCCCACCAGGCCCGGTCCCGCCGTCACGCCCACGGCCGCGAGGTCGGCCGGCGTCAGCGTATCCACGCCAAAGTGCTCGCCGGCGCGCGCGAGCGTCTCCTCGAAGACGCCCACGATGGCCTCGGTGTGCTTGCGAGAGGCGATCTCGGGCACCACGCCGCCAAAGCGCGCGTGGAAGTCGATCTGCGTGGCAACGACGCTCGCGCAGACCACGCCGTGAGAGTCCGTCACAGCCATGGCGGTCTCGTCGCAGGAGGACTCTATCGTGAGGATGAGCGGGCCGGCCACGGCCAGCGCCGCCATGGCCTCGGGCGCGCGCTCGCCGGGCACGATCGGCCACGGGCGGATGGAGGGCGCGGGCTCCGGACGACCGGTCGCAATCACGGCGTCCGCGGCGAGTGGCAGCGTGGCGCGCAGGATGAGCGCGTCGTGCGCGGGCTCCCCCGCGGCCCCCGGATAGTAGCCCGGACGACGGCCCTCCTCCAC
>DXAB01000086.1 GCA_019117265.1 Candidatus Olsenella pullicola
GGCCTCTTGGGGGCAGATCGCCCGGCGGACCCGCGCCGGCTGCGCCGGGCGCGGGAGACGGAGCTGCTATGAAATTTGCCGGTATCAAACCACAAGGGCATCGTCGTCCTGGCCGCCACCAACCGACCGGAGACGCTCGACCAGGCCCTCCTTCGTCCGGGCCGCTTTGACCGCCGCATCCCCGTGGAGCTTCCCGACCTCGCCGGCCGCGAGGCCATCCTTCAGATTCACGCCACAGACGTTAAGATGGAGCGTGGAATCGACCTTGGCATCATCGCGCGCTCCACGCCCGGCGCCTCTGGCGCGGACCTCGCCAACATCATCAACGAGGCCGCCCTGCGCGCCGTCCGCTTTGGCCGCAGCCGCGTGACGCAGGAGGACCTGCTCGAGTCCGTCGACGTGGTCATCGCTGGAGAGAAGAAGAAGTCCACGGTCCTCTCTCCGCACGAGAAGGAGGTCGTCTCCTATCACGAGACCGGCCACGCCATCGTGGCGGCCATGCAGAAGGGCTCCGCCCCCGTCTCCAAGATTACGATCGTCCCGCGCACCTCGGGTGCGCTTGGCTTCACGATGCAGGTCGAGGAGGACGAGCACTTCCTCACCACGCGCCAGGAGGCAAAGGACAAGATCGCCGTTCTCTGCGGCGGCCGCGCGGCCGAGGAGCTCATCTTCAACGAGATGACCACCGGAGCCTCAAACGACATCGAGAAGGCCACCCAGCTCGCGCGCGCCATGGTCACGCAGTATGGCATGTCGGACAAGTTTGGCATGGTGCAGCTCGGCCAGCCCGCTAGCCGCTACCTCGGCGGCGGGCAGCAGCTCACCTGCTCCGAGGGCACGGCCCAGGAGATTGACGCCGAGGTCCAGGCGCTCGTCGAGGAGGGCCACCAGACCGCGCTCAGGACCCTGCGCGAGAACCGCTTCAAGCTGCATGAGATCGCCCACTACCTCCAGAGGAAGGAGACCATCACGGGCGAAGAGTTCATGAACATCCTCACCCGCGACGACGGCTTTGCCCCCAAGATGCCCGCGCCTGAGCAATAGCAGCGTTTCAAGCGCGCACGACCTCGGCCCCCGCGACCATGCTGAGTCGCGGGGGCCGTCTCTTCTCGCCAGTTCTTCTCGCGGTGTCTCAGGCGGTTCCGCCGACCTGGCAAAACACTTGGGTTTTGGGCAAAAGATTTGATGCGCTAACGGGAATGGTGGCTTGCGGGCATAAAAGGTGTTGCCCAAAACAAGGTAAATACTATTATTACTTTAATTACTAACGAGAATAACGCACGAGCTGAAGTAGACGACATAAAACTTTCTGCACAAAACGCGGCAAAACCTCTCGGAAACGAGAGTGCTACAAACGCGGGAGGGCCAAGAACCCAAAACCCGCAGAAACGGTGCTAAGAAGAGAGGGGCTAACGCCCGCGCTCCTACCGGAAGAGCTGCCAGAAGGCCACTGCCGAGCTCGCGGCAACGTTGAGCGAGTCCACCCCATGGGACATGGGTATGATGACGCTCTTCTCGCACCCCTCGATCGCGGCGCGAGAAAGCCCGTACCCCTCGCTGCCAAAGAGGAGCGCGCGCTTCCCCAAACCGCGGAGGGACGCATCGTCAAGGGGGACGGCATCGGGCTCGAGCGCCATCGCAAGGCACGAGAAGCCCTTCTCGCGCAGAATGCCGAGCGTCCGTGCGGGCCACTCCCCCAGCGCGGCGCGAGCCCAGGGCACCTGAAAGACGTTACCCATGGAGACACGAACGGAGCGCCTGCAGAGCGGGTCCGCACAGCGGGGCGAGAGGACCACGGCATCCGCGCCGAGCGCCGCGGCATTGCGAAAGAGCGCTCCAACGTTAGAGACGTCCGTAAGGTCCTCGATCACCGCAACGTTGCGAGCCCCCTCGATCACCTCGGGCACGCTGCGCGGACGTGGCCGTCGCATGGCGCAGAGCAGGCCCCGCGTGAGACGAAACCCCGTCAGGTGCTCCATCTCGGCATGCGGGAGCACGAACGCCGGCACCTCATCTCCCGTGCGATCAAGCAGATCGCGGCTTGACTCAAGGTCGCGCTCGTCAACAAGAAAAGAACAGGGCTCAACCCCACTTTTAAGGGCAACGTCCACCACGATATGAGACTCCGCGACGAGCACGCCCCTCTCGGCATTGATACGGTTCCGTAGCTGATGTTCTGTGAGCCGGGCAAAGACATCGAGCCTTTCGTCATTAAGAGAATCAAGCTGCAGGATTTGTGCCATGTCCTACCCTCCGCGCTCTTCGGTGTATGATGCACACGTGTTCAGCAAGTTTATGCCAGCCGACACCATCCGTCGACGCAGATAGCAAGGCGAGGTTCCCCATATGCCCAGCCACATGAGCTCCCCCCAGACGCCCTCCCCAAAGAAGGGCGGCGGGAAGAAGGCGCTCGTCGCAGTCCCCGTTGCCCTCGCGGTCGTGCTCGGGGGCGCCTATTTTGGCGGCGTCTACGCATTTGGCCAGTATTTCATGCCAGGCACCACGCTTGAGGGACAAGACGTCTCCCTCAAGCCCCTCTCTGAGGTGGCCGCGGAGAAGGGCGCTTCCTACGACGGCTTTGAGACCCACGTCTCCGGAAACGGCATCGACCTCACGATCAGCGCGAGCGACGTGGACCTCCGCTGCGACGGGGAGGCCTACGCCCAGTCCGCGATATCCTCCGTCGACCCCTGGGCGTGGCCGCTCGAGATCACCAGGTCCCGCGAGCTCACCGCCAATGAGAGCATGTCGTTTGACCGCGACAAGCTCGTCGCGCTCATCCAGCCCCTCATCGAGCAGAGCGCTCAGGCCGCGGACGCCACCGGGGCGAGCGGCATCACCTACAACGCCGAAAAGGGCGCCTTCGTCATGGGTGACGACGCCGTCACCCAGCACCTCAACCTCGATGCCGTCGTAGACCGCATCGCCGCCGCCTTCTCGGCCCGCGAGACCGAGGTCACCATCGGTGATGAGTGCCTTGACGCCTCGGACTCCCTCGACGCCGTTCTCGACGCCGCCAATGCCTACCTCGCGGCAACCCCCGAGCTCACGCTCTCCGGCGAGAAGGCCTACGACCTCACGAAGGACATGGTCGCCAGCTGGGTCGTCATCGGCGAGGACCTCACGGTGGGCCTTGATGAGCAGGCCATTGCCGACTGGTGCCACGGCGAGCTCTCCGAGAAGCTCGACACCGTGGGCACCAAGCGCACCTACACGCGCCCCGACGGCAAGAAGTTCACGGTCTACGACGACCGCAGCAACTACAACTCCGACCCGTATGGATCGAGCGTCTACGGCTGGAGCATCGACGGCGAGAAGACCGCCCAGGAGATCATTTCCTGCCTCAAGGGCGGCCAGCCCTCCACCATCGAGATTCCGTGCCTCTCGACCGCCGCCTCGATCAACCCGGGTGGCCAGGACTGGCCCGACCGCTACATTGACGTTGACATAGACGCCCAGCACGCAACGTTCTTTGACGGCGGCGAGGTCATCTGGGAGGCCGACATCACCACCGGCCAGCCGAGCAAGCACAATGACACCCCCACCGGCGTGTGGGTCGTCGGCGCCAATGGTGGCGTCATGCAGGAGGGAGACGTCAACCTGCGTGGACCGCTGGACTCCTCCGGCAACCCCGAGTGGGACAGCCACGTGAACTTCTGGATCCCCGTGGTGGGCAACCTCGTGGGCTTCCACAACTGCCCGTGGCAGTACGAGTTTGGCGGGGACATCTACACCTACTACGGCAGCAACGGCTGCATCCGCATGAGCTACGAGAGTGCCGAGAAGCTTTACGACATCGTCGAGATGGGTGACGTCGTGGTCATCCACAAGGAGCCCTAGTCCTTCTTGGCATCTGATTGATTCTATCCGGAGCGCCGCCCGTTGCCGAGCGGCGCTCCGGATGCCTAGAACGGGAACCTGCCGCCGCCCATTCCGCCGCCCATGTTACGCATCATCTGCTGCATCGCGCGACGGCTCTTCTTACCGCCCTTGCCACCCATCTGCTGGGCCATGCCGCGCATCTTGCCCATCATCTTGTTCATCTCGTCCCACTGCTTGATGAGCTGGTTGACCTCCTGGACGCTGCGGCCGGAGCCAACGGCGATGCGCTTGCGGCGCTGACCGTTGATGATCTTGGGGCGGGCGCGCTCCTCTTTGGTCATGGAGTGAATGATCGCCTCGATGCGGGTCATCTGGCTGTCGTCCATGCCGGCGGGCATCTGGCTCATGGCGCGCTCCATGCCCGGAATCATGCCCATGATCTTCTGCAGGCCACCCATCTTGCGGATCTGCTGCATCTGATTGAGAAGGTCGTCCATCGTGAAGCCCTCGCGGAGCATCCGCTCGGCATCCTCCATCTGCTGCTCGTCGGCAACCTTTTGGGCCTGCTCGATGATGCCCACGACGTCACCCATGCCAAGGATGCGCTTTGCCATGCGGTCGGGGTGGAAGACCTCGAGGGAGTCGGGCTTCTCCCCCATCGAGACGAACTTGATGGGCTTGCCGGTGACCTCGCGCACGGAGAGCGCTCCGCCGCCGCGCGCGTCGCCGTCGAGCTTGGACATGATGACGCCGTCAAAGTCAACCCGATTGGCAAACTCGATGACCACGTTCACGATGTCCTGGCCCGTCATGGCGTCCACGACCATGAGGATCTGATCGGGGCGCACGGCGCGCTTGATGGCCACGGCCTCCTCCATCATCTCCTCGTCGATCTGAAGGCGGCCGGCGGTGTCCACGATCACGATGTCGTTCATGTGGTCCACGGCCTCCCGGATGGAGCCAGTGGCAACGGCGACGGCATCGCGGCCGTCGCCGCGATACACCGAGACGCCAATCTCGCTGCCAAGCGTTGCAAGCTGGTCGGCGGCGGCGGGGCGATGCGTGTCGCAGGCAGCCAGAAGCGGGCTGTGGCCCTGGCTCTTGAGGAGGTAGGCCAGCTTGGCGGCGGCCGTCGTCTTGCCGGAGCCCTGCAGGCCAACGAGCATGATCACGTTGGGCGTGCGGTTCTGCGCAAGCGTGAGCTTGGAGTCCGTGGAGCCAAGAAGCACCGTGAGCTCGTCCAAAACGATGCGGACCACGTTTTGAGCCGGCGTGAGGGAGTCGAGCACGTCGGACTCCAGGCACTTCTCCTTGCAGCGCGCCACGAAGTTCTTGACCACGCGGAAGTTGACGTCCGCCTCGAGAAGGGCCATGCGAATCTCGCGCATGGCAACGTTGATGTCATCCTCCGTGAGACGGCCCTTGCCACGCAGCTTGTCAAAGGTGTCCTGAAGACGGTCGGAGAGAGAGTTGAACATGGCTACATCCCTTCACCCACGAGCGCGCGGCAGAAGTCGAGCGCGTCGAAGGTCTGGAGGTCGTCGATCTTCTCGCCCACCCCAATGCGATAGATGGGCAGGCCGAGCTGGCTGGAGATGGCAAGGGCGATGCCGCCCTTGGCGGTGCCGTCGAGCTTGGTGACGATGAGGCCGTCGAGCTCGAGCGCATCGTTGAACTCGCGCGCCTGGTTGAGGCCGTTCTGACCCGTGGTGGCATCGATGACGAGCACCACGCTCACCGGGAGCGCAGAGCGCTTGCGGGTGACGTTGACCACCTTGGCAAGCTCGCGCATGAGGTCGGAGGAGGTGTGCAGGCGCCCCGCGGTGTCGATGAGCACGAGACGCGCGCCGCGCCTCTCGGCCTCCTCGACCACGTCGTAGCACACGCTCGCGGGGTCCGCGCCGCGCTCGCGCGTGATGACGTCAATGCCCGCGCGCCGGCCCCAGACCTCCAGCTGCTCGATGGCCGCGGCGCGGAAGGTGTCCGCGCCGCCGATCACGCAGGGAACTCCCGCGTCCTTGGCACGGCCCGCGAGCTTGCCGACCGTGGTGGTCTTGCCCGCGCCGTTGATGCCCACAAAGAGCACGCAGCTCGGCAGGTCCGTGAAGGGGTCGCTCTCGGCGACGGGAAACTCCGCGGCAAGGCGATGGGTCAGGGCGTCGCGCAGCTGCTCGGCGCGCGTGAGGTTCTCTCGCGCGGCGCGCTCGCGGAGGTCGTCGGTCACGCGCATGGCAACCTCGGCGCCCATGTCGCCCATGACGAGCGTGTCCTCGAGGTCCTCCCAGAAGCTCTCGTCGACCTCGCCACCCATGTAGAAGATCTCGTTGATCGCCTCGCGCGAGCGCTTGAGGCCCTGCTTCAGGGTGTCAAAGAATCCCATCTTACGCATCAACCACCTTTCCCGTGGCCCTGTCGAGCCTCTGCGAGACAACGCGGCTCACACCGTCCGCCTGCATGGACACGCCATAGAGTACGTCAGCCTGCTCCATCGTGCGCCTCTGGTGAGAGATCACGATGAGCTGGGTGCTCTCCTTGAGGTGCTCGATGGCGTCGAGCAGCTTGGAGAGGTTGGAGTCGTCAAGCGCCGCCTCAACCTCGTCAAAGACGTAGAAGGGGACGGTCCTGACCTTGTATACGGCAAAGAGCAGCGCAAGGGCCGTGAGGGACTTCTCCCCACCGCTCATGAGCATCATCTTGGCAATGCGCTTGCCGCGCGGCTGCGCCACGATCTCGATGCCGGTCTCGGAGGGATTGTCGGGGTCGGTCATCTCGATGTGAGCCTGACCGCCTGGGAAGAGCAGCGAGAAGATCTCTGAGAAGTTCCTGTTGACCTTCTCGAAGACCACGAGGAAGCGGTTTCTCATCTTGCGGTCGATGGCAGCGGTGATCTTCTTGAGGGACGCCCGCGCGCCCTCGAGGTCCGCCACCTGCTCGTCGATGTAGTCGGCGCGCTGCTTGAGCCGCAGGTACTCGTCCATGGCAACGGCGTTGACGGGGCCGATCGACTCGATCTGGCGCTTGAGGGTGGCCACGCGGCGCTCCGCGGCCTCGCGGTCGTCTGGAGCGGGAATCTGAAGCGCGTCTTCGAGCACGGCGCCCGTGGCAACGATGGCGTTGATGGCCGCCTCGACCTGCACCTCGAGCTTGCCGAGGTCCACCTTGACCTCGGCGGATGCCGAGCGGGCGCGCTCGAGCTCGGCGGAGGCGGCGCTCACGGCCTCGCGCGCCTCGCCGATGGTGCGCTTGAGCGACTCGGAGTCGGCCTCCGCGAGGGAGGCGCGGTCCTTGAGGCGTGCCGCCCAGTCGAGCGCGCGCTCTCGGATGGCCTCGTAGCGGTCGTAGAGCGGGTCAACGCGCAGGCGGACGACCTCGAGGGCGCGTGAGGAGCGCTCCGTTGAGGCAACGCGGAGCTCGAGGTCGGAGACGCTGCGGGAGAGCTCCCTCTCGCGCCTCTGGGCGTTTGCGCGGCGCTCGCTCGTCATGGCAAGCTCGAGGCGGGCGTCGGAGAGGGCGCGGCTCGCCTTGCCCTGCGCGGCAATGGCGTCCTGGTGCTCGTCGTTCTTCTCGGAGAGGGCCTGTGCGAGCTCCTCGGCGCGCTCGCGCGCGGCACGCGCGGCACGGCGGTGGCCCTCGATCTGCTCGCGCGCCTCTGCGGCCCTCGTGGCGGCGGCCTCCCGCCTCTTGGTCACCTGGGAGCGCTCGGAGGCGGCGGCAGAGATCTGAGCCTCGAGCCTGCCGCGCTCGGAGGTTGCCGAGGAGAGCTCGGCAGAGAGCCGGGCGACCTCTCCCTTGGTTGCGGCCTCGTCCTCGCGAGCCGCGGTGAGGGCGGACTCGGCGTCAGAGACGCCAGAGATGGCATCGTCAAGCGCCTCGGCAAGGCCGCCGAGGCTCTTCTCGAGCGCGCGGATCCTGCGCTTGCGCTCAAGGGCCCCCGTCTCGTTGGAGGGCGCCGAGCCAACGTGGATGCGCCCGTCGGGAAGAACCGCAACGCCCTCGCGCGTCACAAAGGTGAGACCGGGGAACCTCTCGTGGGCAGAGATGGCGGCAGGAGCCCCGTCAACGAGCCGCACGTCGCCAAGAAGCGAGAAGAGCAGGTCGCGCGAGCTGTGGGAAACGCGCAGGCGCTCGGCAAGCGAGACGCCAGGGGCTTCCGTGGCAGGCTCGAGGGAGGGCGAGGAGAGCGAGACGATGGTCGCGCGACCGCTGGCCCCCTCGAGGGCGAGCGCGCTCGAGACGAGCCTCTCGGCGGCGGACCCGTCAGATACGACGAGCGCGGCGAGATCATCCCCCAGCAGCTGCTCGACGAGCGACTCGAGGTCCTCGTCGGCGTCTATGAGATCGGCGAGGCGACACGCGGCGCCGTCGCCCGCCTCCTCGGCGAGCGCCGCCGCAAGCGGGCTCGCCTTCTCCACCTCGGCGTCAACGGAGCGGAGGGCGTCGAGGGTGGCCTGTGCCGAGGAGAGCGCGGTGCGCGCCTCGGACTCGGCAGCTCGAGCGGAGACGAGCTCCTGGCTGCGCTGCGAGATGGCGCGGGTCAGCGAGGCCGCGCGCTCGCGCGCCTCGGAAAGCTCCACCTCAACGCGCTCCGCATGGCGGGCACGCTCCGAGAGTGCCTCCTCGGCGGTGCGGACGGTCTCGTCGAGCTGTTCGAGGCGCGAGGAGAACATCTCGTCCTCCACCTCGGCGTTGGAGATCTGGTCCTCGAGCTTTGCGTAGGCGAGGGTCTCGCGGTCCGCCTCGGAGCGAGCGGACCGCTCCTCAGAGGTGATGCGGGCCACCTCGGCATCCAGGGCGCGACGGCGATCGACCGCCTCGTGGGATGAGGCGGAGAGCTCGTCAACCGAGCCTCTGAGGCCTTCCTCGCGCACGAGCAGGTCGGAGAGCTCGGCGGCAAGACGATCGCGCTCCCTCGCGGCGTCTCCGCGCTGCTTCTCCATGACGGAGAGCTGCATGCGCATGTCGGAGAGGCGCGAGACCATGTTCTTGCCCTTCTCCTCAAGAAGACGCATGTCGGAGTCCATCCGACCGAGAATGTCCTGCATCCTCCGGCGCTGCTCACCGAGGTCACCCACGAAGAGGCCCTTCTGCTCGAGCAGCGACTGGAGCTTCTCGAGCTCGCGGCTCTTCTCGTCGTGGCGGTACTGGGCAAGCTCGATGGCGGCGTCCGCCTCGTTGTCGCGCGCGGCGAGGAGGTTGTAGCTCGTCTGAAGGCGACGGAGGTCGTCAACGGAGAGCTGGACCTCGAGCTCCTTGAGCTCCTCCTCGAGGGCGCGGGCGCGCTGTGCCTTGTCGACCTGCCGCTCGAGGGGCTTGAGCTGACGTGAGAGCTCGCGCGAGACCACCTTGGCGCGCGCGAGGTTCTCGTCCATCGAGGCAAGCTTGCGCTCGCTGCGCTCCTTGCGGCGGCGGTGTTTTGAGATGTCGGCCGCCTCCTCGATGAGGGCGCGGCGCTCCTCGGGGCGGCTCGAGAGGATGGAGTCGAGCTTGCCCTGGGAGATGATCGAGTGCGTGTCCTTGCCAAGACCGGAGTCGTGCAAGATGTCCTGGACGTCCATGAGGCGGCTCGGCGAGCCGTTGATGAGGTACTCGGACTCGCCGGAGCGATACATGCGCCGCGTGATGCCCACCTCGGCGAAATCGATGGGCAGGGTGTGGTCGGAGTTGTCGAGCACGAGCGTGACCTCCGCCACGCCCACCGCGCCGCGCGCGGAGGATCCGGAGAAGATGACGTCCTCCATGGCCTGGCCACGGAGCTGCTTGGCGCTCTGCTCGCCAAGGACCCAGAGGATGGCGTCGGAGACGTTTGACTTGCCCGAACCGTTTGGCCCCACCACGACGGTGAGTCCCGGGTCAAAGCTCATCTGCGTCTTGTCGGCAAAAGACTTGAATCCCTTGAGTGTGAGCGACTTCAGGTACACGCGGTGCTACTCCTTGCTAGTTGGTGGTGCCGGCGCCCTCGAAGTCGCCCGTCTCGGCATAGCCAAGACTGACGAGGGCGTCAACGGCGGCCGCGCTCTCGGAGGACTTCTTCGAGGGGCCGGAGCCGCGACCGATCCTTCTGCCACCGACCATCACGACGGAGGTGAAGGTTGGGTCGTGAGCGGGGCCCTCCTCCGAGACGAGCTTGTACTCGGGGCCGCAGTGCATGTCGCGCTGCGCGACCTCCTGCAGGCGAGACTTGGGGCTGATGGGCTTTCTCGCCAGAGCCGGGGAGACCTCTGGACCAAGCGTCTCCAAGACAAACTCGTGGGTCACGCGATACCCAGCGTCAAGGTAGAGGGCACCGACAAGGGCCTCGTAGACGTTCTCCAAGGCCGAGTGCATGCCCCGGGCGCCCGTGCCCTTCTCGGACTCCCCCATCACGATGAGCGGGGCCACGCCAAGCCGCTCCGCCACGCTCGAGAGCATCTTGCCCGAGACGAGACTGATCTTTGCCTGCGTGAGGGCGCCCTCGTCCATGTCCGGGAAGCGCTCGAAGAGGTCCCTCGCAACGATGGCGCCGAGAATGGAGTCGCCAAGAAACTCAAGGCGCTCGTAGGACGCGGAGACGCCCTTGCCCTCTGCGGCGGAGGGATGCGTGAGCGCAGACTCGATGAGCTCTTGTCTCTCAAAGTGGTGGCCGCAGATCCTCTCGGCCTCGGCCACCCTGTGGTGCATCTTCAACGAACGAGCCCCCTGCTTTACTGCGCGCCGGAAATGGCGTCGACGACCTCGCCGACGGTGGCGATGGAGCCCACCGCATCATCGGCAAACGTCATGGAGAACTCGTCCTCAAGGGCGGTCACGAGCTCGAGCAGGTCAAACGAGTCCGCGCCAAGCTCCTTGAGGTTGGTGGCCTCGCTCAGCTGGACGTCGCTTCCCAGGGAGAGCGTGTCCTCAACGACCTCGATGACCTTTGCAAGAATGGCGTCACGGTCCATGGTTCCTCCTCAGGTTTGCACATTTCGTACAATTCTACCCGCTGCGCGGAAAAGGGACAGTCCCTTTTCATCATCCTCACGAGAGGTCGCAGGCAGCGGCGATCTTCTCAGAGAGGCCGGCACGGGCGGCGCGGGCGGCGGCAAGTGTGCCCATGCGAACGGCCTGGGCGCTCGTGGCACCGTGACCCTTGACCACCGGGGCCCTCAGGCCAAGCAGGATGGCGCCGCCGTACTCGTCGCCGGACATCTCGGCCGCAAGGGACTTGAGCGACTTGGCGAGAAGCGCCATGCCGATCTTGTTGGTAAGCGACTCCCCCATCGCAGCCTTGAGGCGCTTGATCACGAACTTGCCGGTGCCCTCGATGGACTTCAGGGCAACGTTTCCGGTAAAGCCGTCGGCAACGATGACGTCAAAGGTGCCCGCGAGCAGGTCCGTGCCCTCGGCATTGCCCGCAAAGCCGCAGGCGCCCTTCTCGAGCGCGGCGTGATAGGCCAGCGCCATCTCCGAGCCCTTGGTGTCCTCGGACCCGTTGCAGAGAAGGCCCACGCGCGGGTCCTCCACGCCCAGGATCGCACGGCTATAGGCACGGCCCATGTGCGCAAACTGCACGAGAACATCCGGCTTCACGTCGGCATTGGCGCCCATGTCAAGAAAGACCGTGGGCTTTCCGGAGATTCCGGGGAACGGCAGCGAGAGCGCGGGGCGCTTGATGCCCTTGATGCGGCCCACGCCAAAGGTGGCGGCAGTAAGCACGGCGCCCGTGGAGCCGGCGGAGAAGAGGCCATCCGCCTCGCCAGCGTGAACCGCCGCGGCGGCGCGCACGATGCTCGCGTCCTTCTTGGCTCGCACGGCCTGGGCAGGGTGCTCGGACATCGTGATGACCTCGGTGGTCACGAGCGCGCGAGCGCGCTCGTGCGAGGCGCAGAACGGCTCGACAACGTCTGCCGCACCGGCAACGAGCACGGAGAGGTCGGCGTCGTCGGCAAGGGCCTGGGCAACGCCATCAAGAAGAACCGCGGGCTCCTTGTCAGCGCCCATGACGTCTACACAAATGGTGGTCATGCTTCCTCCTTCGTGGGGCACGCCGCCCCGTCACATGCCCTTTCATTATGACGCAAGCCACGGGAGCCGGCCCCTCTCGAGCTAATCCCTCCCAAACCCACGTCCTTCTCGCCTGATTGTCAAACCGTTCGGTTGGGAGGGGCTAAGCACCAGGCACACAAAAGGCCGGCCCCACTGGGGAGCCGGCCTGGCACGTCGATAATCGCCGAGAAGCTACTCGGTAACGATGACCTCGCGGTCCTTGTAGTGACCGCAGTTGGGGCAAACGTGGTGCGGAAGCTTGGGGGCGCCGCACTGCGGGCACACGGAGCGGGCCGAGGCCGCGAGCTTGCTGTTAGCCGAACGACGGGTGTGGGTGGCGCCGCGGCCCTTCTTTTGCTTGGGTACTGCCATGTCAAAACCTCTCTTGTTCCGTACCTACGTCCGCCGAGCGCGCACGGCGGCCATAATCACCAGATTCATGCAAGGCGATACTATAGCACGTCCTCGAATAAAGCGCACGAGAACAGCAATTCTTCACTCACCGCGCTCGGACTCACCCGAAAGGTCGAGGCCGGCCAACGCCGCAAAGGGCGACGAGCTGAGTCGCTCCTCCTCGCGCTCGGCCTCGATCTGCTCCGCGTGACCGCAGTCCTCCTCGTTGAGGTTGGCGCCGCAGACGGGGCAGAGCCCCTTGCAGTCCTCCCGACAGAGCACCACAAAGGGAGTCTCCATCACAAGGGACGTGAGCAGGGCACCGGAGAGGTCGATCGTACGATCCGGCGAGACGAGCTCGTAGTCCGCCTCGTCCTCGTCCTCACCAAGCTCCTCGGGCTCCTCGAAGAGGTAGTACTCGTCAACCTCGGAGGCGACGTCAAACTCGGCGTCGCCCAGGCAGCGGTCGCACGTCCCCACAACGTGGGCGCGAAGAAGCCCCGTGACGAGGATGCCCTCGCCCGCGTTGGTGAGCACAACGTCGTAGTCAATCCCCTGTGGGAGAGAGAAGTCATGGTCGCCAAGCGTGTAGCCCACCTCGTCGAGATGTGCCGCGACGGACCATGTGTCACCGGGGTTGGCGAGGCGATCGTCAACCGAAATAACGATAGGCTCCATGACTACCAGGGCACGTTGTTGGTGGTGTTGCGTGGACCGGAGTTCTCGTCGAGGGTCTGGCGCACGCGGGAGACGGAGCTCGTAAGGCTCTTGAGGTTCTCCTCAAGGTGCGCGAGGACCGTGTCGGCATACTCCTCGGCGTTGTAGCGCGTGTCGCGCTCGTACTGGGCCGCCTGATCGCGGATGCCGTCGGCCTGCTGCTGGGCAAGACGGACGATCTCCTGGTCACCGGCAAGAATCATCGCCTGCTGCTGAGCGTCGGCGATGATGGAGTTGGCCTGCTGCTGGGCACGGTCGAGCGTCTCCTGCTCCTCCTTGATGATACGACGGGCATCCTGGAACTCCTGCGGGAAGACACGGCGAATCTCATCGAGAATCTCGTAGACGTCCTGAGCGTCGACGATCTTCTTGGTGCCGTTGTCCATGAGGGGGGACTTGGCCTCGTTCACAATCTGCTCGAGCTCGTCGACCAAGCTCTCGATTTCCTCACCTGGCTGCATCTATGGATCCTTTCGCGTGACTCATCGGGTGCCTGGTTTCCCCGGCATTCGAACAGCATGTTAGCAGATTGTTCTCACTCGTATAAAACACGATAAGAACTTAACGAGAAGGTCACGCGCGACCTGCCCCGCCGATGCAGACTCCCCTCACATCACGCCCGAGCAGGCGCCGTAGCCCGGTCACACGGTGGCGTAGTGCTCGCGCAGACGTCTATCAACGTTGGGAGGAACGAGGATGCTGACGTCAGAGCCCATGGACGCAATCTCACGCACAATGGAGGAGGAGACATAGCCGTACTCGGGACTGGACATGACGAAGACCGACTCGAGGTCCGGCGAAAGGTGGCTGTTGAGGTCCGCCTGCTGAAGCTCGTACTCAAAGTCTGTCATCGCCCTCAAGCCCTTGACCACGCCCCCAGCACCCAGCTCCTCGCAAAACTCGACAAGAAGCCCAGTGAACGGCATCACGTCAATGTCGCCGGGAAGCCCCTCAAGAAGGATTGCCTCGCGAATCATGTCCACCCGCTCCTCGAGCGAGAATGCTGTACCGTGCCCGTGCTTGTTGACCGAGGCCGCCACGGCAACGGTCACGCGCGGAAAGAGGCGGCGAGTGCGGCGAATGACGTCAATATGCCCGAGCGTCACGGGGTCAAAGGTGCCGGGAACAACAACGTGCGTGATGATATCTGAGCTCATGAGGGGTCCTCCTCACGCGGAACAACAAGAAGGTCGACGGCGGTAATACCGTGTCGCTTTGATTTTACGAGGTTAAGCGCCGTAGCGCACGCGAGCCCTTCCGCATCCGCGGCATGCTCGTACACAATGATGGCATCGCCGCTGAGCTGGCCCGTCTCGGCAAGCTGGTCAACGAGGCCGCTCACGCGCTCGGCTGAAAGGGCGTAGGGCGGATCGAGAAACACGATGTCAAAGGGAGCCCCCGCAAGGCCGCGCTCGACACGCGAGAAGACGTCGCCCGCCAGGGAGGTCACCTCACCCGGCTTTGCGCAAAGCGCCTCGGCGGACCTCCTGACGCGTGCCGCGGCCCTTCGGTCCCTGTCGACAAAGGTCGCTCGTGCGGCGCCGCGCGAGAGCAGCTCCAAGCCCATTGCGCCAGACCCCGCAAACGCGTCGAGCACCGAGCGGTCGGAGAGGTCAAGGCCGCACGCAGAGAGGATCATCGACGCAATCTGCTCACGCGTCCTGTCCGTAGTGGGACGCGTGACGTCACGGCCATCGGGAGACTCGATGGTGCGGCCGCGCCACTTTCCGCCAACGATTCTCATGCTCGCTCCAATTCTTCAAAGTACGCACCAAACCTGTCGCGCACCTCGAGGGCAAGGGCGCGATGTGCGGGCAAAACGAGGTGCGGGTCCGCACTCGCAAGCTCACGCGCGTCGTCATGGGCGGCTTCCACCAGGTCGCGGTCGACGTCGAGGTCGGAGATCTCAAGCGAGACGCCTCCGCTCTGGCGATACCCGAGCACCTCCCCCTCGTGCCGAAGGCGAAGGTCAAGCTCGGCAAGCTCAAAGCCATCGGAGGTGGCCTCAAGGGCGCCGAGCCGCTCGCGAGCCCTGCTGCCACGCTTTGCGGCACAGCACAGGTAAACGGTTCCGGAGACGTCCCCTCTACCCACGCGCCCCCTCAGCTGGTGCAAGGTGGCAAGTCCAAAGCGGTCTGCGTCAAGAACCACCATCGCCGTGGCGTTGGGAACGTCCACGCCGACCTCCACCACGGTTGTTGCCACGAGCACCTTGGTTCTCCCCGAGCGAAAGCGCTCCATCGCCGCATCCTTCTCGGTGGCAGGCATGCGTCCGGTGAGAAGGTCGCAGGAGATGCCGGGGAGAATCTGACGACGAAGGTCCTCGAGCGTTGAGACGGCGGAGCGCGGTCGAGCCGAGGCGGAGCGCAGGGCTTCGGGAACGTCGTCGAGCGTCGAGCCGTCATCGGCATCGTCAACGAGCGGACAGATGACGTATGCCTGATGTCCCCCCGAAACCGCGCCGCGAATCGCGCCCCAAGCAAGGTCAAGGCTGTCGGGCGAGATGACCTTGGTGGAGATGCCCGCCCCAGCGCGAGGTCGACGAGTGATGCGTGAGAGGTCAACGTCCCCGTAAAGCGAGAGCGCGAGGGTGCGTGGGATGGGGGTTGCCGTCATGGCGAGAAGATCCGCACCGGCACCCTTCTTGCGCAGGGCGGCGCGCTGGTCGACGCCAAAGCGATGCTGCTCGTCAATGACCACAAGGGAGAGCGAGGAGAACTCCACGCCCTCGGAGAGCAGTGCCGTTGTGCCAAAGGCAACGCACGTCTCGCCGCGCGCGAGCGAGCACTCGGCGAGGGCGCGCTCGTCCGAGGGCGTTGACCCCGTGATGAGCGTCCAGCTCACATGGGCCGCGTCCAAAACGGGCCCGAGCTTCTCGGCGTACTGGCGAGCAAGAACGGATGTCGGCGCCATGACGGCGGCCTGCGTCCCCGTATCCGCAACGGCAGCGAGCGCCACGGCGGCAACGGCGGTCTTTCCCGTTCCCACATCGCCGAGCAGCAGCCGGTTCATCACGTGCGGGGAGGCCATGTCGGCTAGGATCTCATCGGCGGACTGGCGCTGCTCATCGCTGAGCGTAAAGGGCAGGGCGGCGAGAAGCGCGCGCATGTGCGGGCCGGACACGACATGACGCGTTGGCTCCACGCCCTCGAGCTCGAGATTGCGGCGCGTGAGAAGCGCGAGCTGCAGGCAGAGGAGCTCGTCGTAGGCGAGGCGTCGGCGTGCCGTCTCGGCGGTGGAGAGAGAGCGCGGGAAGTGCACCTCGCGCAAGGCGCGCCCGAGCGTCATGAGGGAGTGGCTAGAACAGAGCTCGGCTGGCAGCCAGTCACAGACGTCTCCCATGTCGGCAAGGGCCGCGGCCATGATGCGGCGCATCCAGGGGACGCTCACCCCCTCGCCAACGGGGTGGACGGGCAGGACGCGCGCGTAGCCGCCCGCGTCGGACAGAGAGCCAACTACCTCGTAGAACGGGGCCTTCATCTGCCTGAAGCCGTAACCAAAGGTGACCTTGCCGGATAGCGCCACCACATCTCCCCGCTTGACCTGCTCGGCAATCCAGGGCTGACGAAAGAACGTGGCAACGAGCACGCCCGTGTCATCCATGACAAAGAGCTCGACGATCTGCATGCGGGGTCGGGGGCGCTTGAGGGTGACCTTGTCGACCGTGGCGACGATGGTGGCGTCCTCCCCCACGTCCGCATGGGAGATCTTGCTGACGCGGGTGAAGTCGAGATATCGATGGGGGATGTGCAGGAGAAGGTCGCGCACGCGCACGATCCCCAGGCGCTCGAGCGCGGCCTGACGGTTTCCCCTGACGTAGCGCAGCCTCGACACAGAGTCAGAGAGGGCGCAGGTTCTCTGCACCCTCTCTGAAGCGTTGGATATGGCGAGGCGGGACCCCAAACGCCTACTCGATCGAGAAGATCACGGGGTAGAGGGGCTGCTCGCCGCGATGCGGGTCAACCTCAAGATCGGGCTGGGCCTCCTCGATGGCGGCGACGAGCTGCTCAAAGGCCTCGTCGTCCATGTCCTGGCCGGCGAGGATGGTGAGGGAGTCGCCCTCCTCCTCATCCTGCATCTTGGCGATGAGGTCGAGCGTGACCTGCTCGACGGAGGAGCCCACCACATCAATGGAGTCGTCCTGGATGCCCATGACGTCACCGGCGTGAATGGGCGAGCCGTCGGCAGCCTGGGAGTCGCGCACCGCCGTGGTGATCTCGCCGCCACGGACGTCATGGATGGCCTCGGTCATGGCCTCGACGTTGTCCTCGAGCGTACCCTCCGGGTCCACGACGAACATTGCCGAGAAGCCCTGGAGCACGGTCTTGGTGGGGACCACGGCAACCTTGGCGTCCTCGCAGGCGCTCGCGGCGGCCTCGGCAGCCATGCGAATGTTGCCGTTTCCGGGAAGCACGATGACGTTCTCGGCGTTGACCTGCTCAATGGCAGCGAGGATGTCAGCCGTGGAGGGGTTCATGGTCTGCCCGCCGGAGACGACGACGTCAACGCCCAGGGAGCGCAGAATCTCCTCCTCGCCCGAGCCGGCGGCAACGGCAACAAAGCCGAGGGCTTTCTTGGGCTCGTCGCTCGTCTGGGCGGACTCAGCTTGGTCGGCAGCGATCTTGGCGGTACGGTCGTGGGACTCCATGTCCATGTTGTGGATGAAGACCTCGTAGACCTGGCCAAACTGAAGCATGTACTCGAGCACGCGGTTGGGCTCGTTGGAGTGCACGTGAACCTTGAAGTCCGGATAGGCGCCCACGATGAGCTCGCAGTCACCGAGCGTGGCGAGGTAGGCCAGGGACGCGTCGACGTCGAAGTCCTTCTCGGCCTTGAAGAGGAACTCGTTGCAGTAGCGGAACTCCGAGCCCTCCCAGTCGTCGTTGAGCTCGATCTGCACCTTGGAGGAGACGTCAGCCTTGGCGTCGACGGTGGTCTTGAAGTCGGTGAGCTCGCCGGCCTTGCCGGTTGCGGCGTTCACGAAGGCCTCGAGGAAGGTGGCAAATCCGAAGGCACCGGAGTCCACGACGCCGTTCTCCTTGAGGACGGGAAGCAGCTCGGGCGTGCGCGCCACGGACTCGTACGCCTCCACCACAAGGGCGTCAAGCATCTCGGAGGTGGAGATCTTGGTCTTCTCAAGCTGGTCCGCCTTGGCAGAGACGTCGCGCAGGACGGTGAGGATGGTACCCTCGACGGGCTTTCTGACCGCCTTGAAGGCGACCCTCACGCCGCGACGCCAGGCATGGGCGATGTCCCCGGGCGTGGGGTGCTCCTGGTTCTTGGCGTCAACGAGGCCCTCGGCGATGCCGCGCAGAATCTGGCTCGTGATGACGCCCGAGTTGCCGCGGGCGCCCATGAGCGAGCCGTGCGTGATGGCCTTGGCGATGTCCTCGATGGAGGCGTCCACGGGAAGAGCCTGCACCTCCCCCACCACGGTGTTGAGGGTGAGGGACATGTTCGTGCCGGTGTCACCGTCGGGAACGGGGAAGACGTTGAGCTTGTTGATCTCCTCGGCCCTGTCCGCCACAACCTTAGCGGCGGCGGGGAAGCACGTGCGGATGACGGTGGAAATCATCTTCGAGAACCTCTTCTGTGTCGTGGGGTGCCTAGCGCGCGTTGCGCAGACCCTCGATGTGAACCTTGACGTCAACGTTGTCGAGCTCGGCGATCTGCTTGAGCAGGAACTTGACCGAGCTGGAGAGGTTGCCCACGACGGAGGCCATGTTGACGCCCTGCTCCACGATCACGTGGAGGTCAACGCAGACGCGACCGCCCTCGGCGGCAACGTCGATGCCCTTGCGAAGGCGCTGGGACGGCAGCAGGCGCGCAACCCCGGCCTGCTCGTCGATCTCTGCCATTCCGACGACGCCGTAGCACTCGAGCGCGGCGTAGCCGGCGAGGTCGGCGATGCAGTCATTGGACACCCTCAGCGTACCTGGAACGACACCAGACATGTGGTTCTCCTCTCGCTGGCAGGAAGAGCGTATCGTCAGTATCTACGATAGTATACCGCACAGAGACGGGTGGGGAGGTCTCGACCACCCTTGCCCTTCTCGCTCCTCTCCCCAGCCATGCCGCCCCGCCCGGCGCAAACACGAAGTTTTGGGCAAAAGGTTTGATGCAAGTAGGGTTACCGCATCAAGCCTTTTGCCCAAAACAACACAATACGTGT
>DXAB01000087.1 GCA_019117265.1 Candidatus Olsenella pullicola
CTTCAACCCCATCGGCGCGCACCCCTCGGGCCTCATGGGCGAGGACCCCAAGGGCATCCCCAACAACCTCGTGCCCTACGTCGCGCAGACCGCCATCGGCAAGCGCGACGCAGTCCACGTCTTTGGCAATGACTACGACACCCCCGACGGAACCGGCGTGCGCGACTACATCCACGTCTGCGACCTCGCCTCCGGCCACGCCGCCGCGCTCGCGTGGATGAACGGGCGCACGGGCGTGGAGGTCTTCAACCTCGGCACGGGCACCGGCACCTCGGTGCTCCAGATCATCAAGGCCTTCTCCAAGGCCTGCGGCCACGAGATCCCCTACGTCATCGAGCCGCGCCGCGCCGGCGACGTCACGGCCAACTACGCCGACTGCTCCAAGGCGCGCGACCTCATGGGCTGGGAGGCCAAGTTCAACATCGAGGACATGTGCCGCGACTCCTGGAACTGGCAATCCAACAACCCCAACGGCTACGAGGGCTAGGCAGCGAGAAAACCATGGGAGAGCCCTTCGTCACCTACCTCGCAGAGCGTCTGCCCCTCGTTGAGCGGGCGCTTGCCGCCGCCGCAGCCACGCCGCTCACCGACGGCCCCGCGGCGGCGGACCTGACGCGCTACCTCTACGCCCCACTCGCGCGCTTCACCGCCTCAGGCGGCAAGCGCGTGCGCCCCGTGCTCGCGCTTCTGGGCTCCGAGGCCGTGGGTGGGCGTGCCGAGGACGCGCTCTCCTGCGCGGTTGCCGTCGAGCTCTTCCAGAGCGCCGCGCTCATCCACGACGACATCGCCGACGAGGGCGAGCTGCGCCGCGGCGAGCCGTGCCTCCACCGCGTTGAGGGCACGGGCCTGGCGATAAACGCCGGCGACCTGGCGCTCACCCAGGTCTTTGAGGTGGTTCTCGCGGACGAGGCGCTTTCCGCCGAGCGCAGGCTCCGCGCCCTCTCCGAGCTGGTACGCATGGAGCGCCACACGCTCGAGGGCCAGGCACTCGACCTCGGCTGGGTGCGCGACGCGCGCTGGGACGTCTCCTCCGAGGACTACCTCTACATGGTCACGAGCAAGACCTCGTGGTACTCCGCCGCCATCCCGCTCTACGTGGGCGCGCTCGTGGGTGGCGGCTCGGAGGAGGCGGCACGGGGCCTCCTCGAGCTGGGGCTCACCGCCGGCGTTGCCTTCCAGCTCGCCGACGACCTGCTCAACCTTGTGGGAGACGCCGCGGCGCAGGGCAAGGACTTCCGCTCGGACATCACCGAGGGCAAGCGCACGCTCGCCGTCGTGTGGGCGCTCGAGCACCTTGAGGGAGCGGGACGAGAGGAGCTCGAGGCACTTCTCGCCAGCGGCACGACGGACGCCGACGAGCTCGCGCGCGCCGTTGAGCTCATCGAGCGTGGCGGGGGCATAGCGCACTGCCAGGAGCTCGCACACGAGATGGCGGGGCGCGCCAAGGAGGCCGCCCGCTCGCTCGCGGATGCCGGTCACATCACGGTTGAGGCTCGCGACCTGCTCGCATCTATGTCAGACTTCTTCGTGGAGCGCGCGGGCTAGCCCGCTCCACCCCACGCGTCATAGGAGAGGCAATGGAAGCAATCAGGGAAGGCGCAACGGGCGCTGCCGTCGAGGACATTCAGGAGCGACTCTGCTCGACGGGCTATCAGGTTGACGACGCGGAGCGCAGCGAGAAGCACTTTGGCCGCTCGACCGCCACCGCCGTCGCGCGGTTCCGCCTCGATCACGGGCTCTCGCTCGGGGACGAGGTTGACGCCCCCACCTGGTCCGCGCTCGTCGACGAGTGCTACGAACTCGGTGACCGCACCCTCTACCTGCGTCTCCCCAACTTCCATGGCAACGACGTCCGCCAGCTGCAGGAGCGCCTGAACGTGCTCGGCTTCTCCTGCGGGCCCGTGGACGGCACCTACGGCGTGCACACCGAGGCCGCGGTGAAGCTCTTCCAGGAGAGCATCGGTGCCCTTGCCGACGGCATGGCGTTTCAGGACACCTTTGACGCCGTCGAGCGCCTGCGCCACGTCTGGGCCGGAAAGCCCGCCAACGGGCCGCACCCGCAGGGCTCCATGGGCTTTGCGCGCGCGGCGAGCGTGCTGGAGGACGCCGGCATCGCCATCGCCGCCGAGGACCCCATCTCGCGCAACGTGGCAGGCCGCATCTGGAACCTCGCGCACGCCACCGTGGAGGGCTGCTCGCTCGAGCTCGTGAACCTGGGCATGGAGACAAGCTCGGGTGCCCGCGTCCTCATCGTCCTCTCCGCCGAGCCACTGCCGGACAACGTGGCCGCCGGCGTGGGCAACATCATGCTCGACGACATCGACACGCTGCCCCGGCGCATGCGCTCCGCCATCCAGAGCTCAGAGACCTCGCCGCGCACCGTGCGCGTTGAGCTGCCCGTGGGCTCCGCCGCCTTCACCGTGAGCGACGCGCAGACCTTTGCCGTGCTGCTGCTCGACGCCATCTGCGCCGCCTTCGACCACCTGGAGCTGTAGCCGCGCGCCGAGGTTCTTCTCGGCAGCGTGTTTGCCGGGTGGTTTGCCGAGCTCATTTGCCAGGTGCAACCGTTGGGTGTATTCGCCAGGTGTATTCCAACATGGATACACCTGGCGTGTTTTTGTCGTCACAAGAATGCACTTGGCACGGTTTTGTCGTTTTGGGGCATGCACCTGGCGGATACACCTGGCAAGTGCCGCCAAGCAGAGAGGGGGCAGGCAAAGCCCGCCCCCTCTGAGCGTGAGGATGGCAGGGGTAGTAGGATTCGAACCCACATTGATGGCACCAAAAACCACTGTCCTAACCATTGGACGATACCCCTGTGCGGATGCATTGTATCAAGAAGCCGCGCCCGCCGGGCCGTGGCGTTCTGAGTTATCATAGGCACGTAAAGGGACACACGCGTCGCTTGGAGGCTACCCAATGCCCATGACCGCGATCATCCTCGCCGCCGGCGAGGGAACGCGCATGAAGTCCCGTCACCCCAAGGTAATGCACAAGCTTCTCGACCGACCGCTCGTCTCATGGGTCACGCGCGCCGCACGCGAGGCCGGAGCCGGGCGCATCGTCGTGGTCGTGGGGCACGGCGCCGACGAGGTGCGGGCTCATCTTGCAAACGAGAAGGACGTCGAGTGCGTCGAGCAGACCGAGCGCCTGGGCACCGGCCACGCCGTGCGTGTGGCGCTCGAGGCGACGGGCATCTCCGAGGGACCGCTGCTCGTCCTCAACGGGGACGGGCCGCTCGTCGAGCCCGAGACCCTGCGCAGCCTGATTGCCCCCATCGAGACGGGCGACGCCGCGGAGGCCATCCTCACCTGGACCCCGGAGAACCCCTTCGGCTACGGCCGCCTGGAGTTTGACGCTGAGGGCTCCGTCACGCGCATCATCGAACAGAAGGACTGCACGCCCGAGCAGGCCGCCGCGCTCACCTCCTGCAACCCGGGCTTCTACGCGTTTGACGCCGCGCTCCTTGCCGCCCACATCGGTGAGCTCTCCACGGAGAACGTGCAGCACGAGTACTACCTCACCGACATGGTTGCCATCCTGCGCGCTCACGGCCAGCGCGTGGCCGCCGTTCCCACCGAGGACGCCGACGAGCTTCTGGGCGTCAACAGCCGCGCGCAGCTTGCCGAGCTCACGACCATCGCGCGCGACCGCATCAACGCGCGCCTCATGGCCGAGGGCGTCACGATCATGGACCCCGCGACCACCTGGGTGGGACCGGACGTCACCGTGGGCCGCGACACCGTCCTTCTCCCCATGACCATGCTCTGGGGCAAGACGAGCGTGGGCGAGGAGTGCGTGATTGGCCCCAACACGCGTCTCACCAGCTGCTCCGTGGGCAACAACGTCTCCCTGGAGGAGACCGTGGGCGTTGACGTGACCATCGAGGACGACGTCACCTGTGGTCCGCGCGCCTACCTCCGCGGCGGCGCCCACGTCCTGAAGGGCGCGCACGTGGGCACGCACGTTGAGATCAAGAACTCCACCATCGGCGTGGGCTCCAAGGTGCCGCACCTCTCCTACATTGGCGACTGCACCATGGGCGCGGGCGTCAACATCGGCGGCGGCTCCATCACGTGCAACTACGACGGCGTTCACAAGAACCGCACCGTCATCGGCGACAACGTCTTCGTGGGCTCCGACACCATGATGGTCGCGCCCGTGAACATCGGCGACGGGGCGCTCGTGGGCGCCAGCTCCTGCGTCACCAAGGACGTCCCTGCCGACGCGCTCTATCTCGAGCGCGCCGAGCAGCGCATCGTTGAGGGATATGCAGCCAAGAGACTCGAGAGACTGAGGAGAGAGGCCTAGATGTACGAGAACCTGAGCGATCCGATGCCGCTGAAGAAGGAGATCAAGCTCTACACCGGCACCGGTAACCCCGCGCTTTCCCAGAAGATCGCCGATATCCTGCACCTTGAGCTCCAGGGCCTCAAGATCGAGAAGTTCGCCAACGGCGAGATCTACGCCCGCTTCACCGAGTCCGTCCGCGGCGACGACGTGTTCTTCATCCAGTCCATGTCCGGCGCCAACGTCAACGACCTGCTCATGGAGACGCTCGTGGTGGCCGACGCCGCAAAGCGCGCCTCGGTCTCCAAGTTCACCGCCGTCATCCCTCACTACTGCTACGCGCGCCAGGACCGTAAGGCCGCCTCGCGCGAGCCCATCACCGCGCGCCTCGTGGCCAACATCCTCGAGGCCGCCGGCGTGGACCAGGTCATCACCGTCGACCTTCACCAGGGCCAGATCCAGGGCTTCTTTGACGTCCCCGTGACGCACCTCACGGCGCTCTACCTCATCGGAGACTACTTCAAGAGCAAGGACTTCGACTGGTCCAACACCGTGGTGGTCTCCCCCGACATGGGCCGTGCCAAGGTTGCCAAGCGCCTCGCCGACTACCTGGGCTGCGAGGTGGCCATTGCCCACAAGAGCCGCCCCAAGCACAACGCGTCCGAGGTCATGGGCATCATCGGTGACATCAAGGGCAAGACCTGCATCGTCAACGACGACATGATCGACACCGCGGGCACGCTCTGCAACTCCGTCCGCAAGCTCAAGGAGATGGGCGCCGGCGACATCTACGTCTCCGCCACGCACGGCATCTTCTCCGGCGAGGCCATCCAGCGCCTGCAGGACGCCCCGCTCGAGGAGTGCGTGGTCACCGACATCATCCCTTGCGAGGCTGCCAACAAGCCCGGCTCGAAGATCAAGACCGTCTCCGTTGCCAACGAGCTCGCCGAGGCCATCAACAGCGTCTACATGCGCCGTTCGGTCTCCGAGATCTTCGGCGGCACCGGCGCCGAGATCTAAGGGCGCGCGTCAAGGAGAACCCACAGCGGGGTCGCCCTCGGGCGGCCCCGCTTTTCTTTTCGCGCCCCTCTCGCCGCCCCTTGCCGCCTCTCGGCGTGCGCTACACTGAGCTTGACGCGAACCTTGGGGAAAGGCAGTTCTCATGCTGAAGACGATGCGCGGGGCGCTCCTTGCCGCGGGCGCGGTTGCGCTTGCGCTCACGGGATGCGCGCCGGAAGCTCCCGCGGACACCTCGGTAGACGGCCCCGCCCAGGAGACGGTTGCCGAGGAGGGGCCCGACGAGGGCACACCCGCCGAAGAGGAGGGCCAGCCCGAGACGCCCACCGAGGACGAGCCCTCCGAGCCCAAGGAGGTCCAGCCCGACCAGGCCATCATGGACTCGATGACCTGCGAGGCGTTTAGCCCCGAGCTCCTCGAGCAGATTACCTTGCGCTTTGGCGCGCCGCAGCAGGGCGTCTCCGTCCTCGTTGATGACCACAACCTCACGGATGACATCTGGTGGGTGGTAGTGATGACCCACTCCTCGCCGAGCGGTCAGACATGGACCCGCTCCGCCTACCTCACCAACACCCTACAGCTTCAAAACATCGCCGACGGTCTGTGGATCGAGCTCCCGAGCGAGAACCGCTGGCAGAACGTCAGCTGGGAGGGCGAGCTGCTCGTACGCGGCCAGTCCGCGCTCACCAAGGCCATAGAGTTCCTCGACACCTCAGCTTAGGACCACCATGCCCGAGAAGCACCCGACGGCAAAGCCCGCCACCATCAGAATCGTCTGCGGTCTCGGCAACCCCGACGCCGAGTACGCCCGCACACGCCACAACGCCGGTTTTGCCACCATCGACGCCGTGGCGGCGCGCCGCGGCGTGCGCTACTGGAAGTCCGAGGCGGGGGCCCAGGTGGCCTCGATTACCGCTGCCGACAAGGACGGCGAGAGGCGCGAGGTCCTTCTCGCCAAGCCGATGAGCTACATGAACACCTCCGGCGGACCGCTCTCCAAGCTGGCGCGCGCCCATCACGTGCGACCGGAGGAGATCTTGGTGGTGCACGACGAGGTTGACCTGCCCGCGGGCGAGGTCAAGCTCAAGCTGGGCGGAGGCCTCAACGCGCACAACGGCCTGCGCTCCATTGCCGACAAGCTCGGCAGCCGCGACTTTGCGCGCGTGCAGTTTGGGATAGGTCGGCCGCCCGGGCGCATGCAGGTGGCCGACTACGTGCTGCGCGAGCTTAAGGGCTCCTTCCTGGAGGACTTTGAGCTCACTGTCGAGCGCGCGGCGGACCTCGTGGAGGACATTCTGCGTTAGCGGCGGAAATGGGGACGGGCTGTCCCGAAAGCTCTGAGAGGGACAGCCCGTCCCCATTTCCGCCGCCCGCCGCTCTTCTCGCCCGCCCATGTTGGAATGCGCGTACGCTGGGGTACAATGAGGGGTGTTGGAAAGGCCCAGCACAGGGCCGCCAAATCTCAGAGGGAATGCAGGAGAGGAGTTCGGTTAATGTACAAGATCCTCGAAAAGACGCAGTTCTCGGAGAAGGTGTTCAAGTTCCGCATCGAGGCGCCTAGGATGGCCAAGCACGCTCACGCAGGCCAGTTCCTGATGGTGCGCGCCAACGAGACGGGCGAGCGCGTCCCGTTCACGCTTGCGGGCTGGAACGCCGAGGAGGGCTGGGTCGAGTTCATCTTCATGGTGATCGGCAAGACCACCGAGATGCTGTCCCACTACGAGGCGGGCGAGTCCATCCAGGACGTCACCGGCCCGCTGGGCATGCCCACCGAGATGGCCGAGGGCCCCTGCGCGGTCATCGGCGGCGGCGTTGGCCTGGCCATCGCCTACCCGGTTGCCAAGCACCTGGTGGAGACCGGCCACGAGGTTCACGCCATCATGGGTGCCCGCACCAAGGACCTGCTGCTGCTTGAGGAGCAGTTCCGCGAGCTCCTGCCGGAGGACCACATCCACATCACCACCGACGACGGCTCCTACGGCGAGAAGGGCGTGGTCACCGCGCCGCTCGAGCGCCTGCTTCAGGAGAAGGCCGTCACGCAGGTCTTCTGCGTCGGTCCCGTGCCCATGATGAAGTTCTCCGCCCTCACGGCCGAGAAGTACAACACGCCGATCACCGCCTCCCTCAACCCCATCATGGTCGACGGTACCGGCATGTGCGGCTGCTGCCGCGTTGAGGTCGACGGCCAGACGAAGTTCGCCTGCGTCGACGGCCCCGACTTCGACGCCACCAAGGTCGACTGGAACGACCTTCGCGCGCGTCAAGCCGCGTATCTCACCGAGGAGGGCCAGTCCCTCAAGGCCTATGAGGAGGCGAACTGCGCATGCCACAGGTAAACGGTCGCTTTGTCCCTGACATGAAGTCCCCGCGCACGCCGGACAACGAGGAGCCGGCAGCCGAGCGCGCGCGTGACTTCCGCCCCGTTGACAAGGGCTTCACCAAGGAGATGGCACTCGCCGAGGCCGAGCGCTGCATGGACTGCAAGAAGCCGTTCTGCGTCGAGGGCTGCCCCGTCAACATCAACATCCCCAAGTTCATCGAGAAGATTCGCGAGGAGAAGTTCGGCGAGGCGCTGGACGTCATCCGCGAGGACTCGATGCTCCCCGCCATCTGCGGCCGCGTCTGCCCGCAGGAGAACCAGTGCGAGGGCAAGTGCATCCGCGGCAAGAAGGGTGAGCCGGTTGCCATCGGCCAGCTGGAGCGCTTCCTCGGCGACCAGCCCGAGCTTGCCTCCAAGCCCAAGATGGCGCCTAAGAACGGCAAGAAGGTCGCCGTGGTGGGCTCCGGGCCCTCCGGCATCACCTGCGCCGGCGAGCTGGCCAGGAACGGCTTTGACGTCACCGTCTTCGAGGCCTTCTTCACCGGCGGCGGCGTGCTCGTCTACGGCATCCCCGAGTTCCGTCTGCCCAAGGCGGTCGTGAAGCGCGAGATCGACGGCCTGGAGGAGATGGGCGTCAAGTTTGAGTACAACTCCGTCGTGGGCCGCATCACGGACGCCGACGAGCTCTTCGCCGAGGGCTTTGACGCCATCTACATTGCCACGGGCGCCGGCCTGCCCAAGTTCCTCAACGTCCCCGGTGAGAACCTGCCCAACGTCTTCTTCGCCAACGAGTACCTCACGCGTGTGAACCTCATGAAGGCGAACAAGTTCCCCGAGTACGACACCCCCACCAAGCATGGCAAGAACGTCGTGGTCTTTGGCGGCGGCAACGTTGCCATGGACGCGGTGCGTACCGCCAAGCGCCTGGGCGCCGAGCGTGCGATTATCGCCTACCGCCGCACCGAGGCAGAGATGCCCGCCCGTCGCGCGGAGCTGCACCACGCCAAGGCGGAGGGCGTCGAGGTCATGCCGCTCGTCGCGCCACTGGAGTTCGTGAAGGGCGAGGACGGCGCCGTTTGCGCCGTGCGCGTGCAGAAGATGGAGCTCGGCGAGCCCGACGCCTCCGGGCGCCGTCGCCCGGTACCCATCGAGGGTGCCATCGAGGAGATCCCCTGCGACGTGGCCATTTCCGCCATCGGCACCAACGCCAACCCGTTTGCCAAGATGATCGGCGACATCAAGCTCAACAAGTGGGGCTACATCATCGCCGATGAGGACGGCCGCACCTCCGACCCGCGCATCTGGGCCGGCGGCGACATCGTCACCGGCGCGGCCACGGTCATCCTGGCCATGGGCGCCGGCAAGACCGCCGCGGCGAGCATCACCAAGGCGCTCGTCGGGTAGCGAGAAGATCATCCAGTCGTAGCTGACGGCCCTCCCGGTTTCTGTGGGAAACCGGGAGGGTCTTTTGCTGTCGAGGGGTTCTTCTCGGCTGTTTTATCGGGAGGCCAGATGGCGGGCACACAGGGACAGCAGCTTTATGAGCAGTGTCACGACAAGGGAGATGGCAGCCACCACCGCGGCCTCGCTCAGGACGAGGGCAACGTCGGAGAGCATGCTCCCCGTGCCCAGAAGCCCGGTGACGGAGCCAATCAGAGCGCTGGTGACGCCGCGGGCATCAAGGAACTGAATCACGGGCTTGTGCACGAGGTACACGACAAACGTGCACGACCCCAGAAAGGCGATTCCGCGAAGGGCGAGGCCGGGCTCGCGGTCATGCTCGCCGCGTGGCGGCACGAGGGAGAGGCACGCAGTCGCAAGACAGAGCGCCGACGCAAGGCCAAACGAGGTATACCAGAGGAGCGGGTGAACCGAGGGCGAGCCCCCCAGGATAAGCCAGCGCTGCACCATCATGCGCAGGACGTTGATCGCAAGAAACGCCACGACCGCACCGGTGGCCAGGCTTCGCCGTCGCAGCGAGCTGCGATGCTGGTAGAGCCAATGCCCCCAGAGCACATAGATGGCAGCGCAGGTCACCCCGCCAAACGCATGATGCGAGAAGCCCGCGAGGGCGTTGTCCACGCCGTCATTGACCAGGAGCAGGCAGGCGGACGCCACAAGAAAGACGCGCCAGCGGCGGGGCCTCTCGTCAAGGTAGCTCACCATCCCCCTGAGAAAGGGAAAGAGCACCATGAGCAGCAGGTAGACAAAGAGGTACCAGATGTGCCCCAGCTGCTGGAACGGGTCGTCCCAGGAGAGCAGGCTCGTGAGCAGCGCCCGGTAGTCATCGACGCTGTGCGTCACACTCTGTGCCAACGGAAGCCCGTCGATGACGAACCCCCAGAAGTAAAACGTAAGAAGAATGATCGCAAGAAGCGGAAGCGCAATCGTGCGCACGGACCGTCTTAGCAGGCCTGGATAACTCTTTGTCCTAAAGAGGAAGAAGCCGGTGATGAGCCAGAAGACCGCCACACCGTCGGCAACGAGGCAGGTGATGAGCAGGCGTCCGCTGTCGAGCGCTCCCCCATCAAGAAGATAGGGCGGGCGCACGTGCGCGCAGATGACAAGAAGACAGCCCACCACGCGCAGGAGCTCGACCCCAATGTCCGTATGGCGTTCCCTTTGAGACATGCACCGTCCTCGTTAAGAGCGTTAACTCAACGGGACCCATTATCGCAAAACGGCGCACCAGGGAGGCGGGCGGCGCCTCCCCAGCAGAAAGCCCTACTCCAGCGAGATGGTCACGTGGTCGCCGTCTCCACCGTCGATCTCAACGAGCGTGCCCTTCTCGCCGTGCTTGATGGCCTCGGCAATGAGCGTCGCATCGATGTCGGCATCGTTGAGGTTCAGATTGACGACACCGGGGATCTTGGAGCTGGCACCGAGCACGGCGCTTGCCATGCCCAGGGGGACGTTGATGTTCACCACGTCACCGTCGTCGCTGCCCACCTGGATGTGGAGCTTCTTGGGACGGGAGCCGTCCGCGCGCGCCGGCTCGGGCTCGGACTCGGGCATCGGCTCCGCCGGCGCGATCTCCTGGTTCTTGCGACCCTCGAGCAGCTCGTCCACCGTCACGCCGAGCGTGCGCGCAAGCTCTGGCAGCAGCATGATGTCGGGTGCGCTCAGGTCATTTTCCCACTTGCTCACCGCCTGCGCTGTCACGCCCATCTTCATGGCAAGGCGCTCCTGCGTCATGCCGTACTCCAGGCGCAGCCGCGCGATGCGACGTCCCAGCGACTCGTTCTTCTCGTCCATGGTTGGTCCTTTCCTTGGGTTCCTGCGTGCTGCTCCCACTGTGACATCTCCCTCGGTTGAGTTCCACCAACCATCCTGATACCCCATTCTAGCAGCGGGGACAACCACCAGTTGAGCTCGTCACCACGCCCCGAGAGGATCTTCAGGGCCCCAGACGGAAGGCGCCCCCGACCTTCCGGAGAGAAGTTTCTCGAAGAGCACTTCTCGCAGGAAAGTCGGGGGCACCGTCAGGTGCGTATCAGACCTTGGGCCTAGTACATGCCGCCCTGGCCGCCCTGGGCAGCGGCCGCGGAGATGGCCTCCTCGATGGTGGTGTTCTTGGGCTCGTCGGAGACGGTGGCCTCGGTGATGAGGATCAGCGACGCCACGGAGGCGGCGTTCTGCAGCGTGACGCGGCAGACCTTGACCGGGTCGAGCACGCCCATCTCGATCATGTCGCCGTACTCGCCGGTGGCGGAGTCGAGGCCCTGGCCAGCGGGCAGGCCCTTGATCTTCTCGGCCACGACGGAGCCCTCGAAGCCAGCGTTGTTGGCGATGGTCTTCACGGGCGCCTCGAGGGCCTTGCGGACGATCTCCACGCCGATCTTCTCGTCGGAGTCGACGGTCTCGACGCCGTCGAGCACCTTGGACGCCTCGAGGAACGCCACGCCGCCACCGGCGACGATGCCCTCCTCAACGGCCGCGCGGGTCGCCTGCAGGGCGTCCTCGATGCGGTGCTTGATCTCCTTGAGCTCGACCTCAGTGGCCGCGCCCACCTTGATGACGGCCACGCCGCCGGCCAGCTTGGCAAGGCGCTCCTGGAGCTTCTCCTTGTCAAAGTCGGAGGTGGTCACCTCGTACTCGGCCTTGATCTGGGCGATGCGCTCGTCGATGGCCTGCTTGGAGCCGGCGCCGCCGACGATGGTGGTGTCGTCCTTGGTGATCTTGACCGACTTGGCGCGGCCGAGCATCTCGGCGGTGACGTCGGTGAGCTGGACGCCGAGCTCCTTCATGGCCACCTGGCCGCCGGTCAGGATGGCGATGTCCTCGAGCATGCGCTTGCGACGGTCGCCGTAGCCGGGGGCCTTGACGGCGCAGACGTTCAGGACGCCGCGGAGCTTGTTGAGGATCAGCGTGGCCAGGGCCTCGCCGTCAACGTCCTCGGCGATGATGAGCAGCGGCGCGCCCTGCTTCTGGACGGCCTCGAGGATCGGCAGGATGTCCTGGATGTTGGAGACCTTCTGGTCGGTCATGAGGATGTACGGGGAGTCGAGCTCGGCCGTCATCGTCTCGTTGTTGGTCGAGAAGTACGGGGAGATGTAGCCCTTGTCGAACTGCATGCCCTCGACGGTGTCGATGTCGATGCCGAAGGTCTGGGACTCCTCGACGGTGATGACG
>DXAB01000088.1 GCA_019117265.1 Candidatus Olsenella pullicola
GTTAGTTGTCACCATCAGAAAGATGGTGACAACTAACCCTGTCACCTTTGTCATGAAAACTCACCCGTGGCCCCTGCCGGGAAACCCCGTCGCCGGACTACTCGGCGAGCAGCGCCTCCACCTCGGCACGCTCGGGCATGGCGGGGATGGCACCGCGCTTGCGGACGCAGAGCGACGCCACGGCGTTGCCCAGGCGCGCAAAGCTCGCGGCGTCCTCGAGCGTGACCTCGCCTGCTGCCTTACCGCTCTCGCAGAAGCCCGCGAGGAAGCCGCCCCAGAAGGAGTCGCCGGCGCCCGTGGCGTCCACGGCGTCCGCCGGGAAGCCCGCGACTTCGGAGCCGCCGTCGGCCGTGCGCACGTAGGCGCCGCCCGCGCCGAGCGTTACGGCCACGACCTTGGGGCCTTGCGCCAGGAGCGCCTCCGCTGCGGCCTCCGGGTCCTTCTCGCCGGTGAGCAGCTCGCACTCCTCGTCGGAGAGCTTCATGAGGTCCATCTGCGGCACCACGGCGCGCATCTGCTCAACCGCGGCATCGACGCTCGGCCAGAGGTTCGCGCGGTAGTTGGGGTCGTAGGAGAGAGTGCAGCCGGCCTCGCGCGCGCAGGCGAGCGCGGCGAGCGTGGCCGAGCGGGCGGGCTCGTCGGTGAGGGAGAGCGAGCCCACGTGGAATACCTTCGACGCGGCGATCACGTTGCGCGCGAGCTCGCCCTCCGTGATGCGCGTGTCCGCACCGGGCTTGCGGGCAAAGGAGAACTCTCGCTCGCCGTCCGGCGAGAGGGCAACAAAGGCCAGCGTGGTAAAGGTGTTTGGGTCGCTGATGAGACCCGTGGTGTCGATGCCCTGCTCCTCCAGCGTGGCGCGCAGGAACTCGCCGTGCATGTCGCAGCCCACCTTGCCGAGAAACGCCGTCTTGTGACCGAGCTTCTGCAGCGCCACGAGCACGTTTGCCGGCGCGCCGCCCGCGTTGCGCTCAAAGAGGCGCTGGCCGCCCGCCGAGGTGCCGGCGTCGGTGAAGTCTATGAGGAGCTCGCCCAGTGCAGAGACAGAGAACATGGCAGTTCCTTTCGTTGGCGAAATCGATTCCACGTCCATTATCGCCCCGCAGCGGCGGACGCGCGGCTCTTCTCGGCGGAAGGCGCGCGCCTAGGCGTACGTGGCCGCCATGCCGTCGCCCATCTCCCAGACGCTCGCACCCCCGCTCGCGCCGGCAAGCGCGACCGAGAGCCGCTCCGCGCGGGGGAACCAGCGTGTGGCAAAGACGAGCGCGCCGTCGTTGGCAAAGGCCTCAACGGCGGAGCTGTCAACAAGGACGCGCAGGTCGCGCAGGTTGTTGCAAGGGACAGTCCGCTCGGTGCGCCCGCAACCGACGGAGCTACCCGAGAAGCGCAGCGAAAGCTCAGCGCCGTCCCAGCAGAGGGCGAGCGCATCGTCCAGCAAGAGCTCGAGCGGTCCCGCCGCGCCGGCGAGAAGGACGTCCGCACGGTGCTCCCCCAGCTCGAGCGAGCCTCCCGCCGTAAGCTCGTGTCGTGCGCCGCGCAGCGCCTCGAGCTCGCGCGCCGGTCGCTGGAGGAGCGTCCCGTCCGCGCCGGCCGTGACCTCGCGCGGGACCGTGAGACAGTGGCACCACGGGAGGCCGTCCGGCGCGCTCTCGAAGGGCGCCTCCGGCGTGCCCATCCAGCCGATGAGGAGCGTGCGGCCGGACTCGTCGACGAAGGTCTGCGGCGCGTAGAAGTCAAAGCCGCAGTCCCAGCGGCGGAAGAGCCCGGCGTCGAGCGTGAGGTCGCCTGTGCGCCCCAGGGTCTCGCCCTCGGGAAGCGGCAGGTAGCCGGACTGGTCGCGCATGCCGTTGGCCCAGGGCAGCGCCTGCATGCCCTGCGGGCAGAGCGAGAGCCACTCCCGTCCGTCGAGCGCCACGCGGTCCGGGCATTCCCACATGAAGCCTAAGGGCTCGTCGGAGCGCACGGTGCCCGTGTTCTCCCAGGTAATCCCGTCGTCCGAGCGCAGCCTGAGCACGAGGCCGCGGTCGTCGAGGTCGCGCGCGCCGAGAATCATCCACCAGGCGTCACCCGCGCGCCAGACCTTGGGGTCGCGCACGTGACGGGTGCAGAACGCCGGGTAGTCGGCGTTTCTCAGCAGGACGCGCTTCTCGCCCATGCGAAGGCCGTCCGGGCTCTCCACGAGGATCTGCACGGAGCGGCGCCCCGTGCGCACGTAGTCAAAGTCGCCGCGCTCCTTGACGTTTCCGGTGTAGTAGAGGCGCACGCCGCCCTCGAAGGGCACGGCGCAGCCCGAGTAGGCGCCCGATGCCTCGTCGGGTGTGTCTGGGGCGATGGCAAAGTCGCTCCCCCCGCCCTGCCAGCGGACGAGGTCGCGGCTCCAGAAGTGCCCCCACCCGCGAGGCGCGTCCGCTGCGGGCCAGTCGGGGCTGTACTGGTGGAACACATGGTAGGTTCCGCTCAGCTGGCAGAGGCCGTTGGGGTCGTTGAGCCAGCCGGTGGGCGGCATGAGGTGAAATCCCATTCTCCAGAGGTCGTGTGACATGAGGCTCCTTTGCGTGTGAGGGGGCGGCCCGTCCGGCACGGGCCGCCCCGGTGCGAGGAGGGACGGAGGGAGGACGACGGCGCTAGGCCAGGTCCACGAGGGCGTCACCGGCGCGCACGCTCGCGCCGGCGTGCGGCGTGACCGTGGCGTAGGCGTCGGTGTTGGTGACGATGACCGGGGTCACCGGGTCGAGCCCTGCGGCGCGGATGGCGTCGAGGTCGACGTCCATGAGGAGCTGCCCGGCCTCCACGTGCTCGCCCGCCTTGACGTGCGCGGTGAAGGGCTTGCCCTCAAGCGTCACGGTGTCGATCCCGATGTGCATGAGCACCTCGGCGCCGGCGTCCGTGGTCATGCCAAGGGCGTGGCCGGTCTCGGCGAGCACGGTGACGGTGCCCGCGGCAGGCGCATAGAGCTTGCCCTCGGTGGGGCGCACGGCGGCGCCGGTGCCCATGGCCTCGCTTGCGAAGACGGGGTCGGGGACCTCGGTCATCTTGATGGCGGCACCCGTCATCGGGGCGAGAAGCACCTCGGCGCGCACGGCGGGCGCAGCGTCGGCCACCGCAGGCGCGGACTCGGGCGCAGGGGCGGCGGCGGGCGCGGTCTCGACGGCGGGCACAGCATCCTTCTCGCCGGCCGTCTCCGGGTCGCGGTAGAGCGCGTAGGAGATGGCAAAGGCCACGATGCCGGCGATGGCGAACATGATCACGTACTGGACGGGCTGGTTGAGGCAGAGCAGGATGCCAAAGATGCCGGTGACGCCGGTGCCCGCTGCGGCAAGTCCCACGATGGAGGCAAACATGGCGCCCAGGCCGCCGCCGATGCAGCCGGCCACGAAGGGCTTGAAGAAGCGGAGGTTCACGCCAAAGATGGCGGGCTCGGTGATGCCCATGAACGCGGAGAGCGAGGAGGGGAGGGCGAGCGAGCGGACCTTGACGTCCTTGGTCTTGAGAGCCACGGCAAGCGCCGCGCCGGCCTGGCCGATGTTGGCGGCGCTGGCGAGCGGCAGCCAGTAGGTCACGCCGTACGTGGCGATCTGCCCGAGGTCGATCGTGGTGTACATCTGGTGGATGCCGGTGACCACGGTGGGCGCGTAGAGGGCGCCCATGATGAGCGAGCCCAGGCCGAGCGGCAGCGTGAGCAGGAACTGGATGCCGCCGAGGATGGCGTTTTCCGCCCACACGAAGATCGGGCCCACGGCGAGCATGGTCACGTAGGCGGTCACGGCCACCGAGACGAGCGGCGTCACGAAGAGGTCAAAGGCCTCGGGCACCACCTTGTGCAGGCGCTTCTCGACAAAGGCGAGGATGCCCGCGGCGATGACGATGGGGATGACGTGGCCCTGGTAGCCGGTCCACTCGATGGAGTAGAGGCCGGGGATGACGGGGTAGGTCTGCAGCACGCCCTCGGTGGCCACGGTGTTGGCGTTCTGCAGGCCCGGGTTGATGAGCAGCATGCCGATGACGGCGCCGAGGTAGGGGTTGGCGCCAAAGGCCTTGGCCGCCGAGAAGCCGATGAGGATCTGCAGGAACGTGAACGCCGTGTTGGAGACGAGGTTCAAGATCTGGTACCACGCGTTGTCCGTGGCCAGGGTGATGAAGCCGTTGGAGTCCATGAAGGAGAGCGCGCTCATGATGCCCAGGAGCAGGCCGGAGGCCACGATCGCGGGGATGATGGGCACGAAGACGTCACCCAGGAGCTTGATCGCGCGCATGAAGGGGTTGGTCTGCTGCTGGGCGGCGGCCTCCTTGACCTCCGCCTTGGTGGCGGCGGTGATGTGGCCGAGGGCGATGAACTCCTCGTAGACCTTGTTCACCGTTCCGGTGCCGTAGATGACCTGGAGCTGGCCGGACGCCTTGAAGTTGCCCTTGGCGCCGGTCGCGTTGTCCACGGCTGCCTGGTCCACCTTGGCGTCGTCCGCGAGCACCAGGCGCAGGCGCGTGGCGCAGTGTGCTGCCGAGACCACGTTGCCGGGTCCTCCTATGGCGTCCAGTATCTCCTGTGCCGCCTGTCTGTAGTCGAGTGCCATGTGCCCACCTTTCTCTTCTCCCCCTAGCAGTGTAACTCAATATGAAATCGTTCTCATATGGAATCGTTCTCACAATACGGCGAGAAGAACGTGCGGGAGGGAAGTTGCCGCCAACGGCATTGATTTGTCGGCAAATGGTGGTCTGGCCGAGCACGCCCCGGCGTGCGGCCTACCGCGTGGAGTTTCTCGCTACCACCTCGTAGTCCATCTTGACCTTGCGCGCCACGTACTCCTCGCCGGTCATGAAGCCCACGAGCATCCGGGCGGTCTCCGCGCCGGAGGTCTTGTAGTGAAGGTGGACCGTGGTCAGCGTGGGCGTGACGATCTGGGAGATCTCTGAGTCGTCCATGCCCGTGACCAGCACGTCCTCCGGCACGCGGCGGCCGTACTCGCGCAGGCAGGTGAGGGCGCCGTAGGCGATGGAGTCCGTGGCGCACACGATGCCGTCAACCGAGGGGTACTCCTCAAGGAGCGCCTCTGCCTGCTCGTAGCCGGAGTCCACGGTAAACTCGGCAACGCGCATCGCCCGCTCGGGAACCTCGATGCCCTCCCGGGCGCACGCGTCGAGAAAGCCGCGCCGACGCATCTTGCCCACGGCAACGTCCTCCTCAAAGACGCCAATGTAGGCGGGGTGCCGGGAGGTCCGCAGCGCCACCCCGGCCACGTCGCGCATGGCCTCGTAGTCATTCTGGAAGACGCAGGAGCGGAAGTCCACGTCCTGGTCGAGCACCACAATGGGAACGGGTAGCGCCGCGATGGCCTCGCGGTGCTCCTCGGTGATGACGGTGGCTATGAGGATGACGCCGTCCACCTGGTTCTTCTCGGAAAAGAAGCGCAGGAAGTCCACCTCGCGCGAGGCATTGTTGTCCGTGTTGGCAAGAAGGACCTGATAGCCGGCGGCGTTGAGCACGGGCGTGATGCCCGCGACCATGCGGCTCACCGATGCCGAGTTGATCTTGGGGATGATGATCCCCACCGCGTTGGTCTTGCCGGTGCGCAGGGTCTTTGCGTGCTGGGAGGGGACGTAGCCGGTCTTCTCGATGACGCGGCGGATGGCCGCGCGCTTCTCCTGGCTCACGTAGCCGTCGTTGAGGTAGCGCGAGACCGTCGCGCGGGAGACGCCTGCCATCTGGGCAATCTGGTTGATGTCCATCTCTGAGCCCTGCCTTTCCCTTTCACGTTCAAAGTGTAGCGCAAGGCGGGGAGCGCTCCGCGGTCGTGGGCTGCTGCCGACGCTTTTGTCGGAGAAGGCGTCGCCGGCGGTCCCCAAGCCGCCGGTGGCCGGTCGGCGTATCATGAGTCAGGAGGAACCGTGACGAGAAGAACCTCGAGGGGGCCGCATGCGGGCGAATCAGCCGGACGTCATCAAGGTGCGCGGCGCGCGCGTGCACAACCTTAGGAACGTGGACGTGGACATCCCGCTCGGCGAGCTCGTGGCCATTGCCGGCGTCTCGGGCTCGGGCAAGAGCTCGCTCGCGCTTGGCACGCTCTACGCCGAGGGCAGCCGCCGCTACCTGGACGCTCTTTCCACCTACACGCGCCGACGCATCTCACAGACCGGGCGCGCCACCGTGGACGAGGTGCTCCACGTGCCGGCCGCACTCGCGCTGCGGCAGCGCCCGGGCGTGGGCGGCGTGCACTCCACCTTTGGCACCTCCACCGAGCTCCTCAACTACCTGCGGCTGCTCTTCTCGCGCCTTGGCAGCCACGTGTGCCCCAACGGGCACCGCGTGGAGCCGAGCACGGACGTGGCGCTCGGGCGCATGACGCGCTGCCCCGTCTGCGGCGTGGAGTTCATGGGCCCCGGTGCCGAGGACCTGGCCTTCAACAGCGCCGGTGCCTGCAAGACCTGCGGCGGCACGGGCGTCGTGCGCACTGTGGACGAGGCGAGCCTCGTGCCGGACGAGTCCATCTCCATCGACGACGGAGCGGTGCTGCCCTGGGGCAGCCTCATGTGGGACCTCATGAAGCAGGTCTGCGGCGCCATGGGGGTGCGCACCAACGTGCCGTTTTGCGAGCTCACGCCCGAGGAGCGAGACATCGTCTTTCACGGTCCGGCGGTCAAGAAGCACATCCTCTACCACCCCAAGAAGGGCGACGACTTTGCCGAGCTGGACTTCACCTACTTCAATGCCGTCTACACCGTGGAGAACGCCCTCTCCAAGGTCAAGGACGAGAAGGGCCTCGCGCGCGTCTCTCGCTTCCTGCGCGAGGACGTGTGCCCGGACTGCGGCGGCACGCGCCTCTCGGCGGCCGCCCGCGCGCCGCGCCTCGACGGCATGAGCCTCGCCGACGCCACGGCGATGACGCTCGACGAGCTGCGCGCCTGGGTGCCGCGCGTGCCGGACGGGGTGCCCGCGGAGATGCGTCCCATGGCCCGAGCCATCTGCGACGAGATGGCGGAGCCCATGGAGCGCCTCGTGCAGCTGGGCCTGGGCTACCTCTCGCTCGACCGCGCCTCGTCCACGCTCTCCACGGGCGAGCGGCAGCGCGTGCAGCTCGCGCGCGCCGTGCGCAACCGCACGACGGGCGTGCTCTACGTGCTCGACGAGCCGTCCATCGGGCTGCACCCCTCCAACGTGGAGGGGCTTCTCGGCGTGGTGGACGACCTCCTGGCAGACGGCAACTCCGTGGTCCTGGTTGACCATGACGTGCGCGTGCTGCGCCATGCTGACCATCTGATAGAGATCGGCCCCGGTTCGGGCGCGGACGGCGGGCGCGTCATCTGCCAGGGCACGGTCAGGGACGTCGAGAAAGACCCGGCCTCGCGGATCGGACCCTTCCTCTCGGGCGCGCGCCGCATCCCGAGCGCCCACGGTGCCCAAGACGCACCCGGAACAAGGTGGGCGTCCCTGCGGCTGGAGACGGATGCCATCCACACGGTGAGGCCGCTCGCGGTGGAGGTTCCGCGCGGGAGGCTCACGGCGGTGACGGGGGTCTCCGGATCGGGCAAGACGACGCTCGTGCTGGAGAGCCTCGTGCCTGCCCTGCGCGCGGCCATCGCGGGGGAGCGGCTGCCGGGGCACGTGCGCAGCGTGGAGGCGGGCGGACTGCGCCGCGCCAACCTCATCGATGCCACGCCCATCGGCGCCAACGTGCGCTCCACGGTGGCAACGTACTCGGGCGTCCTCGACGACCTGCGCCGCGCCTACGCCAAGCTGCCCGAGGCCCGCGAGCGCGGCCTCAAGGCGGGCGCGTTCTCGTACAACACCGGTAGCCTGCGCTGCCCCACCTGTGACGGCACGGGGCAGATCTCGCTCGACGTGCAGTTCCTGCCCGACGTGGACATCCCGTGCCCGGACTGCGGCGGCTCGCGCTACGCCCGCGAGGCGTGGGAGGTGCGCCTTGTCGGCGACCTCAGCCTTCCGGAGCTCATGAGCTATACCGTTGACCAGGCGCTCGAGGCGCTCGGCGAGACGAGCCTGCGCACTGTCAAGGCCAAGCTCGGCGTCCTTCACGACCTGGGGCTTGGTTACCTCACGCTCGGTGAGGCCACGCCGGCGCTCTCGGGCGGCGAGGCGCAGCGCCTCAAGCTGGCGAGCGAGCTCACGCGCGACCAGGCCGACGCCCTCTTCGTGTTTGACGAGCCCACCATCGGCCTTCACCCGCTCGACGTGGAGGTCCTTCTCGGCGTGCTGCGGCGTCTCATTAAGAACGGCGCCACCGTCGTGGTGATCGAGCATGACCTGGACATGATCGCGGCGGCGGACTGGGTGATCGACATGGGTCCCGGCGGCGGGGACGCGGGCGGGCGCATCGTCTGCGCGGGGACGCCCGGGCAGGTTGCGGCCTGCCCGGAGAGCGTCACGGGCCGCTACCTTGCCGAGGAGCTGCGCTGACGGCGCTCGGCCCTGACGCCGAGCGACCGGGCATCGGCCAGCGTTGTGCCGCCGCTGGCCGAAGGTGAGCGTCCATATATCCTGAGCAGCGTCTTTCTCGGTTGCGCACCCCTTAGAATCACATCACGGTTCAAGGAGGGGAGTGCCATGGTCTCTCGGGACGCGCTTGCGGTGAGGCTCTTTCACGCGAGCATGCAGATCATCACGTCGGAGCGCGAGCTCGAGCAGATCGACCCTACGGAGGGTCAGCTCATGGTCGAGGTCGCCTCGGCGATAAGCGCCGCGGTGGCCGCCTCCGACGGCTCCATCAAGGACCTCTTTGAGGACGTTGCGCGCTCGGTCTCGCGCATCGAGGACCATGGTGCGGGCGTTGCGTTCTGGGCCGCCTGGCTCGACGGCCTCGCCGAGGCGGCGCCCAACGAGGACGACGCGGACTTCGACGACCTCCACGCGATGTTTGACGAGGCGTTTGACGACGTCTCCCACGCGCTGGCCTCCGGCCTGTGCGACGTTGCGCCCACCGACGTCCTGGCCGTGGCCTGCGTTGCCGTGACCGAGTGCGACGACGAGCTCGACGCCTTTGACGCCGCCGCGGACGCCTCCGAGCGGGCCGTCACGGGCGATACGGACGTCGTTACGCTCGCGCTCGTGCGCTTCCTGCGCGGCATGGCCCAGGCGTAGCGCGGCGGGAGTCGCCTCCTAGTGCAGGTACCAGCGGAAGTCCCAGCTCTCGAGCTCGAAGGTCTGGAACTCGTCCGCCTTTCCGCTCACGAGGTCGAGGTACTCTCCCTCCTCGGGCATCCAGAGCGTGCGGCGCTCGTCGCAGAAGTTGAAGACGGCATCGAGCACGCGGCCGTCCATTCGACGGCGAATCCACAGGATCGAGGGGTCGCTGTAGTCGACGACCTCGACCTCGGAATCGGCGTCAAAGACCGGTTCCTCGCGGCGAATGGCCTCGAGGTGCGAGAGCGCGCCAAAGAGCCTGCCCTGAACCGTCGTCTTGCGCTTGCGGATGTTGGCCGTGAGCTCCCACGGAAAGCTCCCGCGGTGGATGTAGCGCGAGTCGGCGGCCTTCTCGGGGTCGTCCTTGTAGGTGTAGTCGTTCACCTGGCCGATCTCGTCTCCGCTGTAGATGATTGGCAGGCCGGACTGGCTGAACATGTAGGCGTGGAGCATGACGTCCTTGCGGATGGCCACGTCCATCGCCTCGGGGTTGCCCTCAAAACCCGCCGCCTCTATGCCGCACATGGAGGCCGTGGTGGCGCAGAAGCGCGCGTCGCCGGTCGTGGGGTCTGCGTTGTAGAGCTCGCCGCGGCTCACGGAGCCGCTTACGTGCCCCTGGAAGTACTCGTTGAGGTAGGCCTTGTGCGGGACCTCCTCCATGCCCCAGTCTGAGAGCGTGGCGTAGTCGAGGCCCCAGCCAATGTCGTCGTGGCAGCGCAGGTAGTTGAGGAACGTGTACTCGCGCGGCAGGCCGCAGACCGCCTCGAGCTGCCCGCGGAGCAGCCGCGTGTCGCGCGTGGCCACGGTGTTCCAGGTGGTTGCCATCGTGGTCACGTTGTAGAGCATGTGGCACTCGGGCTTCTCCACGGTCCCAAAGTAGGGGACCACCTCCACGGGCGCCATGACCACCTCGCCCAGAAGGACGATGCCCGGGCACACGATCTCGCCGATCATGCGCATCATGCGCACGATGGTGTGGACCTGTGGCAGGTTGCGGCAGTTGGTTCCGAGCTGCTTCCAGATGTAGGGGACGGCGTCGATGCGGATGATGTCCATGCCCTGGTTTGCCAGGAAGAGGAAGTTGTACATCATCTCGTTGAAGACGCGCGGGTTGCGATAGTTGAGGTCCCACTGGTAGGGGTAGAACTGCGTCATCACGGACTGGCCGAGCTCCGGCAGGTAAGTGAAGTGCCCGGGTGCGGTGGTGGGGAAGACCTGCGGCACGTCGCGCGTGTACTGGTCGATGAGCGCCTGGTCGGCGGTGAAGAAGTAGCGGCTCATGTACTCGCCCTCGCCGGCCCGGGCGCGCCGCGCCCACTCGTGCTCGTCCGAGGTGTGGTTCATGACAAAGTCCATGCAGAGGCTGATGCCGTGCTTGTGGCACTTCTCGGCAAGGTGGGCGAGGTCGTCCATCGTGCCCAGGCTGGGCTTCACGCGGCGGAAGTCGGAGACCGCGTAGCCTCCGTCGGAGCGGCTCTTGTCGGCGGGCGTGTCCAGAAACGGCATGAGGTGGAGGTAGTTGACGTTGCACTTCTTGAGGTAGGGGAGCTTCTCCTCCACGCCCGCGAGGGTGCCGGCGAAGTTGTCCACGTACATCTGCATGCCGAGCATGGTGCGGCGACGATACCACGCGCCCTCCGCCTCGCGCGCCGCGTCGAGCTGCCTGAGCGCCGCGGGGCGCTCGTCAAAGAAGCGCCGCATCTGGTCGCAGAGCTCGGCAAACATGTCGCCGTTGTCATAGAGCTCCATGTAGAGCCAGCGGAGCTCGTCGTGGTGGCGCTCCAGACGGCTCTGGAACGTTGCGTTGGGCGCATCCTGAGCGACGGTGCTCTTTGTGGTTCCGGCCTTCTTCTCCGCCATGGGTGCCCTTTCTGTCAAAACATCTCCTCATAACCGTGCATTGTAGGCCGTGCGCTCGCGAGGGCAAGAATAAAATCCCCGAACGTGGTAAATGATGGCGGGAACGTTCTCGCATTAACAAAAGAAAAGCTACTTCTTGATACTCAACCCAACGTTAAGCTAGGCGCTATGTCCATGTGCTGATCCCGTTGCGTGCCAATATGGAAAGGCTGAACGCAACAGGCCTTGGATCAGGAGGGATCCGTTGAACATCAAGCAGCTCAAGTACGTCTGCGCAATCGTGGACTCGGGGAGTTTCTCCTCGGCGGCGGCGTGTGAGGGTGTTTCCGTTCAGGCGGTTTCCAAGGCCATGGCCGAGCTCGAGGGCAAGCTCGGGACCCCGCTCTTCAGGCGCATGAGCGTGGGTGTGCACCCCACCCCCTTTGGGCGCTCCTTTGCCGCCCGCGCCAGGCGCGTGCTCGACGAGTGGGACAGCCTCGAGCGCTTTGCTCGCAACAGCACGCTTGGCGTCGAGGACGTTCCCTTTCACATGGGCTTCTGCTGTCCCAGCTATAAGGGCGTCGAGAAGTTCCGCATGCTCATCTCCACGGTTACCGGCCGCATTCTTGGTCGCAAGGTCGAGGTGGTCCTCGAGACCTGCTCCGATGCGCTTGACGACCTACGCTCGGGCAAGCTTGACGGCATCATCACCGTGGGTCCGGTCTCGGGGGACGATGTGGTGTGCGGCGCGCTGGGCACCATCGGCTCCTGCGTGCTCTTTGCCAAGGGCCACCCGCTCGAGGCCAAGGAGTGCATCACCCTGGATGACCTCGCGGACTATCCCGTGCTCGACCCCACCAACTTCGAGCACTTCCATGACGCGGTGCTGAGCGCCTACCTCGCGCATGGCCTGCTCTCCGAGCCCCATGAGGTGACCACGCACGACACGAGCATCGAATTCTTCACCAAGAAGAACGGATACACCTTCATGGTGGGCGGCAACGTCACCGGTGCCGCCGATGGTCTTGTCATGCGCCCCCTCGTCCCCGGCGACGCGCTTGCCATCCCCATCTGCCTCACCACGCCCAAGGGCGCCTCGTCGGTGGACTTCGTCGAGTTCCGCCGCGCTCTCTCCCGGCTGACGCTCTTCGCGTAGCGCGGTGCAACCGCGCGGCGCAGCGCCCTTCTCGGCGTTTTCTCGTCCCCTTGCGGCCGCAACCAAAACGCAACCTGCCGTTGCGCGATAGGTGCTGGCCGCAACCGCCCCCTCTGACCTAAGGTGGGGCAAGAAGACGGAGAGAGGGGGCCGCCATGTTGTACGGGATTGGACCTGCGGAGCTCTTTGCGGTCGTTTTACCGCTCATCATCGCTAACGTGCTGCCCTGGGTGCTCTTTGTGGTGTTGTGCATCCTTGCCATCCGCTGGTTCCTTCGTCAGGAGCGTGCCGGCAAGGATCCCCAGAGCGTGGCGGTGCGGCGCTCCCTTGCCGAGGTGCTGCGCTCGCATAGGGAGCGCTGCAAGATGACGCAGGAGCTCGTGGCCGAGAAGATCGGCGTGAGCCGGCAGGCGGTTTCAAAGTGGGAGCAGGGGGCGTCCGAGCCCTCGACCACCAATCTCGTGAAGCTCGCGCGTCTCTACGGCGTTGACCCGGCCGACCTGCTGCGCGAGGTCGAGGGATAGGCGCGCTGTCGGCCTAGGCCTCCGCCTTGGCGCGGGGACGCTATCCGACGGTTTTCTCGCCAGAAATGTCGGCGCGCGTCCCCACTGGGGTTTTGGGCAACATCTTTGATGGCGCTTGGGGACCCTGTGCGCTTGAGGAAGAATTGGGCAACACCTTTGATGCCCCTTCTCGCCCGCGCATCAAAGATGTTGCCCACAACGGGGCAAATTCGGGGAGTGTGCCCGCTCGCCGTCCCCTCATGAAAAATGGACATAAAAGATGTTGCCCACAACCAGAGGAAGCACAGCGAGAAGGACAACCCTACGAGCGCGCGGAGAGGTCAGGAGCAAAAGTTCCCGTTTTGGTCCGCGGCGCATCTTGGCATCGCGAGAAGAGGCACCTCCGCTCATTGGGGTATAACAATCCCATGCCAACAAAGGAGGCAACCATGAACGAGATCATCCAGGCCATGGAGGAGCGCCGCAGCGTGCGCGCCTACACCGACGAGATGCCCACAGACGAGCAGATCGAGCAGGTCGTTGAGGCGGGCCTCTGGGCAGCGAGCGGCATGAACCGCCAGGGCCCCATCATCGTGGCCGTGACCAACCGAGAGCTGCGCGACCGCCTCTCCGCCATGAACGCCGAGGTCATTGGCGACAAGAGCCGCGACCCGTTCTACGGCGCGCCCGTCGTGCTGGTGGTGCTGGCGCCGCGCGACCAGCCCAACCGCGTCTACGACGGCAGCCTTGTGATGGGCAACCTCATGCTCGCGGCGCACGCGCTCGGGCTGGGGAGCTGCTGGATTCACCGCGCGCGTGAGGAGTTTGACACGCCCGAGGGCAAGGCCATCCTGGCCAAGCTGGGCGTGGAGGGCGACTACGAGGGCATTGGCCACTGCGTCCTGGGCTATCCCGCCGAGACTCCCGCGCCCAAGCCGCGCGCCGACGGCCGCGTCTTCTTTGCCAAGTAGCGAGGAAAAGGGACCGTCCCCTTTCCGCATCAGACGTGCTAGCCTAGTTGCCTGGAAGGGGCATGCCCCCTTTTGGGCAACTTTTCCGAAACGGGGGAGCAGTGGACCTCAGCCAAGCCATAGAGTGCGCGAGCGCCTTCGTCTTTCCGGGGTTTCTCACCGACGACGCCTCGCTCTCCGCGGAGCGGGCCAAGAACGAGGAGGCGCTCGGGGTTCTGCGCGCCGCCTGGGCGAACGCGCCGGCGGGCAGGGAGCCCTTCTCCTATGACCTCGTTCGCTCGCTCGCGGACAGGAACCGAGACGTCTGCGACCGCTTTGGCATCGAGAAGCTCCGCGACGTCTCTCCCTCGAGCCTCTCGCGCGGCCTCTCCAACGCCGAGCTCATTCACTCCGTGGCCGTCCTGCAGCACCGAAGCGACGCCCAGGTGGCTGCCATTTCCGGCCCGGATGCCCGCGACCTCAGCATCGCGTGGGTGGACGCGCCGGTCTCCGGCATGGTGGTGGGCATCGACATCGAGACCACGGACCGCGACCCCGCGCGCGGCTACATCATCAACGTGGGCCTCGAGTTCATGACCATTGGCCCCAAGGCCAAGCCGCACGACCCGTTTGCCGGATACTTCGGCCTTCCCCAGATGTACGCCGAGAAGGGCGTGCCGCTGGCGGACATCCACAAGATCTCGTGGTCCGACCTCGAGGGGCACCGCCCCTTCCGCGAGGACAAGCAGGTGCAGGAGGCCCTTCTTGCCGCCATGAGCGCGTACCCGTTCATGGCGCACAACGCGGCCTTTGAGGACTCCTGGTTCATGCTGCACATTGACGGCTACGCCGAGGCGCGCAAGGCCGGGCGCGTGGTGCCCATCGACTCGCGCGACATCTGCCGGCGCGTGGACCCCGAGACCAAGACCCTGCCGCACGAGCAGCGGCCGGCCTCGCTGGAGAGCTGGGCGCGCCGCCGCGGCACGCTCAGGGCGGGGGAGTCCGAGCGCCACCTGGGCCTGGATGACGTGGAGCTCATGCTCGCCACGGTTCAGGCGGAGTTTGCGGCCCGCAACATGCTGTAGGCGGGCGTATGGTCCTGGGCGTTGGCATAGACGCGGTTGACATCGATGAGATGGCGCGTCTCGTCGCGGATGCGGACGGGGCCTTTGCGCGCCGTACGTTCAGCGGGGCCGAGCGCGCCGAGGCCTTCTCGCGTCATGACGCCGCCGCATGCCTGGCGGGAAAGTTCGCCGTCAAGGAGGCCGCGTTCAAGGCGCTCGCGCGGCGCACGGCCGCCGGCTTTGACCTTCGCTGCGTGGAGACCCTCGAGGACGAGAACGGCTGCCCGCACATCACGCTCACGGGTCCCCTGGCCCCCGTGCTCGCCGAGGCGGGCGTCACCGAGCTTCTCGTCTCCATCACCAACGAGAAGGGCGTGGCCACGGCCATCGTGCTCGCCCAGTAGGGCGCCGGGCGTCGCGCGCTGTGCGACGGCACAACGATGCCGCTCTCACGTCGGCTTCTTTGTGCCTCCCATCCATGTCCCGAGGGGGGCTCGCCTCCATACCATCTTCATGAGGGGTTACAGGTCCGGGCACGGTGCCCGGGCTCCGGCGCGCATGTGCCGGGAGGCTTCCAACGTCCGAAAGGTGAACGCCATGCCCATGAAGAACTCAACCAAGCTCGTCAAGGTCCTTCTCACCAACATCCCCATCGCCGTGTGCATCTCGCTTGTGGCGAGCTACATCGGCATCAGCTCAGCCGGCGTGCCCGAGGAGGCCTTCATGCCGGCGTTTCTCTCCACGGCGGGCATCAACATCGTGCTCGCCTACGTCATCTCGTTCTTCATCGGTTGGTTCATACCGGCCGAGAAGTGGGGCTTTGCCTTTGCCGGCCTCTTTGGCCTCAGCCCGCAGAGCGGCCTTCCCTTTGGGCTCGTGCTCAACATCGTGGTCAACTCCGTTTACGTTGTGGTGAACGCCGTCATCCTCACCTTTGTGAACGCCAACGTCATGCAGGGCATGCCCATCCAGATGTTCCCGATGGCCCTCATGGGCAGCTTCTTCCAGTGCTGGATCGTGGGCTACGTCGTTTCTCTCCTGTGGGCCCAGCCTGCCGAGGGCATCGCGCGCAAGCTCATGAACGACCCCGCGCCGCAGATGCACTAGCCCGTATCCAAGGAGTTGCACGCCCGGCCCGCCCGCTCCCGCGCGGCGGGCCTTTTGCGAAGGAGCGCACATGCCCGAGCTCATATCTGCCGAGCTGATCGAGGACGGCCTGTGGCGCCTTGTCGACCCGATGGGATTCATGGCGCACCTGGTGGTGGGCTCGCGCCGCGCCGTGCTCGTGGACGCCATGCTCGGCCTGGGGGACGTGCGCGCCGTGGCGGAGCGCCTGGCCGGCGGACTGCCGGTGAGCGTTGTCCTCACGCACCGTCACCCCGATCACGTGGGCGGGGCGTACCGCTTCGACGAGGTCATGATGAGCGCGGAGGAGGACGGGCACTGGGAGGAGGCCGAGCGTCACGCCGCCGAGCACCGCGCGGACGGCCTGGGGGGCAACGCCCTTCTTGCCTCAGCGCCGTGGGCGTTTGACGAAGGGGCGCGCCCCCGCGTGTCGCATGTCTTTGAGGGGGACGTGCTCGACCTGGGCGGCCTTGCGCTCTGCTGCGTGAGCCTGCCCGGCCACACCACGGGGTCGATGGGGTATCTCTGCCCCGAGCTGGGCGTCCTTCTCTCCGGCGATGCGGTGACTCCGATCATGTGCCTGTGCTTTGAGGAGTCCCTGCCCGTGAGCGCGTGGAAGGAGACGCTCGCCAAGATGGAGGACCTGCCCTTCGAGCGCTTCTACACGGGCCACCACCGGCACGCCTTCACCAAGGCTGATCTTCCGGGCTTTGTGGCCGCAGCGGACTTTGCCGAGAAGGACCGTGGCTTTGCATGGCACCATGCGGCCGTTGCGGACTGGGACGGCACCTGCCATCTGTGTCCCTGCGACACCTCGGACGTGGACAGCCCCGACTTCCGCGCCGTCATCACCCGCGGGCTGCCGGAGCCGCTTGCGCGCCGTCGTCACCGGGGCTAAAGGGGGCCACGGCACAAAGAGGCCCCGGCGGCGAGGGGAGCCAGCCGGGGCAAGAGAGGGCACGAGCGCGAACCTAGCCAAGCCTTGGGCGCGTCCTCAGCGAGAAGAGCGCAAGCGCGAGACAAACCGCCATGCAGGCATATCCCAGCACGAACATGAGCGGGTAGCCGCCCGCGGAGTCCACGACAAGACCCCAGAGCACCGCCGCCACGGCTGACATGAGCGATCCCACCATGGAGACGCGCGAGTAGATGTTGGTGTAGTCGGCGCTGCCGAAGACCGTGCGCACCAGAAGCGGCGTCTGCACCGTGGTCATGGCGTAGACCACGCCAAAGAGGAAGGCACCCGCCAGGAGCAGGGCAAGCGTCCCCGGGAAGAGCCACATGAGCGTGACGCCCGCGGCGCCCGCGCAGATGCCCAAGATAACGCCGGCACGAACGGAGCGGTCGTTCACGGCGCCAAGAAGGACCTTGCCCACGGCCTGGCCGCCCATCGCGGCGCTTGCCACCACGCCAGACGCGGCGGCGATGGCGGGCATGGTGTCCGCAAAGGACTGCGCGTAGCCCGCCAGGAACTGGTAGATCGTCTGGTTGAGCGTGATCACGCCGCAGAAGGCGGCGAGGGCAAAGAAGGCCGGCATCCGCAGGGCCCGGTCGGCGGGCACGCCGGTGTCCTCGACCGCATCCGCACCCCTCTCGCCCCCCTCAAGCGCGCCATAGGGGAGAAGGCCCTTGTCCTCGGGGCGGCTGCGCACCACAAAGAGCGTGAACGGCAGCGTCCCCACGGCAACGATGGCGGCAAAGACGAGGTAGGCCGTGCGCCATCCCTCGGCACCGCTGTTGATGAGGGCGGTTCCCACGGGGTTGAAGATCACGCCGCCGATGCCGGTGAACGCCATGCAGAGGCCCACGAAGAAGCCCACCCGCCTGACGCACCAGGCGTTGATGAGCGTGGGGACGGAGAGGTAGATGAGCGGGCACACGCCCACGCCGAGCACGGCGCCGCAGACGTAGAACTGCCACATGGCCTGGCAGAGGCTCATGCCCACGAGGCCCGCCGCGCAGAGCGCCACCGCGGCGGAGAGCACCACGCGCGCGTCAAGGCGCGAGAGGAGCTTGCCGGCCACGGGCAGCGTGACCATCTGCGCGACGTTGAGCACCGAGAAGTACAGCGTGAACTCCGCCGTCGCCACGCCAAAGTACTGCGAGACGGGCGTGAAGAAGATGCCCGCGCAGGAGAGCACGAGCGCGCACGGCAGGCAGGTTATCGCGATGCACGCGGCCACGATGGCGTAGGCGTAGTGAAAGCCGCCCCGCTGGCCCCTCTCGACGTTCTTCTCGGTCATTGGCCCCTATCCCTCCACGTCCGCGATCGCGCCTTCCATGGCAAAGCCCGTCCAGCTGGGCTCGCCGGTGTAGGTCATGACGTCCTCGGTGCCCTCGAGCGCGCGGATGGCGCCGGAGGCGAGCGCGTCCATCTCAAAGTCACCGGCGTAGACCTTCACGGGGGCGATCCAGCTCACGCGCTCGGTTACGTAGGAGACAAAGCGCGGGTCGTGGGAGACGCCGCCGGTGAGGACGATGCCGTCCACCTTGCCCGCCAGCACCGCGGCAAAGGCGCCGATGGCCTTGGCTACCTGGTAGGCCATGGCGTCGTAGACGACGGCCGCCCACTCGTCGCCGCTCTCGATGCGGGCCGTGATCTGGCGCGCGTCATCGGTTCCAAGAAGGCCGAGAAGACCGCCCGTCTTGCCGATGACGCCGTCGAGCTCCCTCTTGGTGGCGCCGGAGTAGGCGAGCTTCACGACGGGCTTGAGCGGCGCGTCACCGGAGCGGTTGGGCGCGAAGGGGCCGGAGCCCTCGAGCACGTCGTTGGTGTCGACCATCCGGCCGTGGTCGTGGCAGGCAACCGAGAGGCCGCCGCCCACGTGGGCCACGATGAAGCTGCCGGTCTCGTAGGTGAGGCCGAGCTCCTCGGCGCAGCGTATGGCGCACTCCTTCTGGTTGAGGCAGTGGACGTGGCTCTTGCGGTAGACGCCCGGGAAGCCCGTGATGCGCGCCACGTCGGCGAGCTCGTCGGTGTCCGGCTGGTTGACGGCGTAGGCGGGCTTGCCGGTTGCCTGGGCAAAGGCGTTCAGCAGCGGCGCGCCCAGGATGGCGGGGTGGTTGACGCCCGCGTTCATGACGTGGTCGCAGACCGTGTCATCAATGGCGAAGATGCCGCCGACGGTGGGGCCCATCGCGCCGCAGTAGCCGGAGAAGGCGTCAATGTCCTCGAGCTTGATGCCCTGCTCGTCCAGGGCGGCAAGGATCGTGTTGCGGCGATACTCAAACTGGTCGGCGGCGTTCTCAAAGGCCGCGAGCTCCTCTGCGGGGTGCGTCACATTGAGGCGGAAGAGCGCCTCGGTCCCGTCGAAGACGGCCACCTTGGTGGAGGTGGAGCCAGGGGAGAGCGTGAGAATCTTGTATCCCATGGGGTTCCTTTCTTGTGCGGGCCCCTTGAGGAGAGTGTCTGCCACAAGGGGCCCGACGTCTTTGTGCGTGCCGCCCAAAACCTGACAAAGGTGACAGGGTAGATTGTCACCATTGACAAAGGTGACAGGGTAGATTGTCACCATCGCGGCTCTTCTCGCCGCTAGCGGGCGGAGAGGACGAGCATGGCGATGTCACCGACGATCTCGTCGACGGTGGCGCCGCGGGAGGAGTCGGCCACGGGGCACCTGAAGCCGGAGAGCGTGTGGCCGTAGGCGGCGCCGTGGGCAAAGCGCTGGACGATCTTCACTGCGAGGTTGGCGGAGTTGAGGTCGGGGAAGATGAGCACGTTGGCGCGGCCCGCAACCGCGGACTCGCGGCTCACCTTCTTGGACGCAACGGCGGCGTCGACGGCGGCGTCGAGCTGGAACTCGCCGTCTGCGGCGATGTCGGGCCTGCGCTCGTGGACGAGCTCGATGGCCTCGTTCACGCGATCGACCGAGCTACCGGCGCCCGAGCCGCAGGTGGAGTAGGAGAGAAATCCCACGCGCGGCTCCCAGCCCATGATGGCGGCCACGTTGTCGGCGGCGGAGATGGCAATGGATGCCAGCTCGGAGGCCGTGGGCTCGGGGTTGAGGCCGCAGTCGGCAAAGCAGATCACGTTGCCCTCGGGGCCAGCAAAGCCCTCGGTCTCAACGAGCGCGAAGATGGACGGGACGTCCACGCCCTCCTTGAGGCCGATGATGGTCTGGGCCGCCATGAGGACGTCGCCGGTGGTGTTGGTGTGGCCGCAGAAGGTGCAGTCCACGTCACCGAGCTCCTCCATGACCATGGCATACCACATCGGCATCTTGATCTTGCGACGGGTTCCCTTGGCGGAGAGCAGGCGCGCGCCGACGGCCATGTAGCGCTCGGCCAGGGCGTCCGCCGCGGCCTCGTCGGAGGTGTCGACGATCTCCATGCCGTCGAGCGAGACGCCGGCCTCGGCGGCCGTGGCCTCGATCACCTCGCGCGGGCTCACGAGCACGGGGGTGCCCACGCCCTCGTCGAGCACGCGGCGCGCGGCGAGCAGGGTCTTCACGGCCTCGCACTCGGGCAGCGCCACGCGGCGGGAGGGCGCGGCCTTGGCGTCCTCGATGAGCTTCTCGATAAGCGTCATGTCAGGTCCTTTCTATAGAAAAAGGGCCCAACGGCAGCCGAGAAGGACGGCTCCGCCGGGCCCTGTTCGCTACATGGAGAGGGCGTCGTCCACGAACTTGGCGGCGTCGGCAAAGGTCCTGCACTTGTTGAGCTGCATGTAGGGGACCTCGACCTCGTACTCGTCCTCGAGCGCGGAGGCAAACTGCACGATGTTGACGGACTTGCAGTGCAGGTCGTCAACAAAGCTGGTCTCGGCGGACAGCGACTCCGCGTCCACGCCAAAGAGCTCGGCGGCCTTGTTCTTGAGGATGTCCACAACCTCTTCCTGGAACTCGTTCATCTTGCTTCCTTTCCGTTGTGATCCAAAAGGGGACAGACCCCTTTTGGATCGTTTTTTCAAAATGCTTCAAAAGGGGTCTGTCCCCTTTTGGATCACCTAGCCGCGGTAGATGTAGTCGCCAACCTGATACTTGGGGGGAACCACCGGAATCTGCAGGTAGGAGTCGTGCTCGCCGCCCGTGTGGATGACGTGCATGCCGTCGCCGTTGTCGGTCTTGTGGTTCATGTCGTTGTCGTGGAACCATTCGGTCTTGATGAAGCGGCCGGCAATGACGACCTGGATCTTCTCGCCCTTGTGCCAGAAGCGGGAGTGCGGGTACATCTCAACGTCAACGGGGACGATCTCGCCGGGCTGCATGCGCTCCTCCTTGGTGTGCGCGTGCACCGGCTGGAAGTCGCTCGCGTACTTGGGGTCGAGCTCGCGGTGGCTGCAGCGCAGGAATCCCCAGGCGCCGCGGAAGGGCGCGCCCATGACGCGGATCGGCACGTAGTTGCCGTCCTTGTCGAGCTTGATGACCCAGGGGAAGAGGTCCATGTTGTCGTATCCGCGGCACTCCACGTTGAGGTGCAGCTTCATAAAGCCCGTGATCTCGGTGTCCTCGGTGAACTGGTAGGTGAACGTGGTGGTCTCGGTCTTGGGATCGTAGACGACCTCGGCCTCCTGCTCGGGGTTCTCAAAGCTCGCGGAGCCGTCGGCCGCGTTGAGGTAGAGCTTCTTGTACTCGGTGCGCTTGAGCGGGAAGGACTCCTCGGGGCGGCGGTCGGCGTAGTCGTAGTCATAGCCGTCCATGACGTCGATGCGCACGCGCGGCGTCATCTCCCAGCCGTTGTGAATGTCCTTGCAGTAGCGGTCGAAGAAGCGGCGCAGGTCCTCGAGGTTCTCGGGCTTGTAGCTGTCCGGCCACTCGAAGTCGCGGTGCGCGCGCATCCACTTCTTGGGCGAGCGGATGCGGCGGAAGCCCTCGAAGGCGCCGCGCAGGTGGTGGTGGACCCAGCCGGCGGTGACGTACGTGGGGATGCGGATCTTGTTCCAGTCGACGATCTTGTCCTTGTAGTAGGCGTTCATCAGGGGATACTTGGCCACCATGGCCGGCGTGTCCTCGATGTAGTTGTTGACGGCAAGGGCCTGGATGATGTGGGTCTCGTAGTCGGGGTTGGGGATGCCGCCGCAGTAGTAGCTCTCGCGGTAGAGGTCACCCTGGCCCTCCCAGGCCGCCAGGCAGGCAAGGTGGGGCGGACGCGTGGCGGCAATGCGCCAGTGCGCCATGCACACGCCGGAGTTGCCGATCATCGTGGCCTTGCCGTTGCACCACTCCTGCGCCGTGACCCACTCGATGAAGTCATAGCCGTCCTGGGCGTCCTGGCTGCCCCAGAGGTAGACGTCTCCCTCGGAGTTGCCCACGCCGCGCGGGTCCACGTTGGCCACGGCGTAGCCGTAGTGGCACCAGTAGCCGGGGTCGGGCGCCTCAAACTTGGCGTACTGCGAGACCGTCTTGGGCGGCACGCCCATGAGCTGCCAGGAGTCCATGCCCTCGGAGGGGTTCTTGCCAAACGGGGCAAAGACGCAGATGACGGGGACCTTCTCGGTGGTGTTGGCGGGGCGGTAGATGTCCGCGTAGATGGTGGTGCCGTCGCGCAGGACGCAGGCCTGGTCGCGCTCGCACATGACGCCGGGGATGTCGGTCATGTAGGTGTGCGGCTGGTACGGCGCGCAAAAGCCCATCGTGGCCACCATCTCGCCGTCGCCGGCGTCCGGGTCCTCGGCAAGGCGGCGCTTGATCTCCTCGAGCTCCTCGCGGGACTTCCCGGGGTTGCCCTTGGCAAAGGGCACCTCGAACTCCTCGCCGCCAAAGGTCATCTTTTTGACGATGCCCGGCTGCTTTTCGGCCATGTGGCGCTCCTCTCATGCTCTGCCCGGCGCACGTTCCGCCGAGCGATTCCCTATATCGGAAGTTTCGCGCGAGGCGCAGGGAAGGTCATTGGACGGGGTTACAAAGAATCGTCGGGGCGCGCCCCCGCGTGCGGTACCAACGCCCACTTGCCCGATCGTCCCTTGGACAATTGCACGACGCTGCTATCATGTGGCGAGAAAAAACCGAGGGGCGAGAGGGACGCGTAAGGAGAGGGCAACCATGAAGCTGAGGACCGTCGTCAACGAGCTTGCCTGCGACGCCATCTGGCCTGCGCGGCCGGAGCTGCTCGACGCCAACGTCCTGCTCACCCCCGAGTACGGAAGCACCACGCCCGGAGACATGCTCTTTGTGCGCCTGTGCCGGCTGGGGGACTGGGAGTCGGGGGCGGTGCGCGCGGGCGAGCGTCAGCTCCTGCTCGTCCACGTGGGCACCGTCATGCCCGAGGACACCACGCCGACCGGCGACGTTGTGCTCATCGCACACCCGAGCTGCTACGAGGACCTGCGCGCGCTCTTCCTCGACCTGCCGTCGCGCATCGCGGTGCTCGAGCTCCTGCGCGAGCGGATGTTCAACGCGTTTCTTAGCTCCTATGACCTGGCGCAGTTTGCGCGGCGCTCCTCCGAGGTTCTCGGCAACCCCGTGATCATCCTGAACTCCGACCAGCGCGTGCTCGCCACGGCTGGCGAGTTTCCCGAGGACGCCCTCGACGCGCAGGAGGTCCTTGCCCAAGGCTACATCTCGGAGATGGTCAACGCCGACATGGAGGCCGACGGCATCATCACCGGCGTGCGCCGCGCCCACCACTCCATCCTTGCCTTCAGCGCGCGCTACGCCCGTAGCTGGGTGACCTCGATGGTCTACTTCCATCATCTTGAGATGGGCCGCTTTGACGTCATGGAGAAGGACCGCAAGATCTCTGGCATCGACCTCGAGCTCATCGACTACGCCTCGCAGCTCGCGGGCATCCTCATAGACCGGCTGGGTCTTGCGGGCGAGCGCGTGGGGTTTGGCTCCTCGGTCCTGCACGACCTCGTGAGCGGGGGATTTGTCAACGAGGAGACCATGCGCGCGCAGCTCATGGTCACGCACCTGCCGCTCGAGGGGTCCTACGTGATGATGGCGCTCCTGGGGCAGCGCGGGGCCGACCGCGACTACCTCGCGCGCGTGGGCTCCATCGTGGCTCGGACGGTGCGCAACTGCCTGTGGTGCGTGGAGGAGGGGCTGCTCTGCGTGCTCATGCCCGTTGGGAGTGGGGATGCGGTCGGCTTTGACGGCTACGCCCGTGCCATGCGAAGGGTGGGCTCCAACTCTGCCTTGGTGGCGGCGCTCGAGAACAACGGTCTTCTCGCGTACGTGAGCGAGCCGTTTGACGAGGTGGGGCGCGCCGGGGCGCGCCTTGAGGAGTGCCGGTTGCTCATGAAGGTGCCCGAGCCCAGCGCGCGCGGGCGCATCTGCTACTTCTGGGAGAACCGCTTTGGCGCTCTGGCGGCCGCGGCGGGCACGCCCGAGCGCGTGGAGATGATGCTCGACAAGCGCGTCGTTGCCATGGCGGATTACGATCGCGAGCACGGCACCGCCTACCTCGAGACGGCAATCATGTCCGTGCGCTACCCGGGAAGCCCCGCCGAGGCCGCCGCGGCCCTCTCGGTGCACCGCAACACGTACTTCTACCGCATGAACAAGGTGCGCGAGCTCTTCTTCATTGACCTCAAGGACGGTGAGGACCGCCTCGCCCTGTCCTTCTCGGCCCAGGTCATGGAGGCCTCTCGACGGTAGGGCGGTCGCCGGCGGGCACGGGCGGCCCCAGACGCCCCCAGACGCCCCGCAAAGAGGAGCCGAGCGTCCCGTGCCTCCCAATGTGCGATTGCACGAAGAGGCCCCTATCGCCCGAGCGTTTATCAAACGTCCGCCTAACGGGTTTGCCCATACGCTTTTCTCATCGGAAGTGTGCTTTCGGAGAGGAAAGGGGTCGCTATGACCAAGATCGTCGGCGTCTCGTTTGGCACCAAGAACGGCAACAACGACTGCATCTGCAAGGAGGTGCTCAGGGCCTGCCAGGAGGAGGGCTGCGAGATCGAGTTCATCCGCGCCATGGACCTTGACATCAAGCACTGCACCGGCTGCATCACCTGCGTGAAGATGCTCATGAGCGGCACCAAGAACATGTGCATCCACAAGGACGACTTTGACTGGCTCGCCTTTGAGATGTTCAACGCCGACGGCGTCATCATGGTCGACCCGATCTTTGAGACGGGTGCCTCGGGCCTCTTCCACACCATCATGGACCGCTTTGGGCCCCGCATGGACACCGGCAACAACTTCATCGGCACCCAGATCGCCCAGGGCCGCCTGGCCCAGGGTGGCGACGCGGCGAAGGGCGTCGAGGTTCCCAACCCCGCGATCATGAGCCCCAAGGTGGTCTCCTACATCGGCATCGGCGGCTCCGACTGGGGCACCCACGTCCAGTCCGAGCACCAGCTCCAGGCCATGACGCCCAGCTGGAAGGTCATCGACAACGAGTGGGTCGCCTGGTCCAAGACCGCCCTCATGGACGATAGCCTCATCGAGCGCGCCCACCAGATCGGCGTGAACCTGGCCAACGCCGCCAAGGACATCGAGCACGCCACCTACCAGGGCAAGGCCGGTATCTGCCCGCACTGCAACTGCAACGACTTCTATCTCGTCCCCGGCGAGAACCGCGCCATCTGCTGCGTCTGCGGCCTCGAGGGCACCGTCTCCGTCGATGACGCGGGCGTCCACGTCACCTACAAGGACGAGGACCTGCACAAGGCTCACGACATCCAGTCCGGCAAGGAGATTCACGGCAAGGACATTGCCGAGAACGAGGGCAAGCTCGCCGAGATGAAGAAGACCCAGGCCTACAAGGATCGCGTGGCGTACTACCGCGACCTCATCCAGCCCACGATGCCCCCGCGCGCGTAGCGCTTGCGTCAGGCAGACCGACAAGAGGATGCCCCGGGCAGCTCGATGTTGCCCGGGGCATCCTGGCTTGTTGCGCGTGGGTGTGGACTCGCTAGTGCTCGTCCTTCTCGCCCTGGGCCTGGGGAGGCATCATGGCGGCCATGGCGCGCTCCTTGCCAAAGATCGCGCCGCACACGAGCATGCCGCCGCCCACGAGGCAGACGGCGAGCACAATGCCGTAGCACCAGAAGCCAAAGAGGTGGAAGTAGCCGATGGGCTGCTGCATGAAGAGCGTGAAGAACGACGTGGCCATACCCATGAAGATGCACGGGATGTTGGAGAAGATCTTGCCCTCAAAGAGGTTCTCGTGAACCGTGAGGATGAGGAAGATGACGATGATGGTGGGCACGATGTTGCTCATGACCATGTTGGTGGCGCCAAAGACAGAGGTGAAGCCCATGGTGACGAGGGAGTTGATGACGCACCAGAGCTCGCCCACGGCGTAGCAGATTACCATCGAGGGGATGTTCTTGAAGTTGGCCCCCAGCGCAAAGAACATGAGGAGGGGCAGGAAGAGCATCCAGGTGTACTGGGGCATGCCCAGAAGCGTCATCCCCTGCATGAGGATGGTGAGAACGACGGCGCCGGTCAGCGCCTGCACGAGCTTGATCTTTCTTCTGTCGGTCATGATATCCTCCGTTTCCGGCTTGCTTTGCCGGCACGTGCCGGCTGGTTGCGCGGGCTCCTCGCACGGGGCCCATTACGGCGGATTGTGCGAGAAGGGCGGGGGGCAGTCTTCGTGCCCGTACCCAAAGTGGGTCGACCATGCGCGCGGGCAGCTGTTCCTGCGCTCAGGGTCGCCGCCTTGCGCTCACTCCCGCGCTGCCGTCCAAACCCCCTGTTACCTGCGGATTCTCCCGTACATGGTCTGAGCGCACAAACCCTGCGGGTCTTTCTCGCCCGAAATGGGGTGGGCGCACATGGTGCGGGCGCCTCGCACGCGCGAAGGTGTATCCGTGCAAGTAGGTGCCGTCAGGCATGTTGGTAACACAAGGAGGATTCGCATGAAGCAGCTTGAGACCGATGTCGTCGTCGTTGCCGCTGGCCTTTCCGGCCTCGCGGCATCCGTTGCCGCCGCCGAGAGCGGCGCGAGGGTCATCACCCTTGAGAAGGCGTCCAACACCGGCGGCGCCGCCAACATGGGCATGGGCCCGGCCGCTGCCGGCTCGCCCCTCCAGAAGGCCTCGATGATCGAGGTCACCCCCGGCGAGCTCTTCCGTCGCCACATGTTCTACACCCACTACCAGGTGGATGCCCGTCTCGTGCGTGACTACTACTTCAAGAGCGGCGATACCATCCAGTGGCTCATGGACATGGGCGTCGAGTTCAACAGCGTCCGCCCGGCCTTCCGCGCCCGCGAGCGCACCCGCGCCTATGCCGACGGCGAGTACACCTGGCACGTCGTCCAGCCCGAGGATGGCTCCGAGCCCGGCCCGCGCGCCGCGACCACGATGACCAAGCGCATGACCGAGCGCGCCCAGGAGCTGGGCGTCGAGTTCATGCTCGAGTGCCCGGGCACCGGCCTCATCACCAATGACGAGGGCGCCGTCGTGGGCGTGACCGCCAAGGACAAGGACGGCGAGGAGTACGAGATCTCCTGCTCCGCCGTCATCGTTGCCACCGGCGGCTTTGGCCACAACACCGAGATGATCAAGGAGCAGATCGGCCTCGACTGGGGCAAGAACCTCTTCTCCTTTGCCATCCCCGGCATGGACGGCGACGGCCTCAACATGTGCCACGCCGTGGGCGCCGGCCACACCCCGGTCTCCATGGAGATGATGTACCAGATCCCCGACAACATGAACCACTTCTATGTTGAGGGCGCCTTCCGCCAGCCCTGCTACTGGTGCAACCGCCTGGGCGAGCGCTTCATGCCCGAGGACGAGATCTTCAACACCACCTTTGTGGGCAACGCCATCAACCACCTGCCCGGCAAGGTGGCCTTCTCGATCTTTGACTCCAAGATGCTCAAGCACTGGAAGAAGGACGGTCCGGACATTGTCTCCCACGTCCACCCGCACGACCTCTACGAGGGCTTCGAGGAGCAGTGGGAGCGCGACCTCGCCGACGGCTACGAGGCCATCTGCATGGCCGACACCCTCGAGGAGCTTGCCGAGAAGGCCGGCATCGACGTTGACGGTCTTCTCGCCAACGTCGAGGAGTACAACGAGATGTGCGCCAACGGCTGGGACGAGATCTTCGAGAAGGAGCGCGAGTTCATGCAGCCGCTCGAGAAGGGCCCGTTCTACTGCTGCAAGCAGTACATTGGCGCCTACGGCACCCTGGGCGGCGTGCTCATCAACCACAACATGGAGGTCATGACCGACGACTACAAGGTCATCCCCGGCCTCTACTGCGTGGGCACCGACGCCTGCACCATCTACGGTGACTCCTACAACTACTGCATCCCGGGCAACACCATGGGCTTCTGCCTCAACTCCGGGCGCATCGCCGGCGAGAACGCCGCCGCCAAGCTCTTCGAGTACTAACAGGGGAGGGGGACGCGCGCGGGGTCCGTCTGGGCCCCGCGCGCCCTTTTTTGATCCAAAAGGGGACAGACCCCTTTTGGATCATTGCCGCGGAGAGGCGCCTGTCCCGGCGTTGCGGCGCGACACATAACAAGGGGGTCATGTGAAGCTTTCGATCAACGGCCAGGAGGTCGAGGCGCGCGAGGGCCAGACGGTCCTTGACGCCGCGCTCGACGCCGGCATCTTCATCCCGCACCTCTGCAAGCACCCCGACCTCGAGGCCGTGGGAGGCTGCCGCCTCTGCATGGTTGAGGTCGACGGGGCGGAGGAGCCCGTCTGCGCCTGCAAGACGCCCGTGCGCGAGGGCATGCAGGTGAGCGTCAACGGCGAGCGCGCCGAGCGCGTGCGCCGCATGGCAATGGAGCTCATCCTCGCCACGCATCCCACCGACTGCACCGGATGCCCCAAGTATGGCAAGTGCGAGCTGCAGTCCATGTACCAGTACATGGGCGTCTCGCCCACGCGCTGGCGCGTGAAGAGCCGCCCGGTGGCCACCGACGAGTCCAACCCGCTCATCACGCACATGTTCACGCGCTGCATCCGCTGCGGACGCTGCGTGCGCGCCTGCCGTGAGCTGCGCGGCGTTGGCGTCCTGGACTACCAGCACACCGAGGAGGGCATTCGCATCGGCACCGACGGGTCCGTCTCGCTGGAGGAGGCGGGCTGCCGCTTCTGCGGCGCGTGCATCGAGGTCTGCCCCACGGGCTCGATCATCGACGTGCTCTCCCGCGCGCACGACGACCGTTCCCGCGAGGACAACGTCGTGCCCTGCCGCTTTGGCTGCCCCGCGCACGTTGACATCCCGCGCTACCTGCGCCACATCAAGAACGGCGAGTGGGAGGCCGCAACGGCCGTCATCCGCGAGAAGGTCCCGTTCCCTGAGACCCTCGGCACCATCTGCAACCACAACTGCGAGAGCGAGTGCAAGCGCAACGACCTCACCGCGCCGCTCTCGGTCTGCCGCCTCAAGCGCGCCGCTGCGGTGCGCGACACGGGCGAGTGGAAGAGCCGCGTGCGCCACCAGCCGCTCACGGGCAAGAAGGTCGCCGTCGTGGGCGCCGGCCCGGCCGGTCTCACCGCGGCCCTCTTCCTTGCTGAGAAGGGCCACCTTGTGACGGTCTTCGAGGCAAACGAGAAGGTCGGCGGCCAGCTGCGCTACGGCATCCCCGCCTACCGCCTGCCGGACGCCACCGTCGACCACGAGGTCGACAACATCCGCGAGATCTCCCAGGGCACCGACGCCGAGCCGCGCATCGAGATTCGCTGCGGCGAGCGCGTGGCGCAGCCCAAGGCGCTTCTCGGCGAGGGCTATGACGCCGTGCTCGTTGCCGTTGGCACTCACGTGGGCACGCGCCTTCCCATGGACGGTGCCGATCTTGACGGCGTCTATGTGAACACCGACTTCCTCAAGGCCGCCCGCACGGGCGCGCCGATGGACGTGGCCGGCCGCGTGGTGGTGCTCGGTGGCGGCAACGTTGCCTACGACTGCGCCCGCACCGCCGTGCGCCTGGGCGCCGAGAAGGTCGACGTGGCGTGCCTCGAGTCCATCGATAAGATGACCTCCACTCCCGAGGAGCGCGAGGAGGCCGCCGAGGAGGGCGTGGAGCTGCACGACGCCTACGCCTTCACCTCCATCAACGAGTCCGAGCCCGGCTCGGGCAAGGTGGGCTCCGTCACCATTCACAAGATCGAGCGCTTCTACTTTGACGAGAACCACCGCGCGGTGACCGAGCTCGTCGAGGGCGGCGAGCTCACCATCCCGGCCGACCACGTCATCTTCGCCGTGGGCCAGAAGCCGGAGGGCACCGCCGAGATGGGCCTCGAGCTCACGCACGGCCCCTACATCGTGGCAGATGGCGAGCTCGCCACGAGTGCCGAGGGCGTCTGGGCCGCCGGCGACTGCGTCACGGGCACCAAGTCCGTGATCGCCGCCATCGAGCAGGGCCGCGAGGCAGCGAGCTCCATCGACCGCTACCTTGGCGGCGACGGCGACATCACGGCCGAGCTCCTCGACGCCGACGTTCCCGAGCAGCGCATCGGCAAGGTCCCCGAGGGCTTCTACGCCGGCCGCGTGGAGCCCGAGATCGCGCCCGCCGAGGTGCGCGCCCACACGTTCGACGTCTTTGAGTGCCCCTACACCGAGGACGAGGCCAAGTGCGAGGCGTCGCGCTGCCTGCAGTGCGACCTGCGCCTCACGCTGCACACGCCGCGCCTGTGGAACGAGTACTAGGAAGGGAGCGAGAAATGACGACTATTGTGAGCTTCATGCCGGCCTATGCGGCCGCACCCGTCTCCCTTCACCTCCTGAAGGCAGACGTCGACGCCGCCGTCGAGAAGATGTCCGCCCTGGGTGGAGAGGTTGCCGTCCTCGTGCCGTCCTCCGAGGCAGAGCTCGTCGCGCGCTTGCGCGAGCTTCTCGGTGACGCCGCGCGCGTGGTGGAGGCCGACGCCTCCCTCGGCTTTGTCTACGTAAACGACACCGCCTGCGCCTGCGTGCTCAAGGGCGAGAAGCCCCTGCCCTCCGAGGTCACGGGCACCACGCCCGATCTGCGCCTCATTGCCGGCTCCGAGCTTCTCGGCCACGAGGGCATGCGCTGGACGTGGTTCGAGGGGGCTAGCGCTCCCGTCGAGCTTCCCGTGTCCACCACGGTTGGCGCGCTTGTGGAGGCCTCCGGCGTCGCTGATGCCAAGGCCGTCTACGTGGGGTATCCCACTGGCTCGTTCTTCTCGGCGTCCGATGCCGACGCTGCGGTTGAGCTGGGGAGCGACTACGTGCGCGTGTACGCCAAGAGCTCCTGCATGGCCAACGCGCTCTCCGAGGTGTGCCAGCTCTACCGTCACGAAACCTGCGGCCGCTGCGTCTTTGGCCACGAGGGTGGCCACCAGGTCGCCACAATCGCCGCCGACATCTGCCGCAAGAAGGGCAAGGCGTCCGACGTGGCGCTCCTGCGCGACCTCTGCCCCGTCATGGAGACGCAGTCGCTCTGTGAGATGGGTCGCGTCATGGCGCGTACCGTGCTCTCCGCGCTCGACGTCTTTGGCGACGAGATCGAGCAGCACTTCACCAAGAAGGTCTGCCCGGCGGGCGAGTGCAAGGCGTACATGACCTACCACATCCTGCCCACCAAGTGCGTCGGCTGCGGCGAGTGCGTGGACGCGTGCGAGGACGAGGCGATTCTCGGCAAGCCGCGCTTCATCCACGTCATCGACCAGAAGGCGTGCACCCAGTGCGGCAAGTGCGTGAGCGTCTGCGACGAGGAGGCCATCATCATGGCCGGTGCCGACAAGCCCCGCACCCCTCCGCGCCCGATCCCCATTCGCAAGCGCTAGCGTTTCTCGGCGTCCGTCGGGCGCTTTGACTCCCTGCGCCCGATGCGCGCCCGCCGCGTGCCCCGACCACGCGGCGGGCGCATTTTTGTCGGCATGACGGCAATGGTGTTTGCTGAGGAAGTGCGTCCGGTGTACCGCAGCGCCCGCCCGCCCGTCGAAAAACCCGCCCTCTGCACCGTCGCACCCGCCCGGCTGCCGAGAAAAACAGTCGAGTGTACGTTGAATGCTGAATAAGGCAGCCCTCTATACCACACTCGGCGGCTTGGTCAGCCCTTCTCGTCGCTGCGCATGGTACAGACCACCGCTTTTCTCGACGTAAAACTCAAAAAGTGGTACAGCCCCGAGCTTTTCTC
>DXAB01000089.1 GCA_019117265.1 Candidatus Olsenella pullicola
CTTGCCGTGGCGACGAATGACCTTGCACTTGTCGCACATCTTCTTGACCGAAGGACGTACCTTCATGCGTCTTCCTTCCGGTAGTGCTGATACGAACTATCTCCTCGCCCAGCCGCTGGCGTGAATATCCCAGGCTGTGATGGGGCCCTACTTGTAGCGGTAGGTGATGCGCCCCCTCGTGAGGTCGTAGGGAGAGATCTCCACGACCACGCGGTCACCCGGCAGAATGCGGATGTAGTTCATCCTGATCTTGCCGGAGATGGTGCAGAGAATGGTCTTACCGTTCTCGAGCTCAACGTTGAACATGGCATTGGGCAGCGGCTCGACAACCTTGCCCTCAAGCTCGATGGCGTCCTGCTTGCTCAAAATTCTTCCCTCTCAACACGCTGACAGCGACCAAATATCATACCGAAAATCCAAAACTGAGTCCATGCTGCATCAGACCAACACAACATGGACTCAATTGGAGCTTGTCTGTCGAGGTGCCTACTCCTCGGCACCCCCGTACATCGGGCACCACGGGCCCCTCTCGTCCTCGGTGAGAATGACGGGGCCATCCTCGGTGATGGCAACCGTGTTCTCATAGTGGGCGGCGGGCTGGCCGTCATCGGTGACCACGGTCCAGCCGTTGGCGAGCGTGTGGCAGCGATAGGTGCCGAGGGTGATCATCGGCTCGATGGCGATGACCATGCCCGCCTGGAGCCTCACGCCGCGACCGCGCCTGCCGTAGTTTCTGACCTCGGGATCCTCGTGCATCACGCGGCCAACGCCGTGACCAACGTAATCGCGGACGACCCCGTAGCCGTTCTTCTCGGCGAGCTCCTGCACGACGGCGCCGATGTCACCGAGGTGGTTTCCGGGAACAGCCTGCTCGATTGCGGCCTTGAGGCAGTCGCGCGTGCACTCGCAGAGCGCCTTCCACTCGGCAGAGGGCTCGCCGACGTAGAACGTCCACGCGTTGTCCCCGACCCAGCCCTGATAGGTTGCGCCGGTGTCGATGGAGATGATGTCCCCCTCCTGGAGAATGGTGACCGGGGAGGGGATGCCATGGACGATCTGCTCGTTCACGGAGGAGCAGATGCTCGCGGGGAAACCGCCGTAGCCCTTGAAGGTGGGAACGGCACCGTGGAGGCGAATGAACCCCTCAACGACCTGGTCGATCTCCTTCGTGGAGACGCCCGGGCGCACGAGGGCCCCGGCACGACGAAGGGCCGCCTTGGACAGAGCCCCGGCGGCCTTCATCTGCTCGATATCAACAGGAGACTTGATATTGATCATAGAGCGAGGCGCTCCTTGACGTCGGCGTAGACCTCGTCGACGGGACGGTCGCCGTCGACCTCCTTGAGGATGGAGTGGCCGCGATAGTACTCGACCAGCGGGGACGTCTGAGTCTCGTAGACATCGAGACGGTGCTGGATGGTCTCGGGCTTGTCGTCGTCACGCTGGTACATCTCGCCACCGCAGCGCGGGCAGGTGTCTACGCCGGCAGGCGCAGTGTAGCCGCAGGCGCGGCAGGTTCGACGGGAGCTCAGGCGCTCGACGATGACCTCGGACTTGACGTCAATGAGAAGCGCGGCGTCAAGGGTGCGGCCCATGGCGGCAAGCTCGGAGTCGAGCGTGACGGCCTGGGCGGCGTTGCGCGGGAAGCCGTCGAGGATGAAGCCCCTCTGGGCGTCGTCGGCCTCGAGGCGCTCCTTCACCAGGTCCACGACAAGGTCGTCGGGAACGAGCTGGCCGGCATCCATATAGCCCTTGGCCTTCTTGCCGAGCTTGGTGCCCTCCTTGATGGCAGCGCGGAGAAGATCGCCCGTAGAGATGTGGGCAAAGCCAAACTCCGCGACGAGCTTCTGGGCCTGCGTGCCCTTACCCGATCCCGGGGCGCCAAGAAGAACGATGTTCATGATACCGACCGCCTTTCCCTTGCCGTGCTCCTACGCATGTCTTCCTATGACGGGCTACTTGAAGAACCCGTCATAATTGTGCATCTTGAGCTGGCTCTCGATGGAGGAGAGCGTATCCATGGCAACGCTCACCATAATCAGCACAGAGGTCCCACCAAAAGCCTGGATGAGCGGGTTCTGGGTGAACGAGAAGATGATCGACGGCACCACGGCGAGGACTGCCATGAAGAGCGCGCCCGGAAGCGTGATGTGGTCGATGGCGCTCTTGATGTAGGCCGCCGTAGCGGAGCCGGGACGAACGCCGGGGATGAAGCCGCCCTGCTTGCGAAGCTGGTCGGCCGTCTCCGTGGGGTTGAACACCATCGAGGAGTAGAAGTACGCAAATGCCACGATGAGGACAACCGAGAGCACCCAGTTGATCCAGCCGGTGGAAAGAGCATTGGCAAAGGCCTGGACCCAGTCGACCGACGGGAAGAAGACGGCAAGTTGCGCCGGGAGATAGAGAATCGCGGACGCAAAGATAATCGGGACAACGCCGGCGGTGTTGACCTTGATCGGCAGATACGTGGTCTGCCCGCCCATCATGCGACGACCCACGACGCGCTTGGCGTACTGGATGGGGATGCGACGCTGGCCGCGCTCGACAAAGACGATGATCGGCACGATCGCGATGATCACGATGAGGGTGATCACGGTGATGATCAGGCTGCCGGTGTCGGTGAGCGAGGAGATGAGCGATGTGGGCAGGCCGGACATGATGTTGCAGAAGATGATCAGCGACATGCCGTTGCCCACGCCGCGCTGTGTGATGATCTCGCCGAGCCACATGATGACCATGGCACCAACGACCATCGTGAAGACGACCATGATGTCAATGAGCACCTCGGGTGCGGCAAGACCGGAGAGGCTCACGCCGTAGCTCCTGAAGAGGAACAGGTAGCCAACGGCGTTGAGCAGGGCGAGGCCGATCGTGAGATAGCGCGTGTACTGCGTGATCTTACGCTGGCCGGCCTCGCCCTCCTTGGCAAGCTCGCCCAGGGAGGGAATCACGGCCTGCAGCAGCTGCAGAATGATCTGAGCCGTGATGTAGGGCATGATTCCGAGGCTGAAGACGGACATGCGGGAAAGCGCGCCACCCGAGAACAGGTTGAGCACGGCCATCGCTCCGCTCGAGGAGAGCCCGGCCTGATAGGCGCCGAGCAGGTCCTGGAACGGCGCGCCCGGAACGGGCAGATACGCACCGAAACGGTACAGCAGCAGGATTGCCGCCGTGAGAAGAAGCTTCTGCCTGAGCTCCGGAACGCGAAACGCGTTGGCGATTCCCTTTAGCACGCCTGCTCGACCTTTCCTCCGGCCGCCTCGATCTTAGCCTTTGCGGAGGCGGAGACCTTGTCCACCTTGACGGTGAGCTTCTTGGTGATCTCACCATCGCCGAGGACCTTCACAGGAACATAGTTGTGCTTGATGACGCCCTTGGCAACCAGGGTATCGGCGTCGACGGTCTCACCGTCGGCGAACAGCGCCTCGAGACGGGCGACGTTCACCGGAGCGTACTCGACGCGGTTGTGGTTGATGAAGCCCGGGAGCTTGGGGAGACGCATCGCGAGCGGCTGCTGGCCACCCTCGAAGCCCCTGCCCTTGCCGCCACCAGAGCGGGAGAGCTGACCCTTGGTGCCGCGGCCGGCGGTGGTGCCGTGACCGGACGAGTTGCCGCGCCCGATGCGCTTGCGGTTCTTGCGCGAGCCCTCAGCGGGACGCAGATCGTTGAGCTGCATGAGTGACTCCTAGTTCTCTTCCACGACAACAAGGTGCTTGACCTTGAAGATC
>DXAB01000011.1 GCA_019117265.1 Candidatus Olsenella pullicola
GGACGCCCTCGACGTGACGCCGCCCGACCTCGCCTCGGACCTCATGTACTACGGCATCCTCCTCACGGGTGGCGGCGGCCTGCTGCGCGGGCTCGACCAGCGCCTGCGCGAGGAGACGGGCGTGCCCGTCAACGTGAGCCCCACCGCCCTCGAGAACGTCGTGAACGGCTGCGCGAAGGTCCTTGAGGCCAACGCGCTCTCCGGCGGCTTCGTCCAGAGCACGGGTCAGTAGCGTGCCGCTCTCCTCAAGGGGTCGTGGGGCGGCACCGACCCTGGGCAACGCAAAGCAGTCGAGTGGTGGGCGGGCGCTCGTCGTCTGCGCCGTCGTCTCGGTCATCCTCTTCACGGTGAGCTGCCAGATGGGGGATGACGGGCCCCTCGGCATGGTCCGCGGAGCCTTCCAGACCGTCACCTCGCCCATTCGTCACGTGGGGGCGCTCGCTGCCGCACCCTTCCAGGGGCTCGGCAACGTCATGACCAACCTCACCGCCGACCAGGCGACGCTCTCCGAGCTCGAGGCGGAAAACGCTCAGCTCAGGGCCAGAAACGTCGAGCTCGAGGAGGCCGCGCAGTCCGCCGAGCGCCTTCAGGACCTTCTTGACCTGCGCGACTCCAACGACCTTCAGTCCACGGCCGCTCGCATTATCTCCGGCTCCGTCGACTCGTGGTCCTCCACGGTCACGATCGACAAGGGCTCCTCCGACGGCGTCACGACGGGCATGCCCGTGCTGTCCTCTTCCGGCGTCATCGGTCAGGTGGTCTCGTGCGGTGCCAACACCGCCACCGTCCGCCTCCTCTCCGACGAGAACTCGTCCATTTCCGCGATGGTCCAGTCGAGCCGTGCCCAGGGCATGCTCGAGGGCTCCGCCACCGGAGAGGTGAGCCTGCGCCTCGTTCGCACCAGCCAGGAGGTTGCCATCGGCGACGTGGTCATCACGAGTGGCCTGGGCGGCGTCTTTCCCAAGGGTCTCCCGCTCGGCCAGGTGACGAGCGTCGAGAACAACCCCGGAGACCTCTACCTCGACATCTCCGTTGAGCTCTTTGCCGATGCCGAGAACGAGGGCGAGGTGCTTGTCGTCACCTCGCTCACCGAGGAGCAGCGCGCCAGCGCCGAGGACATTGCCGAGGCGGACGCCCAAGAGACGTCCGGCTCCCAGCAGGGCTCCGAGGATGACGCCGAAGGGGACTCCGCCGACGGGTCCAGCGCAGATCAGGATGGTGGCACGTCCCAGGGCAACCAGACGGAGTAGGGGAGGAAGCGCATGATCGTAGCCGATAAGAACCGCGACGTCCGCACGTGCGTCGTTCTCGCCCTCATCTGCTTTGTGCTGCAGCTCGCCCTGGCCCCCAACCTCGGCCTCGGCAACGGGAGGGCAAACTTCGCGCTTGTCTTTGCCTCTCTCGTGGCCCTTCTCATGGGCGGGTCGCGCGGCGTCATCGCAGGCTTTGTCGCCGGTCTCATCTTTGACCTCTCCACGACCGGCCCCATCGGCCTCATGGCCTTCTGCCTCACGGTCTCCTCGTTTGTCCTCGGGCTCGAGGGCAGAGACCGCATGTCGGGAGACTTCGCCGCGTGCGTTGCCCTCTTTTCCGGCGCCTCCCTTGCGGTCTCGTTTGTCTACCACCTTGCCATGCTTCTCGTGGGGCAGGCGAGCTCCTTCTTCGACATCCTCTTCTTGAGGACGCTTCCCACGGCCGCCCTCTCCATCGCCTTCTTCCTCCCGTTTGCCTACTACTTTGCGAGGCTGCGCTCCTCGGGGCCCTCGCTCGGCGGGCGCGGGGGGCACTTCTCCACCAAGGGGCTCTAGGGGTTTGCGCATGGACCTCTCCCTCGTCATCATCATCGTCTGCGTTCTGGCGGCCATTGCCCTCGTGGTGGTCTTCCTCGTCTTTGGGCGATCGGAGGCCAACTTCACTTTTGACATCGGCGGCGCCTCTCCGAGGGCCTCGGGTGGCTCCGACTCGTCTTCCGAGAAGACCTCGTCGTCTCGCCTCGTGGGGCTTGTCGCCATGGTGGGTGCGGCCTTCTCGGTGCTCGTGGCGCGGCTCTGGTCCATGCAGCTCGTCTCGAGCGAGGAGTATGCCGAGCAGGCCGAGCGCAACCGAACGAGCACCGTCTACACCCAGGCCCCCCGTGGTCGCATCCTGGACCGCAAGGGGAGAGAGATCGTGGGCAACCGCCCGAGCCTCACCGTTGTCGCAAGCTCGGATGTCCTTGAGGACGAGGTGGAGATGACCCTTCTCGCCAACCTGATCGGGATGCCCATGCAGGCGGTTCGTCGCAAGATTCAGGACACCACCGAGGGGCAGCAGAGCCCGCGGACGGTCTCCGTTGACGTCTCGCGGCGCGTGGTTGCCTTCATCGGCGAGCATCACGAGCTCTTCCCGGGGGTGGACATCCAGGAGCGGACGCAGCGCTCCTACCCGCACGGCTCGCTCGCCGCGCACGTTGTGGGGTATACCGGCACCGTGACGAGCGACCAGCTGGAGGCGAGCGCCAACGCCGAGGACGGCGGCGTGGTCTATCGCTCGGGGGACATCGTTGGCCAGACGGGCGTGGAGCTTCAGTACGAGAGCGTGCTCCAGGGCGCGCGCGGCGAGCAGTCCGTCTACGTTGACGCGGACGGCAACGTGCTCGAGTACTCCACCAACATCCGACCACAGAGCGGCTCTGACCTCGTCCTGACGCTCGACCTCGACATCCAGCAGGCTGCCGAGGACTCTCTGGCGCGCGTGATGGAGCAGCTCCGGGACACGGGTTACGAGGCCGAGGGCGGCTGCGTCGTTGCCATGGACTGCACCAACGGAGAGGTCATCGCCATGGCCAGCGCGCCCACCTTCTCTCCCAACCTCTTCACCGGCGGTATCTCCACCGCCGACTGGGATGCCCTTCAGGACGAGAAGTCCCACTTCCCGATGATGAACCGCGCCATCGGCGGCCAGTACCCCTCGGGATCGGTCATCAAGCCGCTCACCTCGTTCGCGGCCCTCGACTACGGCATCGCAAACACCGGCACCACCTGGGACTGCCCCGGCTGGTGGACCTGGACCGGCGACCCCAATGGGCTTCCCTACATGAAGTGCTGGTGGGAGTCCGGCCACGGCACCCTAGACCTTGCGGACGGCATCACGTTCTCCTGCGACGTCGTCTTCTACGAGATCGGCAAGGGCTTCTACAACGCCGACAACTCCCAGGGCATGCAGGAGACCTTCAGAAGGTACGGGCTGGGCTCAAAGACCGGCATCGACCTTCCTGGCGAGGAGGCGGGGCGCGTCCCGGACCCGGACTGGAAGTGGGACTACTTCAAGGCGCTCGGCTACTCCGACGAGGACTGCACCTGGAAGGGCGGAGACAACTGCAACATTGCCATCGGGCAGGGCGACCTTCTCGTGACGTGCCTTCAGATGGTCACCGCCTACTGCAGCATTGCCAACCAGGGCCCGGTCTGGCGGCCCCACGTCATGAAGGGCGTCCGCGCCCAGGTGGGCGACGGCCTCATCACTGAGTACAAGAACGAGGTCATCCGCACCGTTGACGAGGACCAGGGCTTCAGGGACCTCGTCGCCCGCGGCATGGAGGGCGTTGTCTATCGCGAGGCGGAGTCACAGACGATCCACTGGACCAACCTCGACGTTACGGTTCGCGGAAAGACGGGCACGGCCGAGCAGTCCACGGGCAACCCCATCGGATGGTTCATCGGGTACGCTCCTGCGGAGAACCCCAAGTACGTCATCGGCGCCAACATGGACCGCGTCCTCTCGGGCGCCACGTCCTCGATGTACGTGGTTCGTGACGTCTTTGGCGCAATCTACGGTCAGCCCGACACCGCCGCCGCCTCCACAAGCGGCAACGCGGACTAGGAAGGAGGGGAGCGATGGCACTCGACATGACGGGTCCCGGCGCGGTCGCGCGCGGCCTTTCGTTCTTCTCGCGTCGGGCTGAGGGCAGGCACGCCCACTCCCGCGTGGGAGGAGGCGGCTCCCCGCTGGGGGACCTCTATCTCTCCCAGCTCATCCCGGCGCTCCTCGTGGTCCTTGTCGGCATCATCACCATCTGGTCCGCCTCGATCTCCATCCCCGAGGCCAACTTCGTGAGCCACCTCGCCGGCGTGGCCATCGGCCTGGCCGGAGCGGTCGTCATCTGGAGGTACGACTACCGGACGCTCTCCAACATGACGACGGCCCTCTTTGTGCTCGCGTGCGTTCTCATGGTGCTGCCGAGGATCCCGGGCCTGGGGTATGAGGTCAACGGCATGATGGGCTGGGTCAGGCTCGGCCCGCTGCGCTTTCAGCCCTCAGAGCCCTCCAAGATCGTGACGATCTTTCTCATGGCGGCGGCATGCGCCCAGTACAACGGAAAGATCGACTCCTTCCGCGACTACGCCAAGCTCTGTGGCACGCTGCTCGTGCCGCTGCTGCTCATCCTCACGCTCGACCTCGGCACGGGCCTCGTGATCTTCTTCATCGGCGCCACGATCATCATCTGCTCCGGCGCCCCACGCTCGTGGGTTCTCGGGACCATTGCGCTCATCGTTGCCGCCGCGGCGTTTGTGGTCATAGAGTCGCAGATAGAGGGCATTCCTCACATTCTCAAGGACTATCAGCTCAAGCGCCTCATCGTCTTTGTCGACCCGGACATCGACCCCACGGGCGACGGCTACAACCTGCGTCAGGCGATGATCGCCGTGGGCTCGGGCGGGCTCTTTGGCAAGGGCTTTGGTAACGCCTCCCAGGCTCTCTCGGGCTTTGTTCCCGAGGCGCAGACCGACTTCGTGTTCTCCCTCTTTGCGGAGCAGTTTGGCTTCGTGGGCTCCGTCGTCCTCCTTGCGCTCTATGCTTGGATGATCGTCTCCACCGTCCTTCTTGCCATGAGGATGGAGTCAATGTTCTCAAAGCTCGTGCTCGTGGGGTGTGTGGGAATGTGGACCTTCCAGATTCTTGAGAACGTGGGCATGTGCCTGGGAATCATGCCGGTCACGGGCATTCCGCTGCCCTTTGTGAGCTACGGATCGTCTTCGATGGTCGTCCAGCTTGCCGCCGTGGGCATCGTTCAGTCTGTGTGGAGGCATCGCCAGAAGGCCGCGTAGGCGGGCGGGCAGCCGCCCCCGATTGGAGTGAGATGGCTAAGAAAGGTTGGACCTTTGCCCGCCTGCTTGAGGTTGCCGGCTCCGGCCGAGACTCCCTCAGGGGCATCGAGGAGCGTCTCGTCATTCATGTTCGCGTTGACCCCTCGTGCCCCCGGGCCCTTGCGCTCGAGGTGAGAGACGCGCTTCGCGCCGAGCGCGCGGGCGGCGTGGTGGAGGTCATGAGCCTCCATGGGTCCCCCTCGGCGGGCTCCGAGCAGCCCGATGTTGCCATCGTGCTTCCCGGCAACCTTGACGCGGCATCCGACATCTGCTCGTATGCGCGCTCGGGCGTCCCCGTTGCCGTGGTGGTGGAGGGCGCGCTCGACGCCCCCGCGCTTGACCTTCCCGAGCAGGCCCTCGCGCTCGTGGGCGTCGTTGCCGCCTCGAGTCCGGAGCAGCTCCCCGAGAAGCTCGCGGGCTGGCTCGCCTCGTCGGTGGAGAAGTCGATAGCCCTGGCCGCCAACTTCCCGTTTTGCCGCGATGCCGTCGTGACCGCGCTCATCTCACGGTGTGCGGTGGAGAACGCCGCCGTTGGGGCCATCTCGCTCATCCCTGGCTCTGACCTGCCCATCATGTGTGCCAACCAGGCAATGCTCGCCCTCAACATCGCCGCCTCCTATGGGCACGGCCTCGAGCCCTCCCGCGCGGCCGAGCTTGCCGGGGTGCTGGGCGCTGGCCTTGTCTGGCGCGGCGTGGCCCGCTCGCTCGTGGGACTGCTCCCCGGCATTGGGGCGCTCCTCAAGGCGGGCGTTGGCTATGGCGGCACCCTCGCCACCGGAAACGCCATCAGGCTGCGCTTCGAGGCGGCCCTCTCCGAGCGCGTCGCGCAGGAGACAGGTCCAGACGCCTCTGCCACGGCAGTGCTTCCCACCACCCCTCGCTCGGACGACTACGTGACCATCGGGGGCTGACGTGCGGACCAAGCGAGAGAACCTCTTCCACCTCATCGAGCCGCTCCTCTCACGGGTCGAGCACCCGGCGCGCTACCTCGATCACGAGTGGGGCGCCGTCTCCGAGCAGGACGGCCCCTTTCACCTCTGCATGGTCTACGCAGACGTCTACGAGGTCGGTCAGCCCAACCTCGGCGTCGCCATCCTCTACAACAACGTTAACGCGCAGGAGGGGATGAGCTGCGAGCGCTGCTACCTTCCGTGGAAGGACATGGCCTCGCTCATGCGCGAGAGTCGCGTGCCGCTCCTCTCGCTCGAGGGCGCCGCTCCGCTGTCCTCGTTTGACGCCATCGGCTTCACCCTTGCGCACGAGCTCATCGCCACCAACGTCCTTGAGACCCTTGACCTCGCGGGCATTGCGCTCACCTCTGCGGAGCGCGACGAGGACGACCCCATCATCCTTGCGGGCGGCCCCTCCGCGTGGAACTGCGAGCCGCTGGCCCCCGTCTTTGACGCCGTTCTTCTCGGCGACGGCGAGGAGTCCATAGTCGAGGTCTGCGCCTGCATCCGCGACGCGCGCGCCGAGGGGGTCTCGCGCGCGGAGGTGCTGCGCCGCCTCGCCCGCGTTCCGGGAACCTATGTCCCCTCGCTCTATGACGTGGTGGTCGACGACACCTCAACCCGCTGGGGCTATGCGGTTCCGAGCGCCGGGGAGGACGTGCCCGCGGTCGTGCTCAAGCGCTGCGTGAACGACTTTGCCGCCACTCCCGCCGTGGCCCAGCGCATCGTCCCGTACATGGGTATCGTTCAGGACCGCCTCTCGCTCGAGATCCTTCGCGGCTGCGCTCGCGGCTGCCGCTTCTGTCAGGCAGGCATGACGTATCGCCCCGTTCGCGAGCGCCCGGCCGAGCAGGTCGTCTCCTGTGGCGTGGAGGGGCTTCTCCTCAGCGGGCACAACGAGATCTCCCTCACCTCGCTCTCCACGACCGACCACTCGCAGTGCGAGGAGATCTTGCGCGCAATGAACGCCGAGCTCGCTCCGAGGGGCATACGCGTCTCCATTCCCTCGCAGCGCCTGGACTCCTTTGGCGTCGACATGGCCGCAGCGGTTGCCGGCGGCAAGCGTGGGGGGCTCACCTTTGCCCCCGAGGCGGGAAGCCAGCGCCTGCGCGACGTCATCAACAAGAACGTTACCGAGGAGGACCTCGAGAGCGCGGCGAGAAACGCCTTTGAGGCGGGCTGGCGCCGCATGAAGCTCTACTTCATGATGGGCCTTCCCACCGAGACCGACGAGGACGTGGTGGGCATAGCCCGCATGGCCGAGCGCGTGCTCGAGATCGGGCGCGAGGTCGTGGGTCGCGGCCCCAAGAGCGGCGTCTCGGTCTCCATCTCGGTGGCGGTGCTCGTGCCCAAGGCCTACACCGCCTTCCAGTGGGCGCCGCAGCTCGACCCGGAGGAGGTGCGGCGGCGCCAGCAGCTGCTGCTCCACGAGATTCGCGACCGCGCGATTCGCGTCTCATATCACGACGCCGACGTCTCGCTCGTGGAGGGCGCGCTCTCCAAGATGGGGCGCGCCGGCTTTGAGCTCGTGAGGCGCGCCTGGGAGCTCGGCTGTTCCTTTGATGCCTGGACGAGCGAGTTTGACTTCAGCGCCTGGTCTCGCGCGGCCATGGAGTGCGGGCTCGACCTCGTGGACGTTGCCTGCGAGGAGTTTGCGCTCTCGGCGCGCCTGCCGTGGGACCACACCTCGCCCGGCGTCTCCAAGGGCTATCTCCAGCGCGAGTGGCTGCGTGCCGTCGAGGGCGTCACCACTCCCGACTGCACGCGCGAGAGCTGCACGGGCTGCGGCGTGTGCCCGTCTCTGGGGGTCCACAACGTCATTCAGGGGGTGAGGGCATGAGCCGAAGGCAGACTCAGCCCTTCTCGGCGCGGCCTCAGGAGCTGCCCGTCAAGGCGGACCTCGCGCGCCTGCGCGTGGAGTATGGCAAGAGCGACCGCCTCGCGTACCTTGGCCATCTTGACCTCATCGCGACCATCGAGCGGTGCGTGCGCCGCGCGGGGCTTCCGTTCTCGATCGGCAACGGCTTTGCCCGGCGCATGCGCATCCAGTTCTCGGGCGCGCTGCCCACGGGGACGAGCTCGTCATGCGAGTACTTTGACCTGCGGCTCACCGAGAGGATCGACCCCGATGAGGCAATCGGGCTGCTTCGGGCGGCAACGCCTTCCGCGCTCGAGCCCACGCGCGCGGCCTACGTTGCCGGGCGCCTTCCGGCGCTCGAGGCCTGGCTCAACCATGCGAGCTGGGAGATTGTCTGCCCCGGCGCGTCCTTCTCGGCCGGGGAGCTTCTTGAGGGCGTGTCCGCCGTGCGGGAGCGCGGCACGATAACGTATCTGCGCGGGGAGAAGGAGAAGCGCGTTGACGTCGGCTCCTCGCTCGTCTGCGTGTCGGCGGACGACGTCGAGGACGGCGTTGCGCTACGCCTTGAGACTCGCTCCTCGGGCGTGGGGGCGCTCAGGCCCCAGGTTCTTCTCGACGCCGCACTGGGGGAGGCGGGGCTCGAGCGGCCGCGCTCCGTAAGCGCTCGCCGACTCGCCCAGTGGCACGAGGAAAATGGGCGTCTTGTGGAACCTTTCGGACCGTTTGTCACCTTGGGTGACACACCATTATCCTGATTCAGGTCGCATTGTCCCGACGAGGCGTGCGCAGCCGTCTTTTCCCTTACGGTTGCGCAGGTCACGGCAACTTTTCGTTGACGAGCCGGTACGGTGCTAGTAATATATGCAACTGTTGCATTCAGCCAGCAATGAAGGGTTTCGCACATGTACGCAATCGTAGCAACTGGTGGCAAGCAGTATAAGGTTGCCAAGGGCGACGTCATCGACGTCGAGAAGCTCGACGCGCAGCCTGGCGACAAGGTCGAGCTCCCCGTCCTTCTTCTTAACGACGGCGACAAGACCATCGTTGGCTCTGCCCCGCTTCAGGACAAGAAGGTCACCGCCGAGGTCGTCGAGCAGTTCAAGGGCG
>DXAB01000090.1 GCA_019117265.1 Candidatus Olsenella pullicola
GAACGCGTTGCCAACCGGTAACAGCAATTTGGGGACGTGTTTTTCCTCTCAGAGTTTTTGGGACAGGTTTTTCCCAGAAGCGCGCTGGCTGTAGCCCGGCCAAACCTGTCCCAAAAACTCTGTGAGGAAAAACACGTCCCCAATTAACACACGTTGTGTGCAGTTTTTTGGAGCGGCAGCGGGTAGCTAGGTATTCTTGCCCACAAATACGCAGGTAGCGGGCCCGCAGAATCAACGCTACTTGAGGCGATAGAATAAAACCGCACACAACGCAGGCGCGCCGGAACGTCACGTGTTTCCGGAGCGACATTTCCCGCACCCGGCCATCGCTTGAGACGGAAAGGACCCACATGGCGGAAACCGCAACGGACAGGCTGCGCCTGGTCATCGGTGGCGAGGGGCTCGCGCGGCTCGCCAAGGCGCGCGTGGCCGTGATCGGCCTCGGCGGCGTGGGGTCCTCCTGCGCGGAGGCGCTCGCGCGCGGCGGCGTGGGCAACCTCGTGCTGCTCGACCGAGACGTCGTGGCACCGAGCAACATCAACCGCCAGGCGCTTGCCTTCACGAGCACCCTCGGCCGTCCCAAGGCCGAGGTCATGCGCTCCATGGCGCTCGACATCAACCCCGCCGCCAACGTCACCGCCGTGACCGCGTTTCTCGACAAGGACGCGCTGCCCGAGCAGATGGAGGCGCTCGGCCCCCTGGACTACGTGGTGGATGCCATCGACACCGTGGCGCAGAAGCTGCGCCTGGCCGCCTGGTGCCAGGAGCGCGGCATCCCCGAGCTCTCCGCCATGGGCGGCGCCAACAAGCTCGACCCGTGCCGCCTACGCTTCGCGCGCATCGAGGAGACCGTCAACTGCCCGCTCGCGCGCGTCATGCGCAAGGAGTGCCGCCGCCGCGGCATCCGCGGGCTGCGCGTGCTCTTCTCCGACGAGGAACCGGTCCGCATGGAGGCAATCTCCGACGAGCAATGGATGCGCGAGGGGTCGCTCCTGGGTACGATGAGCTACCTGCCGCCCATCATGGGCCAGATGCTCGCGAGCCGCGTGATCCGCGACCTCCTGGGCTGGGCGTAGCGAGAGAGGCCGGCTGGCGGTCAGTCGCGCAGCAGCCAGGCGAGAAGGGCGTTGGCAAGAAGCGCGCACGCGAGCGCCGGCACCGTCCCGAGCAGCCCCGCGAGCCCGACGGCGAAGAGGCTCGCCGCGCCCGCGAGAAAGACCGTGGGCGAGGCGCCTCCGCGGGCCGCGATCCGCGGGTCGTCAAAGCCCGCCGAGAGCACGAGCGCCGCGAGCATCGCCCACGAGAGCGCGACCGTCCCAAGCACGTCCGCCGAGAGCAGCGCCGCCCCGCCACCGGCAACGATCGCGGACGCGACAGCCGCCACGAGCGCGGCCGGGAGCGAGTCGAGCGCAAGAAGGCGAAGCGTGGGCGCCGGGAGCATCGGGCGGACGAGGCGGTTGGCGCAGTCCGCGCGGAACACGTGCGCAAGCTCGAGCGGGTCACGAAGCTTGGTCACTGCGAAGAGGTACCAGACGAGCAGCACGCCCACATCGGGACGCAGGCCGACGAGCAGCGCCCCTCCCGGCACGACGAGCGCGCTCCAGGAGAGGATGCCGAGAAGGGCCGGGAGGTCCCGCGCGAGGCTCACGAGCGCGTGGGAGACGTACGCCCCCGGCCCGTGCCAGAAGCGCCAGGTCCTTCTCACCTGGCGCCGACGGCCCAGGCGCCGGCGGCGGCACGCCTCCTTGTACGCGCCCGCGTTGGCGAGCGCGAGAAAGCGCAGCGCGCGCCGGGCGGCGTAGAGCTCGTTGTCGTCCACGACGAACGCCATGTCAGCCCGGGCAGCGAGCCAGAGCGCGAGGACGACGAGCAGGGCGCCGACTGCGAGCACGGCGGGCACAAGGACAAGCCCCAGCACGAAGACGAGCACGGGCACGGAAAGCGCGAGCGCCGCGGCGAGAAGAACCGCGAGCGCCCCTGCCGCCACGGCGACCACGAAACGCCGGCGGCGGGACACCGCGCTTCTCGCCAGCCCCGCGACAAGGGCGAGCAGGCGGGCAACGAACATGAGGGAAGCCAAGAGGGCCGCCCACGCGAGCGGGCTCGGCGCGAGCGCGAGCACGCCGAGCAGCTGCCCGCCAATCGCGCCGCACGCGACAACGGGAGCGAGGTCGAGGACGAGCCGAACGGCGAGCAGGGCGCCAGGGCGAATGACGCGCGCGAGCCAGGCAATGTCTGGCGCCGCGAGGCGCAGCGGCGTCTCGCGCAAGTCGGAGACCGCCCACAAGGCGAGCGCGAGCGCCGGGGCGAGCGCGAGGAGCGCCAGCGCGACCGTGCCGGGCTGGCTGCCCAGCGCCCAGCGGGCGCCCTCAACGAGGCTGAGCACCTGCGCCCACGAGAGCGCGACCACCACGGCGCCAATGACCGCCAGGTAGAGCTGGTAGGTGCGCTCGAGGAACCCGCGGTTCTCATCGATGTCCACACCGGCGGCAAAGAGCAGGAAGCGCAGGTCGCTGCGCAGGTGGCGAAGCTCGAGGCGCGCAACGAGTGCGGCGTTGGGGCGCGTGCCCATTTCAGGCCCCCACATGAGCGGAGAGCGCGCCGTCCTCGAGCGCGAGAGAGAGGTCGGGCACGAGCCCCGGCACGTCGTGGTGGCAGCTCAGCAGCACCGCCGTCCCCTCGGCCGCCACGGCGGCGAGCTCCTCGGAGAGGACGAGCGACGCCTCGCGGTCGAGCGGGCCGTGCGGCTCGTCAAGCAGCATCACGCGCGGGCGCAGCATGAGGGCGAGCACGAGCGCGAGCTTCTCGCGCATCCCGCGCGAGTACGCGGACGGCAGCAGCCGCTCGCGGCCGTTGAGGCCAAAGCGCCCGAGCAGCGCCTCCGCGCGCGGGCGCTCGCTCTCGGCACGGTTGGCCGCAAGCACGAGCTCGACGTGCTCGATGGCGGTGAGGTCGTCGTAGAAGGAGGGGACGTCGCTCACGAAGGTGAGCTCGCCCGGCGCGAGGCGCGTGCGCCCCGTGAACGGACGACCGCCGACGAGGACCTCGCCTGCCCCAGGGGTGAGCCAGCCCGCGAGGCAGCGGAAGAGCGTCGACTTCCCCGCCCCGTTGGGCCCGGTAAGAAACGCCACCTGCCCGGCTCCGACCGAGAAGCTCACGTCCTCCCAGACCGGGATGTCACCGTATCCGAAGCAGAGGCCCCGCGCCTCGAGCGCAGCTTCCATGAGTCCCCCTCTCGCAGATCGCGCAAGTATAGTCCCGGGAGCCGCTACTGCCAAGAGGCAGCCCGCGAGCGCAGCGACTCCAGGCGCTCACCTGCGGCGAGCGTCTCCCACGACGAATCGGAGAGCCGCTCGACAAGGGCGGCGCGGGCTGCTGCGCGGGCCTCGTCGAGCTGGGCGCGCTTGTGCTCGGCCCACGCCGCGCCGTGTCGCTCGGGGTCGAGTACCGCGAGGACGCGAGAGAGGAGTGGGGACGGCGACGGTGCGGGACCGCCCGCCGCCAGGCGCTCGGCAGCGTCGAGGACGCGCTCGAGGGCAACGAGCGCCTCGTCCTTCTCGCCTGCCCTGAGCAGCGCGTCCGCAACCTCGGCCTCGAGCGTCACGGAGAGGAGCGGGTTCACGTCCTCGATCGCGAGCGCGGAGCTGACGTCACGGGCGGCATCCGCGGCGGCGCGGACGAACGCGGCGTCGTCGCTCGTGCCGATCTCCTGGAGAAGTGAGTTCACCACGAGCAGCCCGGCGGCAAGGCGGCGAGACTGCAGCAGCTCGGCAGCCTCACCCTCCCGACCGAGCCTTCGGTAGCAGCTCGCGAGCAGCATCATCGCAGGTGCGTCGTCGCCCCGGCGCACGAGCGGCTCCAGGAGGGCCGTCGCGCCCTCGACGTCCCCCGCCGAAAAGAGCGCCGTTGCCTTGGCCTGGCGCGCCAGGGCGATCGTTCCCGGATCGTCCGCCCCGGCGAGCACGCGGTCGAGAAGCTCGCCCGCCTCGGCGCGCATGTCCTGCGCGTCCTTGTCCTGATCGGCCATGGCGGACCACGTGGTGAGCAGGGACGACATCATGAGCAGAAGGTTCCAGTCCGAGAAGTGCTCCGACACGGCGCGTCGCAGGCTCTCCCTCGCGGCCGAGACGTCCTCGCGCCCCTCCGCGCACACCCGGGCAAAGACCTCAGCGGCCTCCTCCTCGCTGAGCCGCGCCCTCCAGTCGAAGAGCTCGTCCAGGGTGAGCGAGAAGTACGCGGCGATGCTCGGCAGCAGCGCGACGTCGGGCAGGCTGAGCCCGAGCTCCCACTTGGAGACGGCCGCCTTGCTCACGCCCAGGTGCGCAGCGAGTGCCTCCTGCGTGACGCCCGCGCGCCTGCGCTCCCGCGCGATGGTTCTCCCAATGTTGACGTGCGGTTCCATGCCGACCTCCTCGCGTAGGCTGCGGGACGAGCCCCAAGCGCTCGGCAACAGTATGTAATCCCGTGCACGCCCCCTCAAGCGAGCGCAGGTTGACGTTGCGCCCCCTCGGTCAACCGAAGGGAGTCCCGTGGGGGTTCCGGCCGTGTTGGGAGCCCGCATCACGTAGGCGCTTGCCGACACTTTCCCAGGCAAAACCGTCGGCACGTACCTACAGCTCGCTTCATTAGGCGCCTGCCGACGCTTTCCCGCCCCAAACTGTCGGCACGCGCCTACAGACCCGCACCCCCGGCACGGGCGAGGGCCACAACGCAGGGCGCCCCGGCCCTTCTCGGCCAGCGACTTTTGGGCAAAGCCCAGTGAGCTGGCGAGAAGAACCGGGGCGCCCCCAGGTGCGTACGGACCTACGAGAAGTCCGCGATCTGCGCCCTGAGCTGCTCGATCGTGGCGACAAGCTCGGCTGCCTGCGCGCGCTTCTTCTCGATGACCGCAGGCGCGGCCTTGGCGACGAAGCCCTCGTTGGCGAGCGTGCGCTCCACTCCCGCGAGGTCCTTCTCGGCCTTCGCGAGCTCCTTGGCGAGGCGCGCAGACTCCGCCGCGAGGTCCACGAGGTCGCCCACGTGGACAAAGATCTCAAGTCCGCCATCAGCCACGGAGACGCAGCCCTCCGGCTTCTGGGCGTCGGCGGCAGCGACAAACGCACCCACATGGCCCACGGAGCGCACGAAGCCCTCCTGGCCGGCGAGAACCGCCGCGTCGTCGGCGCCGCAGCGCACCGTCACGTCCAGCTCGGCGCGCGGCGAGAGGCGGTAGCGGGCACGCGTGGAGCGCACGCAGGAGATGACGCGCTTGGCGAGCTCAAAGTCCTTCTCGGCACTGTCGTTGACAAAGCCGGCAAAGCGCTCGGGCTCCGGCCAGGCGGCCACCATGAGGAACTGGGCGGAGTGGTCGTCCAGGCCGCTCGCGGGCAGGGCGTCCCAGACGCTCTCCGTGACGAAGGGCATCACGGGGTGCAGCAGGCGCATGCAGGCATCGAGCACAAAGACGAGGTTGCGCTGGACCTGCAGGCGCTCCTCGGGCGCGCCGTCGAGCAGGCGGCTCTTGCAGAGCTCGATGTACCAGTCACAGACGTCGCCCCAGAAGAAGCTCTGGATCTCGCGCGCGTAGTCGCCGAAGGCGTAGGTCTCCAGCTGCTCGGTGGCATGCGCGACGGCGCGGGCCAGGCGGCTGAGCATCCAGGCGTCCTCGGGCGTGACTGCCGCCGGCGCGCCCGGCTCGTAGCCCTCGAGGTTCATCTGCACGAAGCGGCTCGCGTTCCAGATCTTGGTCACAAAGCCACGGGCCTGCTCGGTGCGCGGGCTGTCGATGAGCCTGTGGGTCTTCTTGTCGATGTTGGCGTCGAACTTGACGTCCTGGTTGTTGGTGATGAGCGTGAGGAGGTTGTAGCGCATGGCGTCCGCGCCGTACTTCTCCATGAGCTCCATCGGGTCCACGCCGTTGCCCTTGGACTTGGACATGCGGCTGCCGTCCTTGGCCAGGATCGTGGCGTAGATGTAGACGTCGTGGAAGGGCACCTCGTCGGTGAAGTAGAGCGAGCTCATGATCATGCGAGCGACCCAGAGGGCGATGATGTCGCGCGCGGTCACGAGCACCTTGGTGGGGTGGTGCTCGGCAAGCTCGGAGGTGTCATCGGGCCAGCCCTGCGTGGCGAAGGTCCACAGCTGGCTGGAGAACCAGGTGTCGAGCACGTCCTCGTCCTGGTGCACGTGGCGCCCGCCGCACTTGGGGCAGACGTCGGTGTCCTCCATGAGGGCGTCCTCCCAGCCGCAGTCCTCGCAGTAGAAGACCGGGATGCGGTGGCCCCACCAGAGCTGGCGCGAGATGCACCAGTCCTTGAGGTTGTCCATCCAGGTGAGGTAGGTCTGGGTCCAGCGCTCGGGGTGGAACTTCACCTCGCCGCTCTTGACCACCTCGGTCGCGCGCTCCTTGAGCTTGTCCACGGCCACGAACCACTGCTCGGAGAGCCAGGGCTCGAGCGCGGTGTTGCAGCGGTAGCAGTGCATGACGGAGTGGTCGAGCTCCTCGACCTTCTCGAG
>DXAB01000091.1 GCA_019117265.1 Candidatus Olsenella pullicola
GCTCGTCGAGATGGACGGCTTCGAGGACAACACCGCCGTCATCCTCATTGCCGCCACCAACCGTCCCGACATCCTCGATCCGGCGCTCCTGCGCCCCGGCCGCTTTGACCGGCGCGTGACGGTGGATCGTCCAGACGTGGTGGGCCGCCAGAAGATCCTCTCGGTGCATGCCAAGGGCAAGCCCCTGGCAGAGGGCATCGACTTCGAGCGCCTCGCCAAGGTGACGCCCGGCTTTACCGGCGCGGACCTCGCGAACCTCATGAACGAGGCGGCGCTTCTCGCCGCGCGCAGGCACGAGGAGAAGATTGGCCCCGCCGAGGTGGAGGAGGCCATGGAGCGCGTGATGGCAGGCCCCGAGCGCAAGAGCCGCGTCATCACCGAGAAGGAGCGCCGCGTCATTGCGTTCCACGAGTCCGGCCACGCCCTCGTGGGACACGTGCTCGAGAACTCCGACCCCATCCACAAGATCAGCATCGTGAGCCGAGGTCAGGCCCTTGGCTACACGATGCAGGTGCCCGAGGAGGATCACTTCCTGGAGACGCGCGACGGCATGCTCGACCAGATCGCGGTGCTCTTGGCTGGGCGCACGGCCGAGGAGCTCTTCTGCGACGACATCACCACCGGCGCGAGCAACGACCTCGAGCGCGCCACCAAGCTCGCGCGCACGATGGTCACGCGCTACGGCATGAGCGACGAGCTGGGCGCGCAGGTCTTTGGCGAGGCGCAGCACGAGGTGTTTCTCGGCCGTGACTACGCCAACCACCAGGACTTTTCCGCCGAGACGGCAAAGCGCATCGACGACGAGGTGGAGCGCATCATGCGCGAGGGCCACGAGCGGGCGCGCGAGGTGCTGGAGGGGCGACGCGAGCAGATGGGCACCATGGCGCGCGTGCTCCTGGAGCGCGAGACCGTGGAGGGAGAGGCCGTGGAGGCCCTTCTCGACGGCCGCTGGGACGAGTTCTCGGCTGGCGACGCCTCCTCCGGGACTGCCGCCCCGTAACGTTTTCCTGGGCTTGGTCCCGTTGGGCTTCCCCCTGGGTTTTGGGCAACAAGTTTGATGCAGAAACGCCCATCGCATCAAACTTGTTGCCCAAAACCCGTCAAATGCGGGCGGGGAGAGCTCGTTTGGCGGCAGATCAGGCGCCTCGCGGCCTCTCCATATCAAACATGTTGCCCAAAACCACCGCAAAGCTCTCCAAAACGCCTAGCTGCCGAGCACGGCAACCCCTCTCAAAACAAAACTTCGATTTCGCGACAAGGGCATTGCGCCCGGACCGCTCGTCTCCGCGAGTACAATGGTCCCAGCACACAAGCGAGAGGAGCGTCATGTCCATCAACGAGGCCAGCCGCGCGTACGGCGCGCAGAAGTCGTCCATCCGCGAGATCTCCGCCTACGCAAACGCGCGCAAGGCAGAGATCGGGGCCGAGAACGTCTTTGACTTCTCGCTGGGCAACCCCTCCATTCCCGCGCCGGATGCCGTGCGCGCTTCCATCGAGCGCGCGCTTGCGCTGCCGGCAACCCAGCTCCACGGATACACGCCCGCAAACGGCCTGCCCGCCGTGCGCGAGGCCGTGGCGGCAAGCCTCTGCCGCCACTTTGGCGAGAAGACCGCGTCCGCCAACGACCTCTACCTCACCTGCGGTGCCGCGGCATCGCTCTCCATCACCTTCCACGCCATCGTGAACCCCGGGGACGAGGTCATCGTCATTGCGCCGTACTTCCCGGAGTACCGTGTCTGGATCGAGACCGCGGGCGCCACCTGCGTTGAGGTCATGGCCGACGCCAAGACGTTCCAGATCGACGTTGCCGCCGTTGCCGCGGCCATCACGCCCCGCACGCGCGCCGTCGTGATCAACACGCCCAACAACCCCGTGGGCTCCGTGTACTCCCGCGAGAACCTCGAGGCGCTCGCTGCCACCCTTCGGGACGCCGAGAATCGCCTGGGCACCACGATCACCATCGTCTCCGACGAGCCATACCGCGAGATCACCTACGGCGCCGAGGTTCCCTGGGTGCCCGCGCTCTACGACCGCACGATCGTGTGCTACAGCTACTCCAAGAGCCTGTCGCTTCCCGGCGAGCGCATTGGCTGGGTGCTTGTGCCGCCTGCCAACCCCGAGCATGACGACCTGGTCTCTGCCGTTGCCGGTGCTGGCCGCAAGCTGGGCTTTGTCTGCGCGCCGGCGCTCTTCCAGCGCGTGCTTGCGGACTGCGTGGACTGCCCCACGGACGTTGATGCCTACGCCGAGAACCGCCGCGCGCTCACGGAGGGCCTGTCGCGGCTGGGCTACGAGTTCATCGAGCCCGAGGGCGCGTTCTACCTCTGGATCAAGGCGCTCGAGCCGGATGCCAACGCCTTCTTCGAGCGCGCCAAGGCTCTTGAGCTGCTGCCCGTTCCCTCCGACTCCTTTGGCTGCCCGGGCTGGGTGCGCGTGGGCTACTGCGTCTCCCACGAGACCATCGTGAACTCCATGCCCGCCTGGGAGAAGCTTGCCGCCAGCTACCGGTAACCCAAAGGGGCAGTCCCCTTTTGGAGCATTTTGAGGGGAGAGGCATGCTGCAGAACCGCTGCGACGTCCACACCCACACGCTCTACTCGCGCCACGCGTACTCCACGGTGCGAGAGGACGTGCTCGCCGCGCGCGAAGCCGGCCTTGAGCTCCTGGGCGTGACGGACCACTTTAGCGACATGCTCTTCCCCAACACGGACCTCGCCCACGCGAGCCTGCGCGACTACCAGCACTTCATCAACATGCGCGTGCTCCCGAGAACCTGGGAGGGCGTGCGCCTGCTCCACGGAGCCGAGGCGGACATCCGCGGTCTCGACGGCTCGCTCTTCGGGCAGGGGATCGAGGTTGCGGAGGACATCACCGGCCGCCCCGCCCAGCGCGTTGCCACGCTCTACGACCGCGTGACGGCAAGCTGCGACTACGTCATCGCAAGCGTGCACTACAAGAGCTTTGCCGTCGGGGCCACGCTTGTCCAGACCACCGAGATGTACCTCGGGGCCCTCGCCCAGCCCAAGGTGCTCGTGCTCGGCCACACCGGCCGTGCCGGCATACCGTTTGACGTGCGCGAAGTTGTGGGGGAGGCCGCGCGTCGGGGCAAGCTCATCGAGATCAACGAGCACAGCCTCGAGGTCGCGCGCGAGGGCGGCCGCACGTGGACGAGCTGCCGCGCCATTGCGGAGGCCTGCGCCGAGGCCGGCTGCCAGATTGCCGTCAACACGGACGCGCACGTCTGCTGCGCCGTTGGCCGCACGCCGCGCTCCCTTGCCATGCTCGACGAGATCGGCTTTCCGCAGGAACTTATCGCCACGCGCTCGGCCGAGGCGTTTCTCGCCGCCATGACGGCCGCCGGGCTTGCCGTGCCGGGAGTCTAGGAGAGGGATGAGAGACACGCTACGTGGCCGAGAGGCGCCCCCAAGGATTCGGGTACACTAGCGTGAGCCGGCAAAGAGAAAGGACCGTCATGCCCACCCCCCGCGAGCTGCGCCTGGTTTCATGGAACGTCAACGGTCTGCGTGCCGTCATGAAGAAGGACCCAAGCTTCACGGACGTGGTGGAGGCTACGGGCGCCGACGTCTTTGCCATTCAGGAGACCAAGCTGCAGGAGGGCCAGATTGAGCTTGACCTGCCCGGCTACCATCAGACGTGGAGCTACGCCGAGCGCAAGGGCTACTCGGGCACCGCGGTCTTCAGCCGAGAAGAGCCGCTGCGGGTGGTCAACCACATCGGCGCACCCGAGGCGGACAACGAGGGCCGCGTCTGCGCGCTCGAGTTCCCAAACTATTGGTTTGTTGACGTCTACACGCCCAACGCGCAAAACGAGCTCGCCCGCATTGACACGCGTCTTGCCTGGGACGCGGCGTACCGCGAGTTCCTTACCGGACTTGCCGCCGAGAAGCCCGTGGTGACCTGCGGGGACTTCAACGTTGCCCATAATGAGATCGACCTCAAGAACCCCGGGCCCAACCGCGGCAACGCTGGTTTTTCCGACGAGGAGCGCGAGAGCTTCACCCGCCTGCTTGATGCCGGCTTCACGGACACCTTCCGCGCACGCCATCCGGACGTCACGGGTGCCTACAGCTGGTGGAGCTACCGCTTCAACGCGCGCAGGAACAACGCGGGCTGGCGCATCGACTACTTCCTCGTCTCCAACGACATCGCCGATCGCGTGACGGGCGCCTCGATCCTCTCCGAGGTCTACGGCTCAGACCACTGCCCCGTGGAGCTCACGATCGTGCTTTAGTCGCTCTCCGGCATCATCGCCCGGGCCGGGGGCGTCGTTACCCCAGCGTGACGTAGCCGGTGCCCTGATCGGGGTCTGCGGGCACGGGTCCGGCGTTCGGTGCGCCAAACAGAAACTCGCGCAGGCGCGGCAGCTCGCGTACGTACTGCTCGTGGCCGGCGTCGTAGGCGGCGGCGAGCTTGCGCGGGTCAACGGTGGAGTTCTCCACGGGCATCTCGTCCGGGTAGATGACGAGCGCCTTGCCTGCCTCCGCGAGCTCCTCCACGTGGTCGAGCGCCGTGTTATAGCGCTCCCAGCGCGTGAGCAGCGCGTTTCTCAGGTAGGGGTGGTCCTTGGCAACGGCCTTGAACATCTGAGTGTCGCGCGTGCCGGGCTCCTTCTTGCGGTAACCGCGCGGTCGCGTGGCCACAAAGACAAAGCGCTCAAAGCCGTCGTCCTCCGCCATGCAGAGCGGGATGCCCGCGCCCGTGCCCAGGCCGCCGTCCAAAAGGACGCGCCCGTCAATCTCGAGCGGCTTCATCATGCCCGGCAGGGTAGAGCTGGCGCGCACGAGGTCGATCATGCGCATGGCGTCGGTCATGTCCTCGCGGCCAAAGCGCACCGTGCGGCCGGTGTCGCGCTCAAACGCCTGGATGCGCAGACGAGCGGGGTTGGCGGCGAAGGTCTCCCAGTCAAACTCGAGCGTTCCGTCGCGAAGCGCCCCCTCGTAGAGTGCGTCGGCGTCAAAGTAGCCGCGTCCGCGGAGCAGCGAGCGCAGCCCCACGAGGCCTCGCGCCGGGCCGTCGGTCATGAAGGCGTTGCGCACGCGCTTGCGGTCGCGCGAGAGGTAGTTCACCGTGTTGCTCGCCCCAGCCGAGAGGCCGCAGACATAGTCAAAGTAGATGCCCTGCTCAAGGAGGACATTGGCAAAGGCACAGGTGTACGCGGCACGGTATCCGCCGCCCTCAAAGACGAGCGCGCAGTCAAAAACGTTGCTTTCCGGTGCGGTCATGTGGCCTCCTTACGCTGTGCATGAAGCTGTTTCTTCCCCAAATGCGCTGGATCGAGTCCATCCCGACGGATTTTCCAGAAAGGCGTCGCGACCGGTGCCAGCGGTGCGAGAATGGGTGTGACACACGATTGGCCAACGGGTGAGGAGGCTTCCATGGCGCGTACGATCACGGACCCCGCGGAGGCGGCGGCTGAGCTCAGGGAGCGCTTTGAGAGGGCGAGAAGCGCCGTCTTCTTTGGCGGTGCCGGTGTCTCAACAGCAAGCGGAATCCCGGATTTCCGCAGCGCGGACGGCCTCTATCACCAGCGCTTCAAGTACCCGCCCGAGGAGATGCTCGGCCATGACTTCTTTGCCGGCCACACCGCCGAGTTCTACGACTTCTACCGCGAGCGCATGATCTGCCTCTCGGCCCGCCCCAGCCAGGCGCACCTCAAGCTCGCCGAGCTGGAGCGCGAGGGGCACCTCGCCGCGGTGGTCACGCAGAACATCGACGGCCTGCACCAGATGGCGGGCTCGCGCACGGTCCACGAGCTCCACGGCTCAGTCCATCGCAACGTCTGCCTGCGCTGCGGCGAGGTCTATCCCGCAGAGTGGGTCATGGCAACCACGGGCATCCCCAAGTGCGAGAAGTGCGGCTCGCTCGTGAAGCCGGATGTCGTGCTCTACGGCGAGCAGCTTAGCGAGAAGGTCCTTCTCGCCAGCGTTGAGGCCATCTCAAATGCTGATCTGCTCGTCATTGGCGGAACGTCTCTTGTGGTGTACCCAGCGGCGGGGCTTGTGAACTACTTTGGCGGTGAGGAGATCGTGATCGTCAACCGTGACCCCACTCCCGCGGACGCCCGCGCCGATCTCGTCTGCGCCTGCGACATCGCCGCCGCCTTCGATTTCTAGGGTCGCGCCCGTCGATCGCGTGCCGTGATGCGCAAAATGCGCGCTCGTGCAACAAGGTGGCGCCGCTCCGTGCAAAATCGGCGCTCGTGCCACATTAAAACCTCCCCTTCGGTGCTATTAGATTAGAAGTCTTATATACTTATCTGGGAAAACGAGTCGGGCGTAGTTGGGTGTGGGGCAAAATCGTGTGGCACGAGCGAGCATATTGCGCAGGGCGACCTCACCTTGTGGCACGAGCGAGCGTTTTGCGCACGGCAATGCGGGGAAGCCGGCGTGGAGGGGCATCCTCAACGGCTTGAGGGTCGCGCGGCACGGGCCGCCGAGCCGGGTACAATGGGTGGGATGAAGCCGCCCCGAGGAGGAACACCATGCTTCGAGAGAACTACGCCACCTGGCATTGCGGGTCCCACGAGATCTCGCTCACGCGCCCGCGGATCATGGGCATCCTCAACGTGACCCCCGACTCCTTCTCTGACGGAGGGGTGAACCTCGACCACAAGAAGGCCGTCGCGCGCGGCCTCGAGATGCTCGACGAGGGCGCCGACATCATCGACGTGGGCGGCGAGTCCACTCGTCCCGGGCACGTGCCCGTCTCTGCGCAGGAGGAGGCTGAGCGCGTTGTCCCCGTGGTCCGCGCGCTCGTGGAGGCGGGGGCCATCGTCTCCGTTGACACCCGCCACGCAGATGTGGCCCGCATGTGCGTGCGCCTGGGCGCCGCCATCGTGAACGACGTCTCGGGCTTCACCGACCCCGAGATGGTCCAGGTTGCGGCGGATACCAACTGCGGATGCGTCGTCATGCACTGGAGCCACGAGGGCCTTGGCACGCGCGCGCCGCGTCGCCAGGTCCTTCTCGACGAGTCGCGCCCAACAGGCAGCGCAATCCAGCACCCCGTCAGCTCGCAGCGCCGCTTTACCCTGCCCGATCAGGCACAGGTCATGCGCCAGGTCATGGGTTTTCTCGGCGACCAGGCCCGTGTGCTCATGCGCGCCGGGGTCTCGCACGACCGCATCTGCATGGACCCGGGCGCGGGCTTTGACAAGCTCGCGGACGAGGACGTGGTGATCCAGCGCGCCACGCGGTCGATGGCCTCGATGGGCTACCCGCTCATGTGTGCCGTCTCGCGCAAGCGCTTTGTGGGCGCCGTCTCGGGCGTGGCCGACGCCCACGCGCGCGACGCCGCCACCGCGGGCGTGTGCATCTCCGCCATCGAGGGCGGCGCCCGCATCCTGCGCGTCCACAACGTCGCGGCCGTCTCCCAGGCCGTGAACGCCTACTGGGCGGTCTCGCACCGAGACCCGCGCCAGGGCTTTGTCTCCCTGGGCTCCAACGTGGGCAACCGCGTGGCGAACCTGGCCCGCGCCGCCCAGCTCATCGATGACATCCCGCTCACCTGCGTGGTGAGCGTGAGCCGCGCCTACGAGACCGAGCCCGCCTACGGGATTGCCACGCCGGTGGCCAACGCCGTGGCCGAGATTCGCACGGAGCTCCACCCGCTCGTGCTCATGGACAAGCTTATCGAGGTCGAGGACGCGCTCGGCCGCATCCGCGAGAAGGGCCGCGACCCCAAGAAGCCCGGCAGCGCGCCGCGCATCATCGACTGCGACCTCATGTGGCTCGAGGGAGAGACTCACGCCGGCCGTCGCCTCACGCTGCCGCACCCCCGCCTTGGGGAGCGTGACTACGCGATCGTGCCGATGGAGGACCTCATGCACGACCCCGAGCGCTTCCTCGCGCACGCCGGCGTCCCCGTGACGCCGCGTGACGAGCGCGTGGGCCACGTGACCGCCGACCTGGGGGAGATCTCATGGGAGTAGCTTCGTTCACGATTCGGCCCGCGGTGCCGATGGGCCACGTGACCGGCGTGCCGTTTGTGGTGGCGCTCGGCGTGGCCGAGTCGCTGGGCGCGCGCCTGGGATGGCCGTACGAGGTGCTTCGGGCGTCCGGGGAGCCGCTGGCGCACGTGCGCGCCCGTGCCGGCTACGATGACGAGGGCGTCTTCGTGGCATGTGACGTTGTCCCGCGGGGCGAGAAGGACCTCGGCACGGCCGAAGTTGAGGCCGCGGCACGTGCTTGTGTTGACGCCTGGGCCGCGGACGTTGCGGCGGGCCGCGCTGCCGCTGGACCGCTGGCACCCGTTTTGGGCGTCTACTTTGATGCCCTTCTCGGTCTGGGGGAGGCCTGTGAGGTCGTGCGGGCCGGCCGCGTCATCGCGCGTGGCGAGCTCGCCGGCGTTGACGTGTGGGGCCGTGCCACGGTGCGCCTCGAGAACGGCGCTCAGGAGCTGGAGATTGCCCCCGAGCAGGCCGAGTTGCGTCCGGTTTCCGCCTGAGAGCCGCCCCCTGCCAAAAGACACATTCTGGCCTCGAAAACAAAGGCTTGAGAGGGAGTGCGCCGGCGGGCCGGGCGCCGTGGGATAATGGGCAAGAGAACGCGCTGCGCGGCGGGCCTGGAGGTACCCCATGTTTCTTGCGATAGACGTTGGCAACACGCAGACCACGCTCGGCCTCTTTGACGAGGGCGGCTCGCTCGTGCGCGGCTGGCGCATGTCAACCACGGCCACGGACACCTCTGACATGCTGCACTCCAGGCTCTGGGGCTATTTTGGCAAGGACGGCCTCTCGCTCGCCGACGTCACGGATGCGGGCGTGGCAAGCGTGGTCCCCGCGCTCGAGCGCTCCTGGCGGCGTTGCCTCGAGGCGCACCTCGGGCACCGGCCCCTTGTCGTGCGCGCGGGCGAGAACTACGGCATGGAGGTCGCGATGCCCAACCCGCGCCAGGTGGGGGCGGACCGCATCGCCAACGCCATCGCGGCGCGCACCACGTATGGCTCGCCGGTCGTCGTGGTCGACTTTGGCACCGCAACGAACATTGACGTGGTGGACGCGAGCGGCGCGTATCGCGGCGGCGCCATCTCGCCGGGCCTCATGCTCTCGGCCGGCGCGCTCTTCTCGCGTGCGGCAAAGCTCGCGAGCATCCCCATCGAGGCGCCCGAGCGCGCCCTTGGCGACAGCACCGAGGCGGCTCTGCAGTCCGGCCTGGTCATAGGCGCGGCGGCGCAGGCCGAGGGGCTCGTGGCGCGCATCCGCGCCGAGCTGGGCGCGCCCGGGGCAACCGTGGTGGGCACGGGCGGGCTGGCGCGCACGGTTGCCAAGGCGACCGAGCTCTTTGACGCCATCGACCCCGATCTCACGCTGCGCGGCATCCGCGAGATCTGGCTCTGGGAACAGGCGCGCGCGTAGTTTGGCACGTTTCCCTCCAAGCCCTTGCCTCCAAGGTCTGGGAGCAGGTTTGGGAGGGTCTGGCACCGCGCGGCGAGAAGGGCCCCGGCTCGCAAATCTCCACAGACGCGTCACAACACTTCTGATATAGTCATACGGCTGTTGTGTCTTGGTCGGAACCAAGACGAACCCCTGCCCTGGTCGGAAACCAGGGCCGAAGAAGAGGAGTCCTGCCATGAAGCAAGGTATCCACCCCAACTACGTGGAGTGCACCGTCCGCTGCACCTGCGGCAACACCTGGAAGACCCGCTCCACCAGGAGCGAGATGACGATCGATCTCTGCGACAAGTGCCACCCGTTCTACACCGGCCAGCAGAAGCTCGTTGACACCGGTGGACGCGTCCAGCGCTTTGCCGACAAGTTTGGTGGCGCCGCTGCCGCCCAGCTCAAGAAGGCCGAGGAGGCCAAGGCCGCCCGCGCCGCCAAGGCTGCCGAGGAGGCCGCTGCCAAGAAGGCCGCCAAGGAGGCCAAGGCTGCCGAGAAGGCCAAGCGTGCCGCGGAGTACGCCAAGAAGGCCGAGGCCGAGGCTGCCGCCGCTCCCGTCGAGGAGGCCGCTGCCGAGCCCGAGACCACCGAGGCCGAGTAGCCCACACGCTCATCCGCAGCGCAAGGCGCCCCGTGGCAAGCAAGCCGCGGGGCGCCTTTCTGTTGGGCGAGCCCGTCCTTCTCGCCGTCGCCGAGAAGGGTTCGTCACCGGCTACTCGTCCTTTTTCAGCGAGAAGAGATCGGTGTAGGTGAGCGTCTCGTCAACCGGGAAGAAGAGGATTGAGCCGGTGTGCTGGTAGGAGCTCGTGAGGCTCGCCGTCACGGCGGAGGGGTCCCCGTCCGCCCCAAAGCTCAGGGTGAGCGTGGCTGACCCGTCAACATCCTCGGGCAGCGCGGCCTCAAACGTAAGGCTGCCGTCCTCCGACTCCGCGAGCTTGGCGGTAAAGGGGACCTGGTCGAGGGCGAGGTCCCCCTCGCAGCCGGTCGCGTCCTTGCTCGGGCGCTCGTGGTAGTGCGCAACGCCCGAGACGGTTCCGGAGACCTCGCTGCCCCCAGCCTCGCTCACCACGACCGTGAGGCCCGCCTCGCGCGCGGCCAGGCACTTCTCGCCGTCGGTGTCCTGGCTCTGGAAGGTTCCCGTCCAGGTGCCCAGCAGCGCCTCGAGGCTGCGCTCGCGCGCGCCGTCCGCAACCGAGACAGACTCGACCTCCCACTGCCCGCTCGCCTGCCTGAACGCAAAGGTCACCGTCATGGTGCAGGTGTACGAGCAGAAGGCCTCGCTCCGCGTGAGGGTGAGCGCGAGGGTGTCCGTCTGGGCATCGGCGTCAAAACGCTCGTCGGAGACCTCTGCCACGGCGTTGGCGTAGAGCTCGGCGAGGGGAAGGTCTCCCTCGGGGACGCCCTGATCGTCGGCGCGCTTGAGCAGGAGGTGGGCGTTGCGCACGACCTTCTCCTGGTCCACGCCCGCGCTCGCGTGCCACGCGACCTCAACGTCGCGCGCCCCGCCAACGTCGACCCACGAGCCGTCCAAAAGGGCGTACTCGAGCGTGGCGCCCTGGTCCGCGGAGACGTATGAGCCGGTGTATGAGACCACGACCTCCGCGCTCGCGTATCCCGAGGCGCCAAACTGCGCGTTGCCGCCCTCGCTCGCCGAGCCCGAGCGCGTTACGCGCCGCACGTCGACCTCGCGCGCAACCAGGGCGTCATCGTGGCCAAACGTCCCGCTGGAATACGTGGGGGCAGAGAGGCGCTCGCGGGCGTCCGTGGCTATGAGCTCACCACCCGGGACCCTGCCCGCCTGGGCAAACGCAATCGCGAGCGCCGCCACGGCCACCACCGCAAGAGCGGCGAGAAGGGCCGTCGCCGCCCGGTGCCGTCTCACAAAGGAGGAGAGCGCCTCGCGCCGGCCCCTGACGTAGTCGCCAAAGGTTCCCGTCACGTCGCGCAGCCGCGGGGCGGGCTCCATTTGCGTCGTGGGCCGCGGGGACGTCTCGTCGACAAGCTCGCGGCGCACCGTGGGCTGGGTCTCCTCGGGCGACTCGGTGCGCTTCTCGTCAGCGCTCTCATTGGTCTCGGGCGTGTCCATAAGCTCTCCGTCCCCTTGCCTTTACGTATAGTTTCGCACAAGGGCGCACTTGCGCTCACCACCTCCACAACTCCGCAGCGTCCGACCCCCTGCACGGCGCGCACGGGGTATGATATGAAGGTTGAGACAATTAGGTGGGAGGATGCGAGACCCCGCCCCGCAAGGAGAGAACATGCGAGACAAGCTCACCAAGATCATCAAGGCCTATGAGGAGCTCGAGGCCAAGCTCATGGACCCGGCCGTGGTCTCCGACCCCAAGGAGTACGCACGCCTGGCCAAGGAGCACGCCAGCCAGTCCGAGCTCGTGGCGCGCGCCCGCGAGTACCTGGGCGCGCTCGACGACATCGATGCCGCCAAGGAGATGCTCCACGAGGCCGACGCCGAAGAGAAGGCCATGCTCCAGGAGGACATCTCCGCCAACGAGGCCAAGCTCCCCGAGCTCGAGGACGAGATCAAGTTCCTGCTCATCCCGGCCGACCCCAACGACGAGAAGGACACGATCGTTGAGATTCGCGCGGGCGTGGGCGGCGACGAGGCAGCCATCTTCGCTGGCGACCTCTTCAAGATGTACCAGCGCTTCTGCGAGAGCCGCGGCTGGAAGATCCAGATCCTCTCGTCCTCCCCGAGCGAGGCCGGCGGCTTCAAGACCATCGAGTTCAAGGTCACGGGCGAGAAGGTCTACTCCGTCATGAAGTACGAGTCTGGCGTGCATCGCGTCCAGCGCGTGCCCAAGACCGAGAGCCAGGGCCGCATCCAGACCTCCACGGCAACCGTGGCGGTCCTTCCCGAGGCCGATGAGATCGACATTCAGATTGACCAGTCCGACCTGCGCATCGACACCTACTGCGCCTCCGGCCCCGGTGGTCAGTGCGTCAACACCACCTACTCCGCCGTGCGCATCACGCACCTGCCCACCAACACCGTGGTGCAGTCCCAGGACCAGCGCTCGCAGATCCAGAACCGCGAGGTCTGCATGCAGATGCTGCGCGCCCGCCTCTACGAGATGGAGCTCGAGCGCCAGCAGGCCGAGCAGGGCGCGGCACGCCTCAGCCAGATCGGCCACGGCAACCGCTCCGAGAAGATCCGCACGTACAACCAGCCGCAGGACCGCGTGACCGATCACCGCATCGGCTTCAACGGCACCTACAACGGCGTGCTTCTGGGCGACGCGCTCTCCAGCGTGATCGAGGCGCTGGCCGCCGCCGAGCGCGCCGAGAAGCTCGCCCAGGCGGTGTAGCGGTTTCGCGGGCGCTTCTCGCCCCGTTGCGTTCTTGCGTCGCGGGCGCTTCTCGCCCTCGTTGCGTTCTTTCCGGTTTTGGGCAACAAGTTTGATGTGAGACCCTTCTCTCCATCAAACTTGTTGCCCAAAACCATTTCTAGCTGGTCAAATTCACGTCTTGCTCATATAACTGAACGGCTTCGATGTATAACACATAAAACTTTTTGCCCAAAATCAGCTGGAAGCGCCCCGTGAGGCTCATCTCGACAGCGCGCGGGCGAGAAAAACCCAAAAGTCGGCATTATTGGACAGGACCGCGGGGTCTTTGGCGCCTTGTCCCCGCATGCCGCCATCCACCACGGCCGCATGCGCTATGATGCGGTTTCCAAGACCTGACGAGAGGGGGCGGGCGTGTCCGCAGACGAGCTCTGGACGATAAAGCGAGTGCTCGACTGGACGAGCGGCTATCTTGAGCGCAAGGGCGACGAGCACCCGCGCCTTTCCGCTGAGTGGCTGCTCGCAAACGTGACGGGACTTTCGCGCGTGGAGCTCTACGTGAACTTTGACAAGCCGCTCGAGGCGGAGGAGCTCTCCGCCATGCACGCCGCGATTGAGCGCCGCGCTGCCGGAGAGCCGCTCCAGTACGTGACGGGCGAGATGCCCTTCCGCCATATCGTGCTCAAGTGCGAGCGCGGGGTGCTCATCCCGCGCCCCGAGACGGAGGTCCTCGTGGATGCCGCGCTCGAGGGCGTGGACGCGGCGGCGCATGAGAAGGGCGAGGGGCCCGAGGATGCCGAGAAGGTCGTGCGGGTGCTCGAGGTGGGCACCGGCACGGGCTGCGTTGCGCTCTCGATTGCCTCCGAGCGTCCTGGCACGCATGTTACCGCGACGGACCTCTCCGAGCGCGCGGCGGCGCTCGCGCTGCGCAACCGCGAAGCGCTCGGGCTCGAGGATCGCGTCGACGTCATCGAGTGCGACCTTGCGTCGGACGTTGAGCCCGAGCTTATGGGGTCCTTCTCGGTGCTTGTCTCCAACCCGCCCTACATTCCCACGCGCGTCCTGCGCGAGGAGGTTCCCGCCGAGGTGGCAGACTTTGAGCCCGAGCTCGCCCTCGACGGGGGGGACGACGGGCTTGACGTCTTTCGTCGCCTGCTCGAGCTTGCCCCGCGCGCGCTCGAGCCGGGAGGCATGCTCGCCGTCGAGCTTTTTGAAGGCGCACTCGAGCACGCCGCCGCGCTCACCCGAGAGCAGGGCGGCTGGGCGCGCGTGGAGGTGCGCGAGGACCTCACGCACCGTCCCCGAATCCTCGTTGCCGTGAGGGAGGCAGAGCCATGGGCGTCGTTGTAACCGTCGATCAGGCCAACCCGTCCGCTGACGTTGTGGCCCGTGCAGCCGCGGCCCTGCGCGATGGGGGAGTGGCCGTTGTCCCAACGGACTCCGTCTACGGCATCTGCTGCGCCGCAGTTCCGGGTAACCCCGCCCATGCCCGCATCTTTGAGATCAAGCGGCGCGACCGCGCCCAGACGCTCCCGTGGTTTGTGGCGGATGCGTCCGACCTCCTCCGCTATGGGCGCAACGTGCCCGAATGGGCGATCCGCCTGGCGCAGTCCCACTGGCCCGGCGCCCTCACGCTCGTGGTGCGCGCCTCGGACGAGGTGGCCCCGGAGTATGCGCAGACGTCCCCCGACGGGACAACCATCGCTTTGCGCGTTCCGGACTCCGAGCTCTGCCGTCAGCTCGTCCGCGCCCTCGGCTGCCCACTCGCACAGACGAGCGCAAACACGCACGGCGCCCCGGCGGCAACGTCGGGCCACGGGGTGGAGCTTGGTATCGTGGCTGCCGTCGACCTCACGCTTGACGGCGGGGCGGCACCCGTGGGCGTTCCCTCCACGATAGTTGACGCCACGGGGCCCGAGCCTCGCATCCTGCGCCTGGGAGCTCTCACCGCCGCGGACGTGACGGGCCGGTAACGCCTCAACCCCTTGACGCGCGCTGCCCCCGGCGGCGTGCTACGCTAGGTGAGGCCCGCCAGCAAGCGCCGGCATGCCGCGCGCTTCTGCACAAAGGAGGTTCCATGACCTACGAGCACCTGAGCGCGTCCGATCCCGAGGTTTTCTCCGCCATCTCCGACGAGCTGCGCCGCCAGCGCTCCTCGATCGAGCTCATCGCGTCCGAGAACTTCGTCTCCCAGGCCGTCATGGAGGCCGTGGGGTCTCCTCTCACCAACAAGTACGCCGAGGGCCTTCCCGGCAAGCGCTACTACGGTGGCTGCTGGGCCGTTGACGAGGTCGAGAACCTCGCTCGCGAGCGCGCCTGCCGCCTCTTTGGCGCCGCGCACGCCAACGTGCAGCCCCACTCCGGCGCGCAGGCCAACTATGCTGCCCTTTCCGCGCTCGCCCAGCCCGGTGACAAGATCATGGGCATGGCGCTCGACAACGGCGGCCACCTCACGCATGGCTCGCCCGCCAACTTCTCCGGCAGGCTCTATCAGGTCGTCTCCTATGGCGTGGACGAGAAGACCGAGCGCATAGACTACGACGTCGTGGCGGAGCTCGCCGAGGCCGAGCGCCCCAAGGTCATCATCGCGGGCGCCTCCGCCTACCCGCGCATCATCGACTTCGAGCGCTTTGCCGAGATCGCGCGCTCCGTGGGCGCCGCGCTCATGGTGGACATGGCGCACATCGCGGGCCTCGTTGCCACGGGGCGTCACCCGTCTCCTGTGCCCTGCGCGGACGTGGTGACCACCACCACGCACAAGACGCTGCGCGGCCCGCGCGGCGGCCTCATCCTCTCCAATGACGACGAGCTCGCCAAGAGGCTCGACTCGGCCGTCTTCCCGGGCAGCCAGGGCGGCCCGCTCGAGCACGTCATCGCGGGCAAGGCCGTGGCCTTTGGCGAGGCCCTGGCACCTGACTTCGCGGACTACGCGGACGCGATTCTCGCCAACGCCCGCGCCCTCGGACGCGGCATGGAGTCGCGCGGACTGCGGCTGGTCTCCGGCGGCACCGACAACCACCTCCTCCTCGTTGACCTCACCCCGGTGGGTGACGTCACCGGCCGCGACGCCGAGCGCGCCCTCGACGAGGTGGGCATCACCGTCAACAAGAACACCATCCCCGGGGAGAAGCGCTCGCCCTTTGTCACGAGCGGCATTCGTGTGGGGTCCGCCGCCGTTACCACGCGCGGCTTCTCCGAGCAGGAGTGCGAGCGCGTGGGCGAGCTCATCGGCGAGGTCGTGGGCGGCCTCGGCAAGCCCGACCTGCTTGACCGCGTGAGCATGGAGGTCCGCGAGCTTCTCGCCGTCCACCCCCTCTACCCCGAGCTGTAAAGTTGGAGCTGTAAAGTTGGGACGTGTTTTTTCTAACAGAGTTTTTGGGACAGGTTATAGGAAGCGGCGCCGCGCGGAGCAAAGGAGTAGTCGTGGCAAACGAGTTCGACCCCAAGCGTTTTACCGTCATCGACCATCCGCTCGTGCAGCACAAGCTCTCCTTCCTGCGCGACAAGGACACCTCGACCAAGCAGTTCCGCGAGCTCGTGAACGAGCTCGCCATCCTCGAGGGCTACGAGGCCATGCGCGACTTTCCGCTCGAGGACGTTGAGATTGAGACCCCGCTCGAGAAGACCACTTGCAAGCGCCTCTCCGGCAAGAAGGTCGCCGTCATCCCCATCCTGCGCGCTGGCATGGGCATGGTTGATGGCATTCTCGAGCTTGTTCCCTCCGCGCGCGTGGGCCACGTGGGAATGTATCGTGACCCCGTGACGCACGAGCCGCACCAGTACTACTGCAAGCTTCCGTCCGACGTGGAGAGTCGCACGTGCCTCGTCGTTGATCCCATGCTCGCCACGGGCGGCTCCCTTACGGCGGCGATTCAGTTCCTGCGTGAGGAGGGCGTGCGCGACATCCGCGCCCTCACGATCGTCTCGTCTCCGGAGGGCGTGCGCGCGGTGCTCGACTTCGATCCCGAGGTGCGCCTCTACACCTGCGCGCTCGATCGCCAGCTCAACGAGCGCGCCTACATCCTGCCTGGTCTGGGGGATGCGGGCGACCGCATCTACGGCACCAAGTAGTGGCCGGGGCGACGGGGTCGTTTATGACAAGGGTGACAGGGTAGGTTGTCACCATGAAGCCCATGGTGACAACCCACCCTGTCACCCTTGTCAACCCTTGTCATAAACGACCCCGTCGCCCCGGTCGTCGAGTGTCATGTCCGTGTGAGGACTCGATTTCTCCTACTTGACGTTTCCCGCCGATGGTCTAGAGTATCCGTACTCTGACAACCGTCCGAGCAAGGAGGAGGGCCATGGATCTTCCGGTCGCCCTCGTCTCTGGCGCGCTCTTTGGGCTCTTGGGGTGCGTTGCGCCGGCTGCGCTGTTCGAACGGGCTCTGAGGGGCCGTGCCTCGGTGAGTCTTGCCGCGGGCATGGCGGCGGTGCTCGTCTCGTTTCTGACGCTCACCGTCGTGCTCCTGGTGGTGTATCTGGCCACGAGCGAGCACTTCTTGGAGTTTGGCATAGCGATGGTCGCCTCCTATCTGCTTCTCTGGGTCGTGGAGGCGGCAAGGGCCTGGCGAGCGGCCAACGCTCGTCGGTAGGTTGAGAGGGAAGGACATAGCGTGGGCAATCCTTTGGACAGCCTGGGCGAGGAGGTAAACGAGCTCGTCAAGAGCTTTACGTCCCAGCCGATCTTCGGAGACCTCAACTCCGTTGGTCTCACCCAGTACACGTTCTGGTTTGCGGTCGCCGTCATCTTGATGCTCGCGGCGCTCTTTGCCTTCAAGAAGCGCCAGGCGCGCGGGCTCGTTCCGCAGGGCGTCTTCGTCAATGGCGTGGAGTATCTTGTCGAGTTTGTTCGCGACGACATGTGCAAGGGTCTGCTCGGCGAGTCCTGGAAGAAGCACTTCCCGTTTATCGCGACGATCTTCCTCGTGGTTCTCGCCAACAATATCGTTGGCATCATCCCCGGCTGCAAGCCGGGTACCGGCACCATCTCCACCACTGCCGCGCTCGCGCTCTGCTCGTTCGTCTACTTCATCGTCTGCGGCGTTCGCAAGAAGGGCGCGTTCGGCTACGTCAAGAGCCTCGCGCCGGCGGGCGTCATGTTCCCGCTCAACGCGCTGGTGTGGCTGATCGAGGTGTTCTCCACCATCCTGCGCCTCGTCACCCTCGCCGTCCGACTCTTCTGCAACCTCTTCGCCGGCCACGTGGTCATGGGCACCTTCGCCATCCTGGCGTCGCTCTTCTTCGAGCCCATGATCGAGGCCTTCTCCGCGCTCACCGCCGTGCAGGCGGGGGCGTCGGTGCTGTGGATCGGCATTCTGCTCGTCATCTACGTCGTGGAGATCATGGTGGCCGCCATCCAGGCCTACGTCTTCGCGCTACTCTCCGCCGTCTACATCCAGATTGCCGAGTCCGACGAGGAGTAGGCAAGAAAAGCGGTAACTCGCGGGCGTCCGCCCGCTGAGGCATAGCACGTTGGTTTGAAACTCGCCCCACCTCACACAAGTTCAGCGGGGCGAATGTCAAAGGAGGAACAGTGGGAGCTCT
>DXAB01000092.1 GCA_019117265.1 Candidatus Olsenella pullicola
AATTGTGCAGCGGCGCGAGCGGGGCGACCTCGCGAACCTGGGCGAGTGTCTCGTCGGTGACGATGGCGGACTCGGGGAAGTACCAGCCGCCCTGGACCACGCGGTGGCCGATGCCGCCGATGGGCTTGTCGATGGTCTTCAGGATGTCAAAGACGTACTTGATGGCGGTCTTGTGATCAGGAAGCGCGACCTCGAGCTTCTGCTTCTCGCCGCCCATCTCCTCGTGACCGACGAACGAGCCGTCGATGCCAATGCGCTCGCAGTTGCCCTTGGCATAGACCTCGCGCGTGTCAACGTCGAGAAGCTGATACTTGAGCGACGAGCTGCCGGCGTTGATGACCAGAACGTTCATGACTCTCCTCTCGCGGGGACTCCCCCACTCTCATCCCACAGACATGGCTATGATACGCCCGAACGGCCCGGTTTTGTCGCGGCGCCGGCAAACGGGACCCTACGCCGGGATGAGGCCCTCACCGAGCGGCTTGCCGCCGAGGACGTGCATGTGCAGGTGCATGACGGTCTGACCGGCGGCGGCGCCCGTGTTCATGATGCAGCGGAACCCCGTCTCGGCGATGCCGCACTTCTCGGCCACGGCGGCAACGGCCGCCTCCATGGAGGCGAGCGTCTCGGCGGGCACGTTGTCCACAAAGTTCTCGTGGTGAGCCTTGGGGACCACGAGAACGTGGACGGGGGCCTGCGGGTTGAGGTCGCGGAAGGCAACGACGTTCTCGTCCTCAAAGAGGAGCTCGCTTGCGATCTCGCCGTTGGCGATCTTGCAGAAGATGCAGTCGGACATGTGCGTTCCTTTCTCGAGACGCTTTGCGCTACTCGTTGATGTAGGCCGTGCTCGGCGCGGAGGCGGTGTCCGTCACCGGGGCGTCCTCGTTAGTGGCGTCGAGAAGGACGCGCACCTTCTGCTCGGCCGTGGACAGGCGCTCGCGCAGGCTCTTCAGCAGCTCGACGCCGCGCCCGTAACGCTCGAGCGACTCCTCGAGCTCGAGCTCGCCGGACTCCAGGGCGCGCACGATCTGCTCGAGCTCTACGGAGGCCTCCTTGAACGTCATCTCGTCGATGGGACGATAGGTGTTCTCTGCCATGATCTTCTCACCTTTCCGGGCCAAGGGCCCTGTCAGTCACAGACGTTGGTCACCGTGGCCTCGAAGGAGCCCGCGCCCAGAAGCACGCGCACCTCGTCACCGGCGGCAAGCTCTCGGGCCTCCTTCACCACGTGCCCGGCGTCGTCGCGCGCGATGGCGTAGCCGCGTGCGAGCACCGAGAGGGGGGAGAGCGCGTCGAGCGAGGCCGCCAGACGCGCGAGCGTTGACTCTGCAGGCCTCGTGAGCCGCGGCGCGAGCTCGACGAGGCGCGAGGCGACGCGCGAGACGCCCTGCCCCTCCCGGGCAAGAGCGCGCGGGATGGCGTCATGCAGGCGCTCCGCGGTCTGGGCGAGGTCGCTCACGCGGTCGTGCAGCGGGGCCAGCGGGTCGACGAGGCACCTCCTCTCGCCCAGCGCGTCGAGAGCCACGCGGCGACGGGAGAGCTCGGAGTCCATGGTGCTTCTCGCCAGCTTTGCGAACGCGTCCACGCGCTGGGCGCGCACCTCGAGCGCGGCGGACATGGCGCGGCCAAGACGGACCTGGCGCTGCAGCATCTGCCGCTCGACCTCGTCTATTGCGGGGGCCACGGACTCGGCGGCAGCGGTGGGCGTGGAGGCGCGCCGGTCCGCCACCATGTCCGCGATGGTGGTGTCCGGCTCGTGGCCGATGCCTGTCACCACGGGAACGGGACAGGCGGCGATGGCGCGGGCGAGCCCCTCGTCGTTGAAGCACATGAGGTCCTCGAAGGAGCCGCCGCCGCGCACGAGCAGGATGGCGTCGGGGTGCGAGGCGGAAGCCGTCCCGAGCGCGCGAACAATCGTTGCCGGGGCGTCCGCGCCCTGCACCGAGCAGCCCACCACGTCAATCTCAACGAGCGGGTTGCGCCGCGCGAGCGTGCGCTTGACGTCCTCGATGACGCTACCGGAAAGCGACGTCACCACGCAGACGCGCGAGCAGAACACGGGCACGTGACGCTTGCGAGCGGCGTCCATGAGCCCCTCGCGCTCGAGGGCGCGCGCGAGCTCTGCCACCTGCTGTCTGAGAAGGCCCTCGCCAGCAGCCTCCACCTTGCTCGCCACAAAGGAGAGCTTGCCGGAGGCCTTGTAGATGTCAAACTTTCCCGTGAGCTGCACGGCAAGGCCGTCTCGCAGCTGAAAGCCCATCTTGGCGGCGGTCCCCCGCCACACGATGACGCTCATCGAGGCGCCGTCGTCCTTTACCTCAAAGTAGCAGTGCCCCGAGCGGGCGTTGGGGCCGCGAAAGCCCGAAACCTCGCCGTTCACCACGAGCGTGGGCCACGCACTGACCGCGCCCTTGGCGAGCGCCACCGCATCGGAGACGGAGAGCGGGGCCTGCCGCTCGTCCTTCTCGGCCATCACTCGTCACCCCTGCTGCCATAGCGCCCAAGCAGGTAGAGCAGCTGCATGATGGAGGTGAGCGCCGCCGCGACGTAGGTGAGGGCGGCTGCGGTGAGCACCGAGCGGGCGCCCTTCTCGTCAAGGCCCGAGCCATACGCGGAGAGGTAGGCCACCGCGCGGCGCGAGGCGTCGATCTCTACCGGAAGCGTCACGAGCTGAAAGGCCACCGCAACGGCAAAGAGGGCGATGGCCAGCTTGACGAGGCCAAAGACATTGAGGAACACGCCCAGGAGCAAAACGATGACCCATCCCTGCTGGGCGATGTTGACCACGGGGACGAGCGCGGTGCGCAGCCGGTAGAAGCCAAAGCCCTGCGCCGCCTGGATGGCATGCCCCGCCTCGTGGCAGGCCACGGCAACCGAGGCGACGGAGGCGCCGCGATAGTTGTCATCCGAGAGGTGCAGGCGGTTGTCCCGCGGGTCGTAGTGGTCCGTCAGGCTGCCGGGCGTGCGCGTGATGCCCACGCCCTCGGCACCGCCCTGCTCGAGCATGGCACGGGCGACCTCGGCACCGGTGCCGGGAATCCCCGCGCGCACCTTGGACCACTTGTTGTACGTGCTCCTGATGTAGGCCTGGGCAAGGCCGCCGATGATCAGCGCCACGAGCGCAACAAGGTAGTAGCCCATGTCCACGCCATAGTATCCGTAGTAGAGAGGCATCCAGACTCCAATCGCTTGCTTGGAGACCATTCTACCCGGAGGACCGGACAACAATTCGCGCGGGCGCCGCACGCTAGAGGAGCTCGATCCTCCCGGACTTGACGGTGAGGCCCACCTCGCCGGCGAGCAGCTGTGCGAGCGTGCGCCCCGCGAGCTCCCAGCGCCAGCCGGAGGCAAGACGCGAGCTCCCTCGGTCCTGGAGGAACTCGAGCAGGTCGTCACGCGTGGCGATGAGCTGGGTGGCAACGCCGCTCTTCTCGGAGACGAGCCTCAGCACGGCGTACATGAGGTCGACCACGCCCTCGGCCTCCGCGGAGGGGCGGGCGTGCCTGGCCATCTTGGGGCACTCCTCCGCCGGACACGAGGCGCCACGGGAGACGGCCTCGACGAGCGAGCGAACGTCCCCCTCGGAGAGCTGCTCGGTGTTGCGGATGCGGCGCAGGCGCTCCGGGCTCGAGGGCGCGCGCTTGCAGACCTCGACGATGACCTCGTCAGACATGACCCACTTGCGCGGGATGTCGCGCTCCGCGGCCACGCCCTCGCGCCATGCGCACACCTCGCGGGCTATGGCGAGCTGGCGTCGCGTAAGGGAGCTCGCCCGCTTGAGGCGCTGGTAGGCATCCCTCGGGTCGCGACGGATGCGAGAGGCGTCGCAGAGGCGCTCCATCTCGGGCGTCACCCACGAGAGGCGGTCCTTCTCGATGAGCGCGGACATCATCTGGTCGTAGATGCCCGGGAGATAGCGAACGTCATCCTCGGCGTAGGTGAGCTGCTCGGGGTCGAGCGGGCGGCGCGACCAGTCCGTGAGCGACTCCGCCTTGGCGAGGTGGACCCCGCAGTACGCCTCGACGAGCGAGCCGTAGCTGACCTGCTGGCGCATGCCGAGAAACGCCGCGACGAGCTGCGTGTCAAAGACGGGGGCGCACATCACGCCCATGCCGTCGTAGAGAACCTCGAGGTCCTGCGTGCAGGCATGGAAGACCTTGGTGATGGAGGGGTTCTCGAGAAGCGCGGCGAGCGGCGAGAGGTCCTCGATCGAGATGGGGTCGATGGCGGCGATGTCGTTGCCGGCGGCAACCTGCACGAGGCAGAGCTTGGGGAAGAAGGTCCTCTCGCGGAGAAACTCCGTGTCGACGGCAAGGACCTTGGATGTTGCGGCGCGCTCGCAGAAAGCGCTGAGCTCGTCCTGGGTTGAGAGGTACAAAGACGCTCGATTCTCTCATGCGGTGATTGGGTACACTTTTGGAACGACGGCCAAGGCCGACGGCACCCTATGATACAAAAACTGTCGCATCGCTTCTTTTGGGGAGGAAAGCCGTGCGCACGCTCATCATCCACAATCCAAAGTCGGGCTTTGGCTCCGATGCCGTCTTCCAGTTTGCGCGCGCCCTCGTGCGCGGCGGCGACGAGTGCGTCCTCAGAATCCTCGCGGGGGGCTTTATCGCGCGCGAGGCCTGTGCGGACGCGGAGGACTTTGACCTTGTCGCCGTCTCCGGCGGGGACGGCACCGTGGCGGCGCTGCTCTACGAGCTTCGCGGGCGAGACGTGCCCGCCTGCGTGTTTCCCTCGGGAACCGCAAACCTCCTGTGCGCCAACATCGGCAACGCGCCCGAGCCCTCCGCTCTCGCGCGCGCCTGTCGAAAGGGAAGGACGGCCGAGCTCGACCTCGGAGAGATCTCCTGGACGGACGAGGGCGGCAACCACGTGGTCCGCGGCTTTGGCCTCATGTCCGGCACGGGCTTTGACGCCCAGCTCATGCAGGCCGCGCTCCCCAACAAGGCCATCATGGGCCAAGCCGCCTACTTTGCCGCGGCGCTTGCCAACCCCCGCCCCGAGGTCGAGCACTTCAGCATCACCGTTGACGGCCGCACCTACGAGCGCGACGGCATCACCTGCCTTGTGGCAAACAACGCCATGATCCAGGGGGACATCCAGCTCGTTCCCAACTGCCGCATGGACGACGGCATGCTCGACGTCATCATGGTTGAGACCTCAGACGCCGCCCAGCTGCTCAAGCCCCTCGCCTTTGGGCTCGTTGACCGGAGCGGCAAGGCGATGGGCCGGCCCCACCTTGAGAGCTTCTCGGGCCGCAAGATCCGCGTCGAGTGCTCGCACCCCGTTCCCATCGAGGTTGATGGCGAGGTCGTGAGCGGCCTCGTGCGCTCCTACGAGGCCCGCGTCCTGCCGCGCGCCGTCCGCATCGTCGTGGACGCCATGAGCCCCTACGGCGGGACGGACGACTCCCCCTCGCGCTTTGGCGACTCGGACGTCATCGACTACCCAAAGTAGCGCCCGCGGCCCCTACATCACCAGGCCCAGCAGCGCGTAGGCAACCATGCCCGTAAGGGCGCACCAGATGAGCGAGCCGGTCCTTCTTGCCACCGCAACGACGAGCGCCGCGGAAAGAAGGGCGGGCACGGAGACTCCCGCGACGGGGTCAAACAGGTCGTTGGCAACGAGCGCCGCAAAGGCGGCAACGGGAATGAGCCCGAGCGCCTCGCTCACCCGCGACGAGAGCTCGCGACCCTTGAGCACAAAGAGCGGCACGCAGCGGCAGGCCAGGATGACCGCGAGCACGCTCAGGTAGAAGACGAGAAACTCCTCCCGGCTCATCTTGCCCCACCCCGCCCCCCGCGCGCCGCGCCCGCAACGAGCCCGGCAAGCACGCCAAGCACGGCGCCGAGAAGAACCGCGAGCGAGCCTGCGCCCAGGGCCTTGAGCACGATCACGCCCAAGACGGAGGCAGCGGCCACGACAGCGGTGACGCGGTCCCAGCGCTGGCCCGCGAGCAGGCACACGAAGATGGACGTCATCGCAAACGACATCACGGCCGTGGGGATGGCGAGCGCGGGCCCCACGGCGGCACCGAGCGCGTTGGCGCCGGCCCATGAGAGCATGCTCAGGACGTTCACCGCCGTGGCGCGCGGCACGTCCCACTCCCCCGACGAGGCAAACCGCTCGAGGTTGACGCCAAAGCTCTCGTCGGTCACCGTAGCCGCAAAGAGCAGCGCGAGCGGCCTGGGCGCGCGGGAGGCGTATGGAGAGAGCGCCGCCGAGTAGAGCAGCTGGCGCGTGCTCACGAGGGCCACGCTCGCAATCATGGAGGCGACGGGCGTCCCCGCAAGCGCGAGGGACGCCATCATGAACTGGCCGGCACCCGAGTAGAACGTCGCGGAGAGGAGAAAGGCCGCCGCCGGGGAAACGTCGACCTCTGCCGCCATGACGCCACAGGGGATGCCGATCGCAACGTAGCCGAGCATGATGGGAAGCGCCGCTGGAAGGGCTGCGCGGACGTTGCTTCGAAGGCCCATGGGCTAGCGCAGGTCCGCCGGAAAGCGCACGCCCGCCTGGGCGCGCATCTGGTCCATCACGGCAAGGGAGTCGAGCGTGACGCGCTCAAAGCGCTCGCGCTGGGCAAGGGCCCGCCCGTCGCCTCCCACGGCCGCCACGAAGTCGGAAATCTCGCAGACCATGTCGTTTTCCGGCACGGGGACCTCAAGGCGCCTGCCCCGCGCGCTCTCCACGCGAAACACCTGCCCCTTGTCCTCGTGCTCGTAGAGCCTGAGGTCAACCGGCCCGGAGGTGGGCTCCCAGGTGAGCGTTGCCCGCTCGCCCTCTGCCTGCGAGGGCAGGACGTCGTCGCTCGTCTTGCCGTAGGAGAGGCTCACGACCTTGTCCCCATAGCCCAGGAGCGCCTCACCGGCAAGGTCGATGGTGTCGCAGGGGTCGCCCGGCGCGCACGCGGGAACGGCCGAGGTGACGGAGAGGGCCTGCACGGTGTCCGGGCGCCCAAAGAGGGCAATCGCGGGCTCCACGCAGTAGACGCCAATGTCCATGAGGGCGCCGGCGGACATGCGCGGGTCAAAGATGTTGATGCGCTCGCCCGCCAGCAGGCGCCCCATGCGCGAGGTCACCTTTGAGAAGCGCAGGGTTGCCAGGCGGACGGGACCCAGCTCGCCGCCAACGATCCTCTCTATGGCGGCAAACGTCGGCGTGTGAAGGTTGCGCGTTGCCTCCAGGGCAACCACGCCCGCCGCGCGGGCGGCGTCAAAGACCTCGCGGGCCTCGCGCTCGTTGGACGCAAAGGCCTTCTCCACGAGCACGTGCTTGCCACCCGCGATCATCTTGAGCGCCTGGGGGGCGTGAAGGGCGTTGGGGCTCGCCACGTAGACGGCGTCGACCTCGGGACTTCTGGCCAGCTCGTCAAGGCTGTCAAAGAAGTGCGACGCCCCGCGCGGCTCGCCAAAGGAGCGCGCCCGCGCGAGGTCGCGCGAGAAGGTCCCCACGAGCTCGGCACCCTCGCTCTGGGCGAGCGCCTCGCAGAAGCGCTCGCATATGCCGCTCGTACCGATGGTCGCAAACCTGAGCATGGACGACGCTCCCTCCCCCGTTCCGATGAAGCTCAATTCTACACCGACGGAGATTCTCGCACCCTTCCCAGCAAGCTGCTAAGGTGTAGCAAGACACTTTGATCTGGGGGTCATATGTACGCTTTCGAGGGACGCGTTCGCTACAGCGAGTGCGACGAGACCGGACGGCTCTCGCTCGTCTCGGCAATAAACTACCTGCAGGACTGCTCCACGTTTCAGTCGGCCGAGCTCGGCCAGGGCATTGGGAGCCTCGCCGGCCGAAACCTTGCCTGGGTGCTCGCGGACTGGGCCATCGAGGTCTCCAGACTCCCGCGCTTTGGCGAGAAGATCCGCGTCTCCACCTGGTGCTACGAGATGTCCCACGCCCACGCGCTCAGGAACTTTCGGATAGAGGACGCCGCGGGCACGGCCCTTGTGAGCGCCGACTCCCGGTGGTTTGTCTTTGACGTTGACTGCGGGCACGCCACGCGCGTCCCCCAGGACCAACTCGTCTACGTCAGCAACGAGCCGCGGCTCGACATGGCGCCCCTCGCCCGAAGGATCCGCGTCAGCGGGGAGGGCGAGGCGGCCCCCTGCGTGAAGGTGGCCCAGAGCTACCTCGACACCAACCATCACGTGAACAACGCCCAGTACGTGAGGCTCGCGCTTGACGCCCTCGAGTCCCTCGGGCACGAGGCCCCGCTCGGGAGAATCCAGGTCCAGTATCGCTCGATGGCACTTCTCGGCGACGTCGTTGCCGCCCGCGCCTTTGCGCGCGAGGACGGTTGGGACGTCGTGCTCGCCGATGAGACCGGGTCCGCATACGCCATCGTCAGGCTTCAGGCATAGGAGGAATCCGTGAACATCCATGTTGCCGCCGCGCTCATCAACCAGAACGGAAGGCTGCTCGCCGCCCAGCGCTCAGCGGGCGCCCAGGCCGGCGCCTGGGAGCTCCCCGGCGGAAAGGTCGAGGAGGGCGAGTCCTCCGTCGAGGCCCTTCGCAGGGAGATCGGCGAGGAGCTCTCGTGCGAGGTGCGCTCGGCGTGGCTCTACGACACCGTCGAGTTTGACTACCCCGAGTTCCACCTCACGATGGACTGCTACATCACGAGGCTCGACCCAGAGGCGCGCCCCAGCTGCGACCCGCAGGTGCACTCCGAGCTGCGCTGGCTCGCACGCGACGAGCTCTTTGACGTCGAGTGGCTGCCTGCGGATGTGGACCTTCTCCGCGGCCTTGCGTACTACTGGGACGAGGCGTTCTCGGACCAGCTCCTCTAGTCGGGCGCACCCGCGCGCCCGGAGCGCTTGCTATGATGGACAGAGACGAAAGGAGCCCCATGAGCGAAGAGATCAACGAGACCCCTCGGGCCGTCGACCCCGTCGTAGAGAGCGCGAGCGCCACCACGAGCCCGGACAACTCCAACTCGGGCCCCGCCGCCTACGTCATCTTTGGCTGCGGCATAGCCCTTATCGCCCTCCTGACGCTGGGGCTCTCAAGCTGCGTCTCCGCAGTCTCAAAGCTCGTGGTGAGCGACCGTGCCCTCGACTACGGCAACGGTTACGAGCTCTACTACGACGACCACGACGGATACGACGACCAGCTCGACGACTTTGGGCTCGAGTTTGACTACTACTTCAACAGCGGCATGACGGCTCGCTAGTCCCAGCTGGAGCAACATGAGCAGAGCAGATGACATCTTCATCGCAATGTGCTCGGACATCATCGAGCACGGAACCACCACCGAGGGTCAGAGGGTACGCCCGCGCTGGGAGGATGGAACCCCCGCCTACACCATCAAGCGCTTTGGCGTGTGCAACCGCTACGACCTGCGCGAGGAGTTTCCGGCGCTCACGCTGCGCCGCACGGCACTCAAGTCCGCGATGGACGAGGTCCTGTGGATCTACCAGCGCAAGTCAAACAACATCCACGACCTCAACTCCCACATCTGGGACGAGTGGGCCGACGAGACGGGGTCCATCGGCAAGGCGTACGGCTACCAGGTTGGCGTGAGGTCCCACTACCCCGATGGTGACTTTGACCAGATGGACCGCGTTCTCAAGGACCTCCGCGAGAACCCCTACTCGCGCCGCATCATGACCAACCTCTACACCTTCGCGGACCTCCACGAGATGAACCTCTATCCCTGCGCCTACAACGCCATCTACAACGTGACGCAGGAGCCCGGCGAGGACCGGCCCACCCTCAACATGGTGCTCGTCCAGCGCAGCCAGGACGTGCTCGCGGCCAACAACTGGAACGTCTGCCAGTACGCCATCCTCCTCATGATGGTGGCGCAGGTGAGCAACATGAACGCCGGCGAGCTCGTCCACATGATCGCGGACGCCCACATCTACGACCGCCACGTGGACATCATCCGCGAGCTCATCTCGCGCCCCACGTTCCCGGCGCCAAGGGTGCGCCTCAACCCCGAGGTCACGAACTTCTACGACTTCACCACCGACGACCTCATCGTTGAGAACTACGAGCACGGCCCGCAGGTGAGAAACATCCCGATCGCGGTGTGAGCAATCTGCGCGGCGCGGGGCGCGCGAGGCCTTGCCCCGGCGCGCAGACAGCTTGCCGAGAAGGACACTCGGCAAGGACTCGCGGCGGGACAAAGCCTCGTGCGCCAAGCTGACTGAGCGCCGGGGCCTACGTCAAGGAAAGGTATGAAGGATGAGCTGTGTGCTGAGCGCGATCGTTGCGGCGTGCGACGACTGGGGCATCGGGCTCGACGGCGGGATGGTCGTCGAGAACCGCGAGGACATGCGGCACTTTGTTGCCTGCACGACTGGGCATCCCGTCATCATGGGACGGCGGACGCTCGAGAGCTTTCCTGGAGGGCGCCCTCTCAAGAACCGGCGAAACATCGTGCTGACACGAGATCCGTCCTTCTCGCGAGAGGGCGTTGAGGCGGTGCGCTCCGTTGAGGAGGCGCTTGGTGCCGTGGCCGGAGAGCGCGAGGCCTGGGTCATCGGGGGCGATCAGGTCTACCACCAGCTTCTCCCCCACTGCGAGCGGGCCGTCGTCACGCGCAACCACTGCGTGCGCCCCGTTGACTCGTGGTTCCCCAACCTTGACGAAAATCCCGAGTGGGAGGTTGAGGACGTGCGAGAGGGCGGCACCACGCCGGAGGGCGTTGGGTTTGAGTTTGTGACGTATCGCCGCGTCTGAGCCCTTCTCGGCGGTGCACCCCCTTTGGGGCAATGTCTGAACCATGTTGCGGGGCGGGGCGAGAAGGGCGTGTCCCTCTCGCCCCGCCCCTCGTGCGCGCCAAAAGGTGTCGTCCAAAACCAGGCCGACCGCCCGGAGGGACGGGAGGCTACTGGCGGTCGTTCAGGGCGTCCATCTCGTCGGTCTTCTGGGTCTTCTCCGCAAGGATCTTCTGCGTCAGGCCGATGCGGTTGGTCTTGAAGTGGAAGAAGGGCCTTGCCTTGAGCTGGCGAATCTCAATCGGCTGCATGTACTCCTCCGGCAGGCAGCTGCGAACCGGCCCCTCGATGTCCGCGAGGGTATAGCCGTCCTTGAGGACCACGTAGAGGTAGGGCACGAAGTAGCGGGTGTGCTCGACGTCCGGCACGAGCACGAAGAACTCATCGTCGATGCCCTCGATGTTGGCGTCCGCAACGATGTTCTCCAGCGGGAGCGTTGCGAGGTCACCGCCGCCAAAGCGCGTTGCCTTCCCGCGAGTCTGGACGTAGATGACGCCGTCCTCGTTCATCCAGCCGATGTCTCCGGTGTGAAGCCACGTGAGCCCGTCCTCGTGCGTCTGCAGGGCCTTTGCCGTAGCCTTGGGGTTGTCGTAGCCCAGCATCAGGCCCGGCCCGCTGACGCAGATCTCGCCCATCTGGTCATAGGTCAGCTCGTTTTGCGTCCCGGGCTCAAAGATGCTGATGACGTTGTAGAGCATGGGAACGCCAACGTTGCCGTTGCCCATGGGGTGCGGGGTCATCGGCAGGGTCATGTTTGAGCCCGCCTCGCTGTTGCCATAGCCGGTGGTAAAGCGGATGTGGCAGTTGTGATCTTCCAAGAACTTCTGAGCCCTGCGCATCTGGTTGTTGTTGTAAGACTCAGAGCCCGCTCCGGCGGCCGTCAGGTGCGAGAGGTCGTAGTCCTTGGGTACGCGCCCGTTGCGCATGACGGTCTCGATGAACATGGGGATGATGGGCCAGCTGTTGGGCTTGTTGCGCATGAGCTCGAGGTCAACGTCCTCAACGGCGCAATACGGGTTCAAGATCAGGAGCTTGTTGGAGGCAAGCGGCATCAGCACCATGGCAACCACCACGGCGACGAGCGTGGGCGGCAGGCTGGTGACCATCCATGTGGGGCGATACTCGCTGGCACCGGCATAGAAGTTCATCTGCGCAATGACCGAGAGCATGGTGCGAGCCGAGTGAATAACCTGCTTGGAGGGTCCGGTAGATCCGCTGGTGTAGGCGCGGAAGAGCGGTCGGTCAATGTCTTTCGGGGCGCACACCTCCCCGATGTAGCTCGTGCCGAGCGTCAGAAACTCGTCCCATGAGAGCGTCTTGGGCCCGTGGGCCTTCTCGGCAGGATAGTGGTGGTCGAGGTTGGCCCTCACGTAATCGGGCATGTCCTCACGACGGCACGACTGGCAGGCATCCACCAAGACGACGCGCTCGACGTTGGTGTCGGCAAGGTAGCGCCCAAGATCGTCCTGGGAGAGCCAGTCCTGGGCGATGATGGCCCTGGCGCCGCACTTGCTCACGGCGTCGATGTTCTCCTGCAACGTGTTGTCGCGGCACAGAAGCGAGGCACCGATCTTCTCTGCCGCCAGCAGTAGATAGATGAACTCGGGAACGTTGGCCAGAAAGACGGGAATCTGGTCTCCCTCTCCAAACCCAAGGGCGCGGAGGGAGCGGGCGACTTCTTCCGCCTGCGAGAAAACCGTGTTCCAGCGAATCTTAGTCCCATAGAAGTCAATGGCGTCCACGTCGTCGCCGGGGCAGTTCTCCCGAAGGTAATCCTCTACCGTGCATTCCGGGAGATGAATCATCTGACGAAGCTGCTCTGGATAATATTTTAACCAAGGACGATCAATGCTGGGCTTTCCAGTGAGAGGGGGTACCGTAGTCAAAGCACACGCTCCTTGTTGTATTTGGGTTTGTCAGACTGCCAAGAAATTGAGAGGGGGTATCGTTTTTCTGGCAAAACTCTGACTGACCCATGTGGGGATTGGCTTTGGCCCAGCGGGTACCCGTCGCATAGACCACGTCTAGTCTATATCAAACTTAAACGCAGCAAGGTTAATTGACTGAAAACAATTTGAAATCGCCATAAGAAGCGGGAAAGGCGCCGCCAAATGACGGCGCCCACTCGGCGCGGTATGTAGGAACGCTACTCGGCGATCTTCTCGGCGGAAGCAAGCCCGGCGATGACGTTGGACCCACCATAGAGCGCCGAGAAGAACTCCTCGTTGCCGGCAACGTTGGCAACCCAGCCGTCGTCACCCTTCGTGAGCGCAAGAGAGATCTTTGTCGTGACGGGGCTCTCGTTGGCGTCAAGATGCGCGTAGACCAGATCAACAAGGTGCGAGAAGAGCGCGGCCTTGCCGCCCTGTGCATAGGTGTCCTCGGACTCCTGCGTCTCCGCAAACGCCGTGAAATCGGCCCCCGCGGCATCAAGCGCGGCGGAGAGGCTCGTGTTGGTGATCGTCGCCTCCACGGTAGCTGACTCCCCGTCAACGCTCGCCTCGCCAAGCTCGTACGAGAAGTTCTTGAAGCAGTGGCGGTGCCATTCGTCGGCAAAGACGCCGTACTTCTCGAGGACTTCCATCGTGGGCGCGTCGCCAAAGTCCGCAGCGGGCCAGGCAGGGTCCTCGGGCTCCTCGCCGTCCTCGTTAGGAACGGGGACGACGTAGCTCTCGAGCAGGGCACTGGCGGCATCCCTCACCTGGTCCGCCTCCGACTTGCACGCCGTTGCCCCAAAGCCGACAAGGATGGCCAGGGCACCGGCTGCAAAAAGACGAAGAAAGTCACGTCGAAGCATCACACACTCCCCCATTCGAGTTCTCGCAGACAAGCTTATCGCATTCGCCGTGACGGCGGGCCCCGACACCACCGCCACAACGCGACGCTGACGTCAGGGCCTACGCCCACCGTCAAGAAAGGACCCGCCAGCCGCTGAGGCCGACGGGTCCTTGAGGTGACTAGTCGTGAGGGCTAGTCGATGTCAAGCGCGGCGTCAACCTGGCTGCGGAGGAACTCCTCGGCGTCCTTGCGGCCGCGGGAGAGCTCGGCGGCGGCCATGACGGGCACCCAGTAGTGCACCTTCTGCTTGGCAACGTCAGCCTTCTTGGAGAAGACATCAAGGTAGGCCTCGGCGTGACCTGCGTGATACATCTTGAAGAGGATGTAGGTCATCGCGGCGTCAGCCTCGGGGAGGCCACGGGTGACATGGGTCCAGTCGCAGGCGTAGAGCGTGCCGTCCTCGGTCACGATGACGTTGGAGGGGTTGAAGTCGCAGTGGCAGATGGCACGGCCGGAGCCCATGCGATCGGCACGCATCTGGAGGTCGTAGCGCACGGACGGGTCAAGCTCCTTGACCTTGCCCACCATGCCGGCGATCTTGGTCTTCTGGTCCTTGAGGAGCTCGGGAGCGGGCGTGCTCTGGATCTCGATCTGGAAGTCCACGAACTGCTCGAGGAGCTTGTCGTACTCGTCAGTGCCCTCGGCGGCGTCCATGAGGGAGCGCATCGTGACGCCCTCGACGTACTCGGTGGCAAGGGCCCAGGAGCCATCGGCAACCTGAGAGACCTCGAGGACCTTGGGCACGCGCACGCCGGCCTCGATGACGCGGGCGATGTTCAGCGCCTCGTTGAAGATGTCAGAGGCCGGCTTCTCGGCCTTGAACACCTTGACGATGCGGTCGCCATCGACGTAGACGGCCTTGTTGTGGCGCTCGACGATGAGCTTCTTGCTGTCAGAAAGTTCCATTGCTGCCTCCTTCAGGGCAACGAGAAGAACGTGTGCGGACTAGTCCTCGTAGGAGCTGGGCTCGCGGCCGTAGAAGGCGTCGAGGTAGAGCTCCTTGATCTCGGACACGAGCGGGTAGCGCGGGTTGGCGCCGGTGCACTGGTCGTTGAACGCGTTCTCGGACATCTCGTCAATCGTGGCGAGGAAGTCCTCCTCGGTGACGCCAAAGCCGGCGATGGTCTCGGGGACGCCCACGTGAGCCTTGAGCTCCTCGATGCGGGCGATGAAGTTCTCGAAGACCTCCTTGTCGTCCTTGCCCTGGATGCCGCAGAAGCGACCGGCCTCGGCGTAGCGCGCGAGGGTCTTGGGGTGGTCGTACTGCGGGAAGGTGCCCATCTTCACCGGGCGCTCAGCGGCGTTGTAGCGCATGACGCGGGTGAGGATGACGGCGTTGGCCAGGCCGTGGGCGATGTGGTGATAG
>DXAB01000093.1 GCA_019117265.1 Candidatus Olsenella pullicola
GGGCCCATGATGACAACCTACCCTGTCACCTTTGTCATGCACCTGCCCTGTCGCCCCCGTCAGCCCCGCCGCCCCCGTCAGCCACGCCGTCCTTGGCGCCCCCGCCCGCAGGTCGCGTATACTGGGAGGGCAGCAGATATGACAGCCGAGAGGAGCATCATGGCAGACCAGCCGCTTGTTGGAATCATCATGGGTTCAAAGTCGGACATGCCCACGATGGAGGCGTGCACCGCGCAGCTCGAGGAGCTCGGCGTTCCGTACGAGCTCGTCATCGCGAGTGCCCACCGCAACCCCGACAAGGTCCACGAGTGGGCGGGCTCCGCGGCCGATCGCGGCCTCAAGGTCATTATCGCCGCCGCCGGCAAGGCCGCCCACCTCGGAGGCGTGGTCGCCGCCTTCACGCCGCTGCCCATCATCGGCGTGCCCATGAAGACCTCCGACCTCGGAGGCATGGACTCGCTGCTCTCCATGGTCCAGATGCCCTCGGGCGTGCCCGTGGCCTGCGTCGCCATCAATGGCGCCAAGAACGCCGCCATCTACGCCACGCAGATCCTCGGCGCCACCATGCCGGAGTATCGCGAGAAGATCGTGGAGCTCAAGCGCCAGATGGCCGAGGCGTAAGCCCGCGACAAGCGACAAGGAGCCCGCATGGCCTCGCACTTCAAGCAGCCCGAGGGCGCCGCGCGCCCGACGGGACGCCACGTTGACCTCCACACCCCGCGCGGGGGCGACGAGTCCTACCACGCGCCGGCGGGAAACCCGCACGCCGCGGACATGCCCCGCAGCTCCGCAGCGCACTTCATCCCGGTGGTCTCCGAGTCCGAGCACAGCGGCAGCAACCGCCGCCGCCGCGAGAGCCACTTTCGCGAGACTGACCCCTACGACCTCTCCGGCCGCCGCAGCCGCGACCCAAGGAAGCGTGCCGGTCGCGTGGCGTCCGTCCTGCTCTTTGTCATTGGCATCGCGCTCATTGCCACCGCTGCGGGCATGTGGCTCTATAACCAGTGGCAGTACAGCGAGCAGGACCGCATCAACGAGGAGCTGGCCACGTTCGCGGACGTCTCCGACAACGGCACCACGCCGCCGCAGGTGGACTGGGCGAGCCTCAGGGCCGTGAACGACGAGGTCGTGGGCTGGCTGCAGATTCCGGGCACGGCGGTCAACTTCCCCGTCTACCAGGGCCCGGACAACGACAAGTACCTGCATACGAGCGCCGAGGGCGAGTACTCGCTCGGGGGGCAGGTCTTCATGGACTATGCCAACACCGCGCCGGGCATGGTTGACGCCCAGACCATCATCTACGGGCACCACCTGCGCAACGGCGCCATGTTCAAGCCCATCTCGGACATGGCCAACCAGGAGATGTTCGACAGCGTCTCCACGGTCTGGTACGTGACCGAGGACACAACCTACGAGCTCGAGCCGCTGCTGCTCTACGAGACCGATGCCAACGACACCAACGTCCGCACGTTCACCTTTGGCTCCGAGGACGAGTTGCGCGCCTACCTCACGGGGCTTCTCGACGTGGCCGTGACCAAACGCGCGGACGCCGCCGAGAAGATTGCCGCCACCACCAACGTGCTCACGCTCTGCACCTGCAACTACGAGAACGGCGACTCGGGTCGTACCCTGCTCGTCTGTGTTCCCAAGGGAGGTACCGAGTAATGCCCGCCGTCGAGAAGCTCCACGAGGAATGCGGCGTCTTTGGCGTGTGGGCGCCCGAGCGCGACGTGGCCCGCATCACCTACTTTGCCCTGCGCGCGCTGCAGCACCGCGGCCAGGAGTCGGCGGGAATCGCGGTGGGCGACGGGCGCTCCGTGCTCGTGCGCAAGGACCTTGGCCTGGTGACGCAGGTCTTCTCGGACGCCGATCTCACCGCCATGTCGGGCAAGGTCGCGTGCGGGCACTGCCGCTACGGCACGGCGGGCGCGCGCGGCTGGGAGGCCGCGCAGCCGCACCTCTCCACGATCAACGACGTGATCATCGCGCTGGCGCACAACGGCACGCTCGTGAACTTTGACGTGCTGCGCCGCGAGCTCATCGAGATGGGCATTCCCTTCCGCTCCAACACGGACTCCGAGGTGGCGGCCAAGCTCATCGGCTACTTCACGCAGCGCTCGGGGCGCCTTCGCACGGGCATCGCGCACACGATGCGCATGCTTGAGGGCGGCTACGCCATGGTGCTCGTGCGCGAGAACGCGCTCTACGCCTTCCGCGACCCGCACGGTATCCGGCCGCTGGTGCTGGGTCGCCTCGGTGACGACGGCTGGGTCGTTGCGAGCGAGACCTGCGCGCTCGACATTGCCGGCGCCAAGTTTGTGCGAGAGATCGAGCCCGGGGAGATCATTCGTGTCTCCGATGACGGCCTGCGCTCCGAGCGCGGCTGCCAGCCGGGATGCCGCGCGGAGTGCATCTTTGAGCACGTGTACTTCTCGCGCCCGGACTCGATGAAGGACGGCTCGAGCTTCTACCTCATGCGCAACAACATGGGGCGTTGCCTGGCTCAGGAGACGCCCGTCGAGGCGGACCTTGTGATCTCCGTGCCGGACTCCGGCACCCCTGCGGCCGAGGGCTTTGCCCAGGAGCTGGGGATTCCCTTTGGAACGGGCCTCATCAAGAACCGTTACGTGGCGCGCACTTTCATTCAGCCCACTCAGGAGCTGCGGCAGATGGGCGTGCGCCTGAAGCTCAACGCCCTGCCCGATGTGGTGCGCGGCAAGCGTCTGGTGATGGTGGACGACTCCATCGTCCGCGGCACCACGAGCCGCCAGATCGTGCGCATGCTCAAGGAGGCTGGTGCGACCGAGGTGCACGTGCGCTCCGCCTCGCCGATGGTTGCGTGGCCGTGCTTCTACGGGATCGACACGGGCAGTCAGGACCAGCTCATCGCAGCAAAGATGACCCTCGAGGAGATTCGCGCCCACATCGAGGCGGACTCCGTGGGGTTTCTTTCCATCGAGGGGCTTCTTGCCTGCGTGCCCGGCGGCGACGCCCACGGCTATTGCAAGGCGTGCTTTACCGGGGAGTACCCCGTTGAGATTCCGCGCTCGTACTGGGGCGACCGCTTTCTTGCCGAGTACGAGCCCAAGAATCTTGCCGCGGCGTCCGAGACGTCTCGGATGCCGCTCAAAGATGCGAAGGACTTCCTCGATAATGATTCAAAAGGGGCAGCCCCTTTGAATCGCCCAACCCGAAAGGACCAAGATGGCTGAGAACACCAAGCATGTGAGCTACGAGGACGCAGGTGTTGACACCGCCGAGGGCGCCCGCGCCGTCGACGCGATCAAGGCGGCCGTTGCCGCAACCAACCGCCCCGAGGTCATCGGAGGCCTGGGCGGCTTTGGCTCGTGCTTCTCGGCGGCCGCGCTCAAGGACATGGAGGAGCCGATTCTGGTCTCCGGCACCGACGGCGTGGGCACCAAGCTCGCCATCGCGCAGCTGCTCGACCGCCACGAGACCGTGGGCGAGGACCTCGTTGCCATGTGCGTGGACGACATCGTGCCCATGGGAGCCGAGCCGCTGTTCTTCCTCGATTACGTGGCCATCGGCAAGCTGCGCGCCGAGCACGTGGCCAAGATCGTGGGGGGCATCGCCGAGGGCTGCCGCAAGTCGGGCTGCGCCCTCGTGGGCGGCGAGATGGCCGAGCACCCCGGCGTCATGGCCGAGGGCGACTACGACCTCGCCGGCTTTGTGGTGGGCGTGGTGGACCGCCCCAAGATGATCGGCCCGGACCTGGTGCGCGAGGGCGACGTCATCCTGGGCCTGCCGAGCTCGGGCATCCACTCCAACGGCTACTCGCTCGTGCGCAAGGTTGCCATCGAGGGTCGCACGGTGGAGGAGCTGGAGTCGCCGCTCGACGAGCTGGGCGGGGAGTCGCTCGCCGACGCCGTCATGCGCCCGACGACCATCTACGCCGGCGGGCTTCTTGCCGCGCTGCGCGCCGGGGCGCCCGTCCACGCGATGGCGCACATCACTGGCGGCGGCATCACCGAGAACCTCGACCGAGCCATGCCCGAGGGGCTGGACGCGTTGGTCTACCGTGGGGGCGAGGCAGGCCCGGCGTGGGACATCCCGCCCGTCATCACGTACATGATTCGCGAGGCGGGTCTTACGCTGGAGGAGGCGTATCGCACGTTCAACATGGGCGTGGGCATGGCGGTCATCTGCGCCGCGGACGACGAGGATGCAGTCTGCGAGGCGCTGGTGGCGCAGGGCTTCTCGCCGTTTGAGGTCGGCCGCGTGATAGCCGGTACGCCGGGCGAGAAGGGGAAGGTCGTGTACGACGATGAGCGTTAGGCTGGGCGTTCTCATCTCCGGCAGTGGGACCAACTTGCAGGCCATCATCGACCGCATTGCCGACGGCACGCTCGACGCGACGATTGAGCTGGTGGTGAGCTCGCGCCCGAGCGCCTTTGGCCTCAAGCGCGCCGAGGCTGCGGGGCTGCAGACCCTCACGCTTTCCAAGGAGATCTATGCCGACCCGGAGCAGGCGGACGAGATCATTGCCTCCGAGCTGAGCCGCCGTGGCGTGGACTACGTCATCATGGCGGGCTACATGCGGAAGGTGCACGACCCCATCTTGGCGGCGTTCCCCAACCGCGTGGTGAACCTGCACCCCGCGCTGCTGCCGAGCTTTCCCGGTGCGCACGCCATCGCCGACGCGTACGAGCGCGGCGTCAAGGTTACGGGCGTGACGGTGCACTTTGCCAATGCGGATTACGATGCCGGTCCCATCATCGCGCAGCGCGCGCTGCCCGTTGAAGAGGGTTGGACGGTCGATGAGCTCGAGGAGCACATCCACGAGATTGAGCACGAGCTCTATCCCGAGGTCGTGGGGCTTCTTGCCGCTGGTCGCGTGCACGTGCGCGAGAATCTCACGGTGGCGATTGACCCTGCGTAAAAGGCCTGCCGGCCAAGGATTTTTCAAGATTATCAAGGCTGCCGTATCCGAGACCAGAACGGCGAGTTTGTTTTCAACGCCGTTCCCACTACCGACTGGGGCAGTCCCGAAAGCATCATCGTCTCAGAGCCATCTCAAGATACTCTACC
>DXAB01000094.1 GCA_019117265.1 Candidatus Olsenella pullicola
GGGCTCCGGGGGGCGGGCCGGGCCCGCGTCTGCCCAGTTGGCGCTGGCGAGAAGCGCGCTCTTCTCGCCGCTTCTGCCGTTGCGCATCAAACGTTTTGCCCAAAACCAAGGGGGTGCGAGCGGGCCCCGGCTCTCCGCGGACAACGGGGAGCGCGGCGAGGTCTGGCGCTAGGGTCTGCGCGCCCAGCCGGCCTGGACGCTGCCCACAAGGGCCGGCGTGGCGAGAAGGACCGCGAGCTCGCGTGCCGCCTCCGCCGCCGCGTCCGCCTGGTTGACGAGCGCCACGTCACCAAGGCCCTCGGCGTTGGCCGCCCGTGCGACGAGCTCCGGCGTTGCGACGTCCTCCGGCTCGCACCCGGCAAGCTCGCAGAAAATCTCCGGGCGGTGGACCTTCTCGGCAACGGGCCATCCGAGCCCGAGCGCGCCCAGCACAAGAATCGTGCGCGCGGTGCGTGGCGCGATCACGGGCTCCCAGGCGGCGTGCGCCTTGAGGGGGAGCCGCCGCGCGCCGTCGGCCTCCACAAGGACGTGGTCGGCAAGGTCCGCCAGCACATAAATGCCCAGCTCAGGGGCTACGAGCTTGTTTTTCTTGCCGTACGACCCCACGCAGATCACGCGCGAGGCGCGCAAAGCGGCGGCAACCTCATCGGCGCTGGGCGAGATCAGGAGCGGCACGCCCGCAAACGGCAGGATGTGCGTCGTGGTGGTGAGCACGACCGTGCCCGACAGCTCGCGCGCGAGCGCAGCCAGAAGCGACGTCTTGCCGCCACTGCCCACGACCGATGTCACGCCGGGCCCAACGCCCAGCAGCTCCGCAAGTCCCATGGCGCACCTCCTCGAAGCAATCCTACCGTTCGGGGGCATTGGAGTTTCGAAACTACAACGATAGATTACTCTTTGTTTGGTGGCCAAACTAGTTGGATGGCCGCGGAGGCGGAATCACGGATCAGCAGGAGGACCAATGACCGACGCCAGCACCCCCATCGAGCTCCCGCGCACGTTCGAGGAGTTCAACGAGCAGCGCCGCCAGAGCTTTCTCAAGGTGAAGGACTTCAAGCAGGCGGGCGGCCGCCTGGTGGGATACCTCTGCAGCTACACGCCGCTCGAGGTGATCGACGCCGCGGGCGCCTCCGGCGTGGGGCTCTGCGGCACCTCCGACGAGGTCATCCCCGCGGCAGAGGAGGTCCTGCCGGCCAACCTCTGCCCGCTCATCAAGTCAACCTATGGCTTTGCGTACTCGCAGAAGTGCCCGTTCACCCACTTCAGCGACCTCATCGTGGGCGAAACCACCTGCGACGGCAAGAAGAAGATGTACGAGCTGCTGAACGAGCTCAAGCCCACCTATGTGCTGCACCTGCCGCAGGGTCGCTCCCGCGAGCACGAGCGCGAGGGCTGGTATCAGGAGGTCGTTGGCCTCAAGGAGGAGCTCGAGCGGCTCTACGGCATCCAGATCACCGACGACGCCCTGCGCGAGGCCGCGCGCCTGCGCAACCGCCTGCGCCGCGCGATTCTGGCCCTCTACGACCTGCAGCGGAGCGTGCCGCCGGCGATGAGCGGCGTGGAACTCATGAGCACGATGTTCGCAGGCACGTTCAACTTTGACGTGCGCGCGTACGTGGAGAGCCTCGAGCGCCTGTGCGAGCAGCGTCGCGCGGAGGCCGAGGCGAGCGGCAGCCCCATCAGCGCGGGCGCCAAGCGCATCCTCATCACCGGCTGCCCGGTGGGCGGCGTCATTAACAAGGTGGGCGCCACGATCGAGAAGAACGGCGGCGTGGTGGTCTGCGAGGACGACTGCTCCGGCGAACGCACCAACCGCTTCATGGTGGACGAGGACGCGCCGGACATCCTGCGCGCGATCGCCGACCGCTACCTCAAGATCAACTGCTCCGTCATGACGCCCAACGACGACCGCTTTGCCGCGACGCTCGAGATGGCAAAGAAGTACCAGGTGGACGGCGTGATCGAGTGCGTGCTCATGGCGTGCCACACCTTCAACGTCGAGGCTGCGCGGATGGAGCGCGCCGTGGAGGCGGCGGGCGTGCCGTACATGAAGATAGAGACCGACTACTCCTCCGGCGACCTCGGTCAGCTCGAGACGCGCATCGCCGCCTTCATCGAGACGCTCTAGGTGGTCGTCGTGGTGTCGGGCGAGAGGTTCCTGCGGCTGGGGATCGGCCTGGACATAGGCTCCACGGCGACGAAGCTCGTCGTGCTGGGCGCCGACGGCGCGCTTGAGCACACGGACCTCATGCCCACTGGCTTCTCGAGTGTGGACGCGGCGGCGCGCGCCCTCGCGGCGCTCGAGGCGGCGGGGCTTGCCCCGGGCGGGGGAGCGCGCGTTGTCGCCACCGGCTACGGGCGCGTCGCGGTGCCCTACGCGGACAAGGTGGTGACTGAGATCACCTGCCACGGGCGTGGGGCGGCGCACCTCTTTGGTCCTGGGGGCACCGTCATCGACGTGGGCGGCCAGGACACCAAGGTCATCCGCCTGCGTTCGGGACGCGTGGCAAAGTTTGCCATGAACGACAAGTGCGCGGCGGGCACGGGGCGCTTCCTCGAGGTCATGGCCGACCGCCTGGGAGTCTCCCAGGAGGAGCTCTCCGCGCTCGCACGCACGGGCGAGCCGACGAGGATCTCAAGCATGTGCACCGTCTTTGCCGAGAGCGAGGTCATCAGCCTCGTGGGGCGCGGCGAGCCGCGCGAGAACATTGCGAGCGGCGTGGTGGAGAGCGTGGCGGCGCGCGTGGCCACGCTCGTGGCGTCGGCGGGTGGCACGGCGCCGTACTACCTGACGGGCGGGCTCTGCGACAATGGCTACGTGGTGGAGCGCTTGGCCGCGCTTCTTGGCGCGCCGGTGACGACCCGCCCCGAGGCGCGCTATGCGGGCGCCATCGGGGCTGCGCTGGCGGCGTTGGACCTGGGTTAGGAAGGGCTCGCGCGGGGAGGTTCTTCTCGCCGTGCGGGACTGCGGGACGAGACGACGGTGGCCCGTGGGGCCTGATGGGAGGACGACATGGCAGAGACGATGCTGACGATCGACGCGCGGGGCGAGGCGTGCCCCATCCCGGTGGTGCGGACGCTCAAGGCGCTCGGCGCGCTGGCGGGCCCGGGCATGGTGGAGACCATCGTCGACAACGAGATCGCCGTGCAGAACCTCACCCGCATGGGCGAGGGCAAGGGCTGCGCGGTCTCGAGCGAGCGCACCGGGGAGAAGGAGTGGCGCGTCACCGTGCGCGCGGACGCGGCTGTTGCGGTCGCGGCGGGCGAGCCCGAGGCCGTGACCTGTGACGTCCCTGCCGCCGCGGCGCCGCGCAACGTGGTCGTGGCGATCACGTCCGAGTGCATGGGAACCGGCGACGACGTGCTGGGCAGGAAGCTCATGGGGAGCTTTGTCTACTCGCTCACGCAGCTCGACGAGCTGCCCGCGACCGTGCTGCTCTACAACGGCGGCGCGCACCTCAGCTGCGAGGGGTCTCCGGCGCTCGAGGACCTGCGCGGCCTTGCGGCGGCGGGCGTGGAGGTCCTCACCTGCGGCACCTGTCTCGACCACTACGGCATCGCGGACACGCTTGCCGTGGGCGAGATCACCAACATGTACGTGATCGCGCAGCGCCTGACCGGCGCGAGCCTCGTGGTGCGGCCGTAGGGCCGACGGCGGGCGATGGCGCGCGTGCGGGTGCCGTCTCTGGTGGTGACGTTTCCCACCACGGCGGCGGCGATGTCATGCGAGGAGTGCTGCCAGCGGCGCGGCCTGGGCGGCCGGATGATTCCGGTGCCCGGCGAGGTCGCGGCCGGCTGCGGCCTGGCGTGGAAGACGACGCCGGAGGCGCGCGAAGAGCTTGCCGCCGCGCTTGCCGCCGACGGCGTCCCCGTGGAGGCCATGACCGTAATTGATCTGCTCGAGTTCCGATGATTCAAAAGGGGACAGACCCCTTTTGAATCATTTGCGAGAAGGACGTGGGGTTGATGATCTACCTGGACAACGCGGCAACGACGATGCGCAAGCCGCAGGAGGTCGTGGACGCCGTCGTGGCGGCGATGGGCTCGCTCGGCAACGCGGGGCGCGGCGCGTCCGCGGGCGCGCTCGACGCCGGCCGCGTGGTGCTGCGCGCCCGCGAGGCGGTGGCAGCGCTGCTTGGCTGCCCGCGCGCCGACCACGTGTGCTTCCTGGCCAATTCGACGGCTGCGCTCAACGCCGCACTGTTCGGCCTGGTGGGTCCGGGGGAGCGCGTGGTCACCACAGTGCTGGCGGTTCGGCGGGCGAAATCGCCCGCCCTACAAGGCAAGGCAAACGCCATACAA
>DXAB01000095.1 GCA_019117265.1 Candidatus Olsenella pullicola
AACCTTCATCCGTAGAAACAGACTCTAACAAGTATTGCTGCAGCTGATCCGAAACCGAATCATATTCGCCAACGGTTCGGCCAAACCCGTCCCCTTCTCTCTGGGAGGAAAAGCACGTCCCCTTTTGGCAGCTGTACCACATGCACAAATGCTCGTGCGGGCGCGGGGCCTCTTCTGGGGCCTCGCACCTATCTGTGCCTCGCGGTGAGAAGTACGCTCTTCTCGTAGGTTTTGTGAGAGAGGCAGCCATGTGCGAGTTCAACCGCAACGTCATCATCCAGGACCTTGTCCTGGCAATCGTCATCAACACGAGCGCCACCATCATCGACGGCGCCCCGTTTGATCACACCTGGTACACCTTCACCTGCGTTGCGCTTGCCACCAACGTGATCGCGCAGCTCGTGCTGCCCACCGGGGCGGTTGCCCGCGCGCTCACCGGATGGGCCGGAGAGGCAGGCTGGCGCGTCTACGTGCAGATTTTCATTGAAAACCTCATCTTCGTGACCATCATCTCGCTCACCGAGGCCTTCGTGCACACGGGTGGACCCGGACTTGTGGCGGCATGGCTCAACAGCTATGTCTGGCTGGTCATCATTGGCTACGTGACGTCGGTGGTGCTCTACCACGCGCTTCGCCCACAGAGCTAGGAGCGTAATCCACATCGGATTTCTCGCCGCATCCTTATCGGTGGCTATTTCGTCCGCGGTTTGAGATTTTACTTTTGATGGCGTATAAGCGCATATTGTATATCTCTATGGTTGTCCGTGCTCACGGGGACTACCCATCAGAGTTGTTTCTGGCAGTTTTGGGCTAAATATTTTATAGCAACGACGCCAGATCCCGCTGACAGGCCCATTCGATTAATGTTTAATGATAACTATATATTTCTTTGATGTCAGGTTAGCCTGCTCAAGGGTCGACGATATAAAACTTTTTGCCCAAAACCGGCTAGGGCGTCCGGGGCGGCAAAACGGGCGCACCGGCTGGAACGCCCGGGGTGGCGAGAAGGGCGACCGCGGCGAGAAGGGCCTCGCACGCGGCCGCCCACACAAAGAGCCAGGCTAGTCGTCGAACCCGGTGAAGACGGGAACGCCGGTGTAGGTGCGCGGCCGCTCCTCGCCGGAGAGCACGCGGCGGGCACCGGCCGCCATGGCCTCGAGCTCAAACTCGCCCGGATAGGCCGTGACGGGGGCGATCCACTCGCAGCGCCTGCGAATGGTGGCGACGAGACCCTCGTTGTGGACCATGCCGCCACCAAGCAGGATTCCGTCAACGTGGCCCCCGAGCACGCAGGCCATCTCGCCGATGGTCTTGCAGATCTGATAGATCATCGCGTCCCACGCGCGCTTGCACGCCACGTCCCCCGCCTCTGCGCGACGGCTCACGTCAAGCGCATCGGAGGTCCCCAGAAGGTCGACAAAGCCGCCGGTCTTCATGCACATGCGCCTCGTCTCGGCGATGCCGTGCTCGTCGAGGTAGTCGAGCAGCTCGACCACGGGCACCGAGCCGCAGCGGGTGGGCGCCATGGGGCCGTCGCCCCCCACGATGTCGTTGCCGTCGACCATGCGGCCATGGTCGTGCGCGGAGACCGAGATGCCGCCGCCGATGTGGCACACGACGAAGCAGCAGTCCTCGTAGCGCCTGCCCAGCGACGCCGCGTGGCGGATGGCGGTCTCCTTGAGGTTGAGCGCGTGCAGATGGACGCGACGGTACACGCCGCGCACGCCGGTCATGCGCGCAAGGTCGCAGAGCTCGTCGGTGTCGGGCGGATTCACCACGAAGGCGGGCTTGCCGCCGGGGCACGCGAAGAGAGCGAACTCATGGGCGAGCTGGGGGCCCAGCTGCGCCGGGTGCTGCACGCCGTTCTCGCCGACCTGGGCGTGGCGCAGCATGACGTCGTTCACGGCGTAGGTGCCGCCCGGGGTGGGCAGCAGGCCGCCGCCGCGGCCGACGAAGGCGTCCACGCTCGAGAGGTCCACGTCGTGACCGCCGATGGCCTCGAGGATCGTGTCGCGGCGGTACGGCAGCTGGTCGGAGATGGTTCGGAACTGGGCGAGCTTCTCGGCGGAGTGGGCCACATTCTCCGAGAAGACCTCGGCCTCCCCCTCGAACAGGCCCACCTTGGTTGAGGTAGAGCCCGGGTTGATCGCAAGGACGCGATAGTTCTTCTCGCTCATGCTACCCCTCCATCGCCTGGGCGCGCACGCAGCTCATGACCACGTTTCCCACGATTTCGGAGACCGGGGCGGAGCGGCTGCAGTCGCACACGATCTTCTTGAAGCCCTGGAGCATGGGGCCGTAGGCGTCGGCGCCGGTGAGGTTCTGGATGATCTTGACGCCGATGTTGCCCACGTTGATGTCCGGCCAGATGAGGAGGTTCGCGCGGCCGGCAACCTCGGACTCGTGATGCACCTTCTTGGCGGCCACGTCCGGGCGCACGGCGGCGTCAAATTGGAACTCGCCGTCGATCCTGAGGTCGGGACGACGCTCCCGGGCGATGTCGCGAGCAGCGCGGACCTTGTCCACAAGCTCGTTGTCCATCGAGCCGTCCGTGGAGTGGCTGAGAAGGGCGCAGCGCACGTCCCAGCCCGTGAGCGCAGCCACGGTCTCGCTTGAGGCGATGGCAATCGACGCCAGCTCCTCGGGGGTGGGGTTCACGCACACGGCGGAGTCGCCGAAGCCGATGAGGCCGTTCTCGCCGCCGCTCCAGCCGGGCACGTCTGCAATGCCGCATGAGCTGATCGTGTCAACGCCCTCGGCAAGGCCCACGATGGTCTGGGCTGCGAGGATGATGTCGCCCGTGGCGTTTGCAATGCCGGCGAACATGACGTCCACGTCGCCGAGCACCTGCATGATGAGGGCGCGCTCGAGGGGGCGCGTCATGCGGCGCGCCACGCCCTTGGGCTTGTACTTGCAGTCGGGGTGCGCGAGGTAGCGCTCGGCGCAGGCGGCGTTGGCCTCCTCGTCGGTAACGTCCACGACCTCGACGCCCTCAAGGGAGATGCCGCGCTCTGCGGCGAGGCGCGCGAGCTCGGCGCCATCGCCCACGAGCACGCACCGGGCGAGGCCGGCCTCGGTGAGCTCGGCCACGGCGCGCATCATGGTCTCGTTGTCACCCTCGGGGAAGGCGACGCGCATCGGGCGCGCTGCGGCGCGCTCGCGCAGGGTGTCCATGAGGCCCACGGTCTACTCCATCTCTTCCTCGACGCGCTCCACGAGCTCGCCGACGGTCTTCATGGTCATGACCTCGCGGATGGGCACCTCAGCGTCGAGCTCGTTCTCGATCATGGAGGTGAGGGCGATCATCTTCATGGAGCCCTTGCCGAGCTCGGCGAAGGTGGTGTCGGCGGTGACCTCGCCGTCGTACTTGTAGGCGGACTTGGCGAACTCGCAGACCTGCTCGAGAACTTCCTGGTTCATGATGCTTCCTTTCTCGTGATGTGATGGAGGGGTGTCGCTCGTATCGCTAGTCGAGCTCGAAGCAGAGCTCCTTGTAGCCCGGGCGGTCGATGACCTTGGGGTGAACGCCCACGGTCTCTCCCGCAATGAGGCGGGCGCGAATCTCGGGCGCCTTCTTCTTGGTGATGCCAAAGATCACGTAGGTGTACTGAGGGCCCTCGTCCAGCTCGACGGCGCCGTAGGCGTACTTTCCCACCTCACGCAGGTAGGGCTTGTCGTTCTGGGGGCCGGGGACGGTGAAGTCGATGAGGTGGCCGTGACCGGAGACCTCGCACCACTCCGTCTCGTGGTAGCCGCAGGCGTTGCAGGCCAGGTGCGGCGGGAACTCGACCGCGCCGCACTCCAGGCAGCGCCTCCCGTAGAGCTTGCCCTCCTCAAGACCCTCGTAGAACTTCTTGACGATGGGCTCCATCTTCTCAAGCTGCATGAGTCATGCCTCCTTGGCTACTCGACGGTGCGCAGGATCTGGCAGCGGACGTTCTGGGAGCCGCCAAAGCCGCGCAGGAACGTGGTCTGGGGACGCTTGGCCATCTGCGTGGCGCCCGCCTCGCCGCGCATCTGCTTGACGGCCTCGTAGATGTCGGCGATGCCGGAGGCGCCGTGGGCGTGGCCGAAGTTGCAGCGGCCGCCGTGCGGGTTGATGGGCTTGTCTCCGTCAAAGGCGGTGCGGCCCTCGATGGCGTACCTCCACGCCTCGCCACGCGGGATGTAGCCGCACTCCTCTGCCGAGCAGATCTCGGAGGCAAGGAAGAAGTCGTTGCACATGAAGAGGTCGATCTCGTCGGGCGAGACGCCCGTGAGCTCATAGACCTGCTTGGCGGCAACCTCCGTCGCCCAGTGCTCGTTGTGGACCAGGCCCGCCTCAACGGCGGACGCGCCGGTGCCCAGGACCTCGATCGGGGTATGCGGCACGCCCATGGCGAGTGCCTTCTCGGTGGGCATGACCACGATGGCGGACGCGCCGTCGCACTTCTTCTCAAAGCCGGTCACGCGCAGGTACTGGGTGACCTTGGGGTTGTACATGCTCTTGAGGTACTCGTCGGCGGAGTCAAAGCCCATCTCGGCCGCATCCTGCTCGACGGTGGTCTCGTAGTAGGCGAGCGGGTTGGCCACGGCGCCGCGACGCAGGCTCTTGGTGAGGCCGTTCAGGGCGTCGTCAATCTTGTCGGCGTCGAGGTCGTAGACCATCGAGTACTCGTTGATCCAGTTGTCAAAGGAGACGCCGAAGGCCCCGTCGAGCGGACGGCCGTAGGCACGGTCGTAGATCTTGTCGAGCGAGGGGATCATGACCTCAAGCGGGAAGTCCTGGCGCACGTGAGAGGGCATGTGCTCCACGGGCAGCGTGCTCGCCAGGTCAACGGCGCCGGAGAGCACCACGTCATAGGTGCCGGAGGCAACGGCCATCACGGCCTGCTCGAGCGCCACGTAACCCGTGCAACAGGCCTCGGAGTGGTGGACGGAGCCCTTGCCCCTCATGCCAAACCAGTCGGCCACCTGCATGTTGGGCGTGATGCAGTCGTTGATGAGATAGGGGTTTGCCGCACCGTGATAGTAGAAGTCCACGTCGCGCGGCTCGAGACCGGCATCGGCGATGGCCTCGAGGGCGGCATAGCCAAACGCCTCGCCCTCTCCGATTCCCTGGGTCTCGGGGTGGTCCTCAAAGTCCTTGAACGGCGTGCAGCCCACTCCCACGATGGAGACGCTGCGCATGTTCCTGCCTAGCTTGACCATAGCATCACATCCCTTTCCATAACCTACGTTCGACCTTTGCCTGCATCCTATAAACGACGTCTCCCGCCAAGAAGAACACGCGAGGGCGCTTCGTTTCCCTTATCGGGACATTTTTTGATGAGCTGTTCCTTTCAGCAGGTAGATTGCCTGTTTCGACGTTCTTCTCGCCCGCCGCTCGCCGCCCGTGCGCTACCGCTGGCGGCGCCGCTCGCCCTTCTCGCCAAAGGGCGAGGCGGGAACGTGCCGCGCGTTGGACTCGTCGAGGAAGAAGGGCGCATAGAGGAGGCGGTTGAGCACGCCGGCCACGACCTCCGGCTCCACGTCCGGGCGCTTCTCGAGCCAGTACTGGATGACGTTGTGGTGCCCCGCCAGCACAAAGGCGAGGTAGAAGTCACGATATGTTGCCGGCCCCTCCACCTCGGCGAGCCGCTCGCGAAAGTGCTCGTGCATGAGGACCGTTGCCTTGTGGACAAACTGGGGGTCGCCGTGGGGCCCGTTGAGCGCCACCACCTTGTCGCGACGCTCGGCGAGAAGCTCCATGCGGCGAATCATCGTGGGCGTGGGATCAAGCTCCGCCTGCGCAAAGCGCGCCTTGAGGGCAAGGCTGTTGATGGAGTGCATGTTTGCGAGAAGGTCCGTCTCAAAGGCCTTTACCACGTCATCGACCGAGTTGAAGTGACGATAGAACGTGGAGCGCGAGACCCCCGCCAGCCTGATGACGTCCGCCACGCGGATGTCGGGGATGTCCGTGGTCCTCATGAGCGAGAAGACCGCGTCCTCGATGCGCTCGTCGACCGACTCCCCACTCCCGAAGAGCCTGGAAGCTGTCATGCTCACACCACCCCCATCTTTTGTCTATCATCACCGAGACGGGCATTCGCGCCCGCACGGCATCGAGAGGAGCTCGCCACATGGGACAGGACGCTGCGCACAAAGACGCGGAGAGGGCCGTCATTGAGGCGCTGCTCTCGGACCACGGGCTTCAGCACCTCGTCGAGGTGGCAGCGGACGCACTGGGAAACCCGCTCGTCGTGGTTGACCCGAGCTACCACTACATTGCCTCCAGCGGCGTGACCCCTGGCGTGAACGAGAGCTCCGCCTACGCGCGCGTGATGCGCGAGGAGATGTCCTTCGGTGACATCCTCGAGGACGGCCTCGCCCACATCGAGAGCGAGAAGATCGACGAGCGGCTCGCCCGCAGCCGCGGCCCCCTGGTGTGCCACAACTCCGTGCTCGGCCTCAACACGATGACGCAGAACGTGATCGTGCACGGCATCTGCATCGCACGCGTGATGCTGATGGCGCACGAGCGGCCGTTTGCCGAGGGCGACAAGGGGCTCCTCTCGCTCTGCTGCCGCGCCGTTGGGCAGGAGCTCCAGAAGGGCGAGGTCTTCACGGTGGGAAGCGCCCAGATGGAGGCCTACTTCCTGCGCCGCCTGCTCGAGGACGAGCAGCCCACCCCCGAGGCCACGGCGAGGCGCCTTGCGCTGCTTGGGCTCACGCCTCTGCCCGCTCTCTTTGTGATTGCGGTGAAGCCCAACGGGCGCCCCTTCTCCACGCGAGACGAGGAGAGCCTTCGAGCCCAGCTCTCCCCCATCCTCACCAAGAGTCTCACGACCAGCTACGAGGGGAGCCTCGTGATTCTGGCGAGCAGGGCAGAGGGGCCCACGCTCACGGCCTACGACCGTCGTACGCTGCGGCGCGTTGCCAAGGACAACGACGTCCTCGTCGGCGTGAGCAACGCCTTCGAGGACACGTGCGAGGTGCGCCGGCACCTGGCGCAGGCCCAGGCAGCGATCAGGCTGGGGTCGATGTACACGAAGGTGCTCGACGACTCCCACGTCTACGCCTACTGCGACTACGCCCCGATGGAGCTCTTCGACATCGCCAACGACCGGGTGAACGTTCTCAATTACGTGCACCCGGCGATCTGGGAGCTGCTCGACCATGACCGCAGGCACGGCAGCGAGCTCGTCGAGACGCTCTACGCCTACATGCAGAACGGCTGCAGCACGGCGAGAACGGCGCTCCTGCTGTGCCTGCACAAGAACACGCTGCTCTATCGCCTCGGTCGCATCCGCGAGATCACGGGAAACGACCTCAGCTCCGGAGAGGACCTGTTCCTGTTTCATCTCTCCATCCGAGCCCTTCTCTACCTCGGGCTTCTCGAGACGCGCACAAAGCCCCGCACGAGCGACGACCTTCGCGCCACGCGCGCGTAGCGAGGGCGGGGCGCTCGCGGCGCCACCGCCCCGTCACTTGCGCTAGCGCTCGATCTTGAGCGTGGGGAACTCCATCTTGGCGTACTTCTCCATGAGGGGCTTGACCTCGTCGAGGTGCGCGAAGAACTCGTCGCGGGTCTTGTTAATCTCGTTCAGGTGCTCGGCGCGGGCCTTGTCATCGTTGCGGTCGCGGATGAGACCGTTCTCGGCAATCTTGAGGTAGGGACGGCCGGTCTCCTCGTTGATTGCGAGGTCGCCGCCGGCGCCGCACACGGCGCACTCCCACGGGAACTCGATGCCGTCCCAGTGCTTGTCGCCGGGGTAGACGAGCGAGCTGTGGCAGTTGGGGCACACGCCGTCGTTGGGGTCGCCGAGCCAGGTGCGCTCCTCCACGGGCGTCTGGATGGCCTTGACGATGTTCTCGCCCATCTTGCGGGCGCGGGCGATCTGGCCGCCCCACTCAACGTCGTCGCCCCAGACAAAGGCGTTGCCCGGACGACCGTCGCGCTGGGCCATGTAGCGGTCGACGACCTGCAGCGACATGGTGAACATGGTGGCCTGCAGGCTCTCCAGGGCAAGCGACTGCCAGTCGTGCATGGAGCCGCCCACGGCAATGAGACCGGCCACGGTGTGGGGGTTCTCCTTCACCGCGCCAATGGCGAGAAGGAAGGAGAGCTCGTAGGCAAGGAAGCGCTGCGCAAAGCGCGTGTAGACCGAGCTGGGCGTGAGGTCGTAGGTCGGGACGGCGAAGATCACGCCGTGGCAGGTGCGCAGCTCGCTCACGATGGCGTCGACGTCGTCCTTGTTCTTGAGGACGCAGCCGTGATACTCCTTCTGCAGGCCGGCGCCCACCTTGCCCATCTGCATCGTGCAGCCCTCGCAGCCGGTGCAGGGCAAGATGTTGTAGTCAAAGAGGTTGATGAGCTCGACCTCGCCGCCGGCCTCCTGAACGGCGCAGAGTGCCTCCTTGGCGAGCGCCTCGCCGTTGCCGCCGTGCCTTCCCGCACAGATTGCCATGACCTTGAACGACATACTCGGCTCCTCTCCAGAGCATCGGACGCGGACCACTCCGCGCATGTTGAGGAGATGCTACGGCGGGAGGAGAGGCGGTTCACCGTCTGCACGAACGACGCTTTTCTCGCTGGCGGGCACGTCGTTGTGCGTGCAGACAAAGCCCGCGGGATAGCGAGGGCGCAAATGACCCAGGGGAAACCCGGCAAAGACCCCGGCAAAAGACCCCGCCCCTCCGGCATGGCAAACGGAGGGGCGGGGTCTCGATGATGCAAGTATCGCAGCCGCAAGGCGTCGCAAACATGTTCTTGGAACCAGAGCTTGGCTCGTGAGCTGCGTCTCGTTTGTGCACGAGCACCAAAGTCGCCGCGCGTGGACACCGCACTCCCCCGATGCCGAGAAAAGCTCGGGGCTGTACCACTTTTTGAGTTTTACGTCGAGAAAAGCGGTGATCTGTACCATGCGCGGCAACGAGAAGGGCCGACCAAGCCGCCGAGTATGGTACAGAGGGCTGCCTTGTTCGGCATTCGGCGTACACTCGACTGATTTTCTCGGCAGCAGGGCGGGCGTCACGGTACAGAGGGCCGTATTTCCCGACAGCGGGGCGGTCGCCACGGTACAGAGGGCCGTATTTCTCGGCAGGGAGTTGCGCTGATTGGTACACCG